>JAFTEX010000108.1 GCA_017453445.1 Bacteroidaceae bacterium
GGGCGACCGCTGTCATGCAGGTCTTCTTCGTCATCATCGTCGTCCTCATCCTCGTCGGTGTAGCCGAATCCAGCCTGAGGATCCTGCTTCTGGGTGAGAGCATTCTTCACTTGCTGATAATCCACTCCGGCTTCTGTCAACTGGCGACAGACGGACTCTTCGCCGTTGCGAAGCATTGCCAGCAGCAAGTGTTCCGTATCGGCCCACTCAGCCTGCATGGCACGCGCCTCCAGCAACATCAGCTTGATGATGCGGCTGGCAGCATCGCTCAGCAGCGGGTCCTTTTGCAGTGCACCTTTCACGACGGCACTTTCCAGGCGCTGACGCATCGCCAGGAAGTCAACTCCCAGGTTGCGCAGTATGGCGGTTGCAGTGCAGGATTCCTCGCGCATCATGGCCAGCAACAAATGCTCCGGCTCGACGACGGGGCTATGCAGACGAACGGCTTCTTCTTTGCCGAAATTCAAGATCTCAGTTATCTGTGGTGAAAGTTTGTTCTCCATATATTCTCTCTTTTACCATTATGTTACTTTGGGGTTAGAAAGAGGCAACCTCGCTATTGTGCGCTGATTGCCTCTTCCGTGACTCCTATAGGATTCAAACCTATAACCTTCTGATCCGTAGTCAGATGCTCTATTCAATTGAGCTAAGGAGCCAACAAATACCCTCAAAAACGCTGCAAAGATAGGTCTTTTCAGTGAAACGTGCAAATTTTAGGGCATTTTTCTTCCGAAAAAGTGACCTGCGTCAATCTCTTCGGAGGAGTCATCCACAGATTCCCCGGAGCCAGGCGCCCCATCTTATCATGGCAGGGGTGCCATTTGGGCCGCCAGGCGCCAGGGAACGTGGTGGCGTTTTTACTTCAGCAAATCCACGCTGCGCTTGACGAACCGCGTCAGTGCTTCGCCGCGCAGCAGGCCATTCTGCAAGAGTGCCAGGTCGATGAGCTGGTGTACGAGGCTGTTGCCGGCAGCATAGCCAGAGAGCACTTCGCGCTTCTTGCCTTCTTCGGCTTCGATATCGTCGGAGCATTTCTTCATGTCCTCGCGCTCGGCGTCCGTGATCTCGTCGTACTTCTTCTTGTCCTGCTCTGCCTGCATCACTGCCTTGCGTGCGCGCAGACCTCTCAGCTCAGCCTCGATGGGCTTCAAGGCCTCTGCCGTCTGAGCCTCGCTGTCGGAGAGGACGCTCTTGATGAGTTCGGAGTCTGTGTTCAGCACGAGGGAATACATATCCGGCATCTCGCCGTAGAAGCCCATTCCGGGCTGGATGCGTGCCATATCCTTCATGCGACGCATGTATTCGCTCTGAGTGATTACGATAGGCATTGCGTCAGCACCCATGGCTTGTGTTTCGACATGATACGTCGTTTTGTCAGTCTTTGGCATCTGTGTCTCGAAGACGGCTGACAGATTGGCAGAGCGCTCGGCTTCCAGTTCCTCGCCCTGGGCATCGTCTTTCTGAATCAGGCGGTCGATGACATCAGCGTCCACGCGAGTGAAGGTCGTCTTCTCCAGCTTGCGCTCAAGCAGCTGCACCAGCGGTGTGTCCAGCTGGCCATCCAGCAGCAGCACATTGTAGCCTTTGGCGTGAGCGGCATCAATATACGTGTAGTGCTCATCGCAATCGGCGGCATAGAGGTACACGAGCTGGCCGTCCTTGTTCGTCTGCTGGTCCTTGATCAATGCCTGGTACTCTTCAAGTGTGTAGTATTTTCCCTCGGTGTCCTTAAGCAGGAAGAAGGACTTAGCCTTGTCATAGAAGTCGTCCTCGGTGAGCATACCGTAGGAGATGAAAATCTTCAGGTCATCCCATTTCTCTTCGAACTCCTTGCGGTCGGACTTGAAGAGAGAGCTCAGGCGGTCGGCCACCTTCTTGGTGATATACCCGCTGATTTTCTTCACATTGCTGTCGCTCTGCAGATAGGAGCGCGAGACGTTCAGAGGAATATCCGGCGAGTCAATGGTGCCATGGAGCAGCGTCAGGAAATCGGGCACGATGCCCTCCACCTGGTCGGTGACAAACACCTGATTGCAATAGAGCTGGATCTTGTTGCGCTGGAGGTCCAGGTTGTTCTTGATTTTCGGGAAATAGAGGATACCTGTCAGGTTGAAAGGATAATCCACATTCAGATGAATCCAGAACAGGGGCTCGTCTGCCATGGGGTAGAGTTGACGATAGAACGTCTTGTAGTCCTCATCCTTCAGCTCGCTGGGCTTGCGCGTCCACAGCGGCGTGGTGTCGTTCACCTGGTTGTCCTCGTCGGTGTCCTGCATCTTGCCGTCCTTCCATTCCTGTTTCTTGCCGAAGACAACGGGCACGGGCAGGAAGTGGCAGTATTTCTTCAGCAGGCCCTCAAGTTTGTCTTTCTCAAGGAATTCCTTGCAGTCTTCCGCCACGTGCATCACGATGTCCGTTCCGCGGTCCTGCTTGTCGATTTCCTCCAGTGTGAACTCTGGCGACCCGTCGCAGCTCCACTTCACGGCCGGAGCATCCTGATAGCTCTTCGTCAGAATATCCACGCGGTCGCTGACCATGAACGAGCTGTAGAATCCCAGTCCGAAGTGACCGATGATCGCATTGGCATCCTCCTTGTACTTATCCAGGAAGTCGTTGGCGCCGGAGAAGGCTATCTGATTGATATACTTGTCGATTTCCTCGGCGGTCATACCTATGCCGCGGTCGCTGACGGTGATGGTGCCTGCTTCTGCGTCCACGCTCACGGTGACCTTCAGTTCGCCCATCTCACCTTGGAAATCTCCCTTGCCGGCGAGGGTCTTCAGCTTCTGTGTTGCATCCACGGCGTTGCTGACAATCTCGCGGATGAAGATCTCATGATCCGAATAGAGGAATTTCTTGATGACCGGAAAAATGTTCTCGGTCGTTACACCGATATTACCTTTTTGCATGATGTTTTTATTTTAATAATGTGTATAACTCTTCGTTTGGGAGGCGCACAAGGCGGCACTCCATTTTCCTCCTTGCAAAAAGCGTGCCAAAAGATGACGGTTCACTTCAGCAGAGTCCACAAATGACCTCAACAAAAACATTTCGCCCCGCACATCTGGAGAAATGTACGGGGCGAAAGCGTAGAGTAATTTCCTCAACAGGTCATTAGAGTCCGAAGACCTTGGCGAGGCCATTGTCCACACCACCGAAGCCCATGAAGGCCATGGCCAGCAGGCCAGCGGTGACGAGGGCGATGGGCATTCCTTGCATCCCCTTGGGGATATCCATCATGGCCAGCTGCTCGCGGACGGCAGCGAAGATGGTCAGTGCCAGTCCGAAGCCGAGGGCGGTGCTGACGGCATATACAACGCCGGTCAGCAGGTTGGGCTCCAGGCCCTGGGCGTTGTAGGTGCCCTGAGCCACGAGGATGGCAACACCCAGGATGCAGCAGTTGGTGGTGATCAGGGGGAGGAAGACGCCGAGCGCCTGATACAGCGCGGGCGACACCTTCTTCAGCACGATCTCCACCATCTGGACGAGGGCGGCGATGACGAGGATGAAGGCGATGGTCTGCAAATAGACCAGGTCGTACTTGATGAGCAGGATCTGGATGAGGTAGGTCACGATGGTAGCTATCGTGAGCACGAAGGCCACGGCAGCGGACATGCCCAGTGCGGTGTCCACTTTCTTAGACACACCGAGGAACGGGCAGATTCCGAGGAACTGCGAGAACACGATGTTGTTCACGAAGATGGCCGAAAAGAATATGAGTAAGTATGCCATAATAATAGACCCACCCCCCTGCCCCTCCCTGTGAGGGAGGGGAGTAAGATGCTTAGACTACAAGGAGGTCTTTAGGGTCATTTTTTAAGTTCGTTATACAATTGAGTACTATTCTTGACTGGTAACCGCTCCCTCCCTCACAGGGAGGGTGAGGGGTGGGTCTAGATCTTTGCAGTTTTCTTGACGATAGCAATCAGATAGCCCAGGGCGATGAAGGCACCGGGAGCGAGGACGAAGAGGAGCATGCCGTAGTTCTCGGAATAGAGCGTAGTGCCGAAGAGCTTACCGGTGCCCAGGAGTTCGCGGATGCCGCCGAGCAGCGTCAGGGCGATGGTGAAGCCCAGGCCGATGCCCAGTCCGTCGAAGATGCTTTCCACGGGACCGTTCTTGGCGGCGAAGGCTTCGGCACGGCCGAGGATGATGCAGTTCACCACAATCAGTGGGATGAACAGACCGAGGGTCTTATAGACCTCGGGCGTGTAGGCTTGCATGAACATCTGCAGGGCAGTGACGAGGGAGGCAATCACGACGATGTACGAGGGGATGCGCACCTGGTCGGGGATGAGGTTCTTGATGCACGCGATGATGAAGTTGGAGAAGATGAGCACTGCCATGGTGGCCAGACCCATCGACATACCGTTGATGGCGCTGGAGGTGGTTCCCAGCGTGGGGCACATGCCAAGGAGAAGGACGAAGGTCGGATTCTCCTTGAGGATGCCGTTCCAGAGGATTTTAAGCAGACCCACCCCCGACCCCTCCCGTGAAGGGAGGGGAGCAGATACTTTTGAAGTATTATTAGTATCAGACATAGTGAATGATTCTTTAATGATTAAATAATGAACTCAATTCTTGAAAGGTATTCACCCCCTCCCTTACAGGGAGGGTGAGGGGTGGGTCTGTTGCTTGCTTGCACCGCTTTGGCCATCCGGTGCCGAGGCACCGGCGTAGGCGTGGAAAGCGATGTTGACGGCACGGAGGAAGGCGCGTGAAGTGATGGTGGAAGCGGTGATGGCATCGACGTCGCCGCCGTCCTTGCTGACGGTGAGTTCCTTCTCGCCGGGGTTCTTGCCGATGATGTCGCCCTTCTCGCCTTTCTGGAACCAGAAGTCGGCTTTGGCACCGAGGCCCGGGGTCTCTGCATGTTCAAGGACGGTGTAGCCCTTGATGGCACCTGCTTCGTCGAAGCCTACGAGCACCTTCAGCGTGCCGCCGAAGCCGTTGGGGTCGATGGCCTGCA
Organism: Bacteroidaceae bacterium; assembly: GCA_017453445.1. GTDB lineage: Bacteria > Bacteroidota > Bacteroidia > Bacteroidales > Bacteroidaceae > Physcousia. Next base: position 4,970 of record JAFTEX010000108.1, read on the forward strand.
CAGCCATGCCCTTATCCGTGGCATAGAGGATGACCTCGTTGCCGTTCGCGTCCTGCACGGTCTTGGTATCCTGCACCTGGGCATCGGTGACGCCCAGTACGCTGTTGATACCCTCGGCCAGGGTGCGTGCCTTGTTCTCTTCGATGGGGCCCACGGTGATCTTGTTCACGTAGGCCAATGCTCCTGCGGCAATGACCGAGATGAGGGTCAGCACACAGAGCATATTAGGTAATGTAGATGGTAGCTTTTTCATTTCTTTACCTCCCCGAAGCGTTTAGGTTTGACATAAGTGTTGATGAGCGGCGTGAAGCCGTTCATGATGAGGATGGCGAAGCTCATACCCTCGGGATAGCTGCCGAAGTCACGGATGAGGACGGTCAGCACGCCGATGGCGCAGCCGTAGATGAGCTGACCCTTGGCCGTCATGGGCGAGGTGACGTAGTCGGTGGCCATGAAGCAGGCACCGAGCATCAGACCGCCGGAGAGGATGACCTGAACGGGGTTGGCATAGCTGGGGTCGAGGAGATGGAAGAGCCCGGCGAGCACGAACACCGAGCCGAGGATGCTCACGGGGATGTGCCAGGTGATGATCTTCTTCCAGAGCATGAAGCAGCAGCCGAGCAGCAGGCACAGCGCACTGACCTCACCCAGAGAACCGCCGGTCTGACCGACGAGCATGTCGAAGGCCGAGGGGAGTTCGTTCAGCACAGAGGCATCGCCGGTCTTGATGGCTGTCTTCATGAGTGCCAGCGGCGTAGCACCCGTCTCGGCATCCACGTAGCCCAGCTGACCGCTCAGAGGCCAGGAAGTCATCTGCACCGGGAAAGAGATGAGCAGGAAGACACGGCCGACCAGTGCGGGGTTGAAGGGGTTGCAGCCCAGACCGCCAAACGTCAACTTGCCGATGCCGATGGCCACGAGGGCACCGATGATAATAATCCACACAGGAAGGTTGGAGGGCAGGTTGAAGCCGAGCAGCAGACCCGTCAGCACGGCAGAGCCGTCGCAGATGGTCAGACGCTCGCGCCCCAGTATGAAGCGTGTGATGGCCCACTCGAAGAACACGCAGGCAGCCACCGACGTCAGAAGGACGATGGCAGACCCCAGTCCGAAGAAATACAGCGAAGCGATCAGCGCAGGAATCAGCGCGATGCACACGCCGTACATATTCTTCTGCACCGAGTCGCCACCGTGGACGTGGGGTGAAAGGGAAATGATAGGTTTCATTGTCATTTTCAATTCACAATTCACAATTCATAATTCACAATTGATACTTTTGCGAACAAAATTCGTGACTGTGAGTAATAAAGTTATTCAATTATTTCCTTTGGTTGTATTAACAATCGCTGTGAGTAGCTTATTCAATTCTTTGCAATCCTTATCCAAACTTTCATATTGCTGCTGATTGATATACTCTGTTTTATAGAGTAATTCAAGCCAGAAATCAGCCTCATTAGCTTCCTTCAGTGCTACTTTCATCTTATGAATAAAATCATCCCTGCTTTCAGCATGTTCTGCTTCTCTGATGTTGGCGCCAATACTGGTTCCGCATTTTATTGTTTGGGTACAGATCGGTTGTTCAACAAACGTCATTTTCTTAACAAGAAACTTGACAAGATTCACAATCCGAACCGCAAAGTCCATACTCTTCTGCTTCACTATATTGTCTGTCTTCATCGCACAGTAACAATTATGAATTTTGAATTATGAATTTTGAATTGATAATTACTTCTTGCTGATTGCCTCCATGTGGCGTGCCTTGATGATACCCATGACGGTCTGCTTGGCGACGCGGATGTTGTCGAGCAGCGGACGGTTGCTGGGGCATGTGAAGGCGCAGGAGCCACATTCGATACAGGAGGTGACGTCGTTCTTCTCGCAGCCGTCCCAGTCCTTCAGGCGGGCGTAGGAAGCAAGGAGGTAGGGCTCCAGCCCCATGGGGCAGGCGCTCACGCACTTGGCGCAGCGGATGCAGGGCGAGACTTCGCCACGGCGGCTCTCCTTCTGGGTCATCAGCAGCAGGCCGCTGCTGCCCTTCGTGACGGGCACCTCCAGCGACATCAGGGCACGACCCATCATGGGACCGCCACCGATGATCTTACCGGTATCTTCGGGCAGTCCGCCAGCCTCGTCGATAAGCTGCTGCATGGGCGTGCCGATGCGGGCGAGGAAGTTGGAGGGCCGGGCGACGCTTTTGCCCGTGACCGTTATAATGCGTTCTATCAGCGGCTTATTCTTCGTCACAGCCTCGTAGATGGCATACACCGTGCCCACGTTCTGCACGATGGCACCGACGTTGATGGGCAGTGCGGGAGGAGCAGGCACCTGCCGACCGATGACGGCGTCGATGAGCTGTTTCTCACCGCCCTGCGGATATTTGACCTTCAGGGGCACGACCTCGATGCCGGGGTACTGAGCAGCCTTCTCCTTCAGCAGGTTCTGCATGAGGGCGATGGCATCGGGCTTGTTCATCTCGATGCCGATATAAGCCTTGGGGCAATTGACGGCGTGCTTGATGAGCTGAATACCCACGAGGATCTGTTCGGGCTTCTCGAGCATCAGGCGATGGTCGGCGGTCAGGTAGGGTTCGCACTCCACGGCGTTGACGATGATGGCCTCGGCCTTGGTTCCGGGAGGAGGCATGAGCTTCACACCCGTGGGGAAGGTGGCACCACCCATGCCGACGATGCCGGCAGCCTTGATGCGACTGACGACCTCCTCGGCGGTGATGCCTCCGAGGTCCTTCATGGTGACGAGTTTGTCGGAACGGTCGATGGTCTCCAGCCATTCGTCGCCTTCCACGTCCACGATGACAGCCATACGGCGTGTGCCGCTGCTGTCGAGCACGGCATCGACCTTGTTGACCTTGCCGCTGACGCTGGAGAAGACAGGAACGCTGAGACCCTTGCCGGCTTCGCCCAGCAGTGTGCCGACCTTCACCTCATCGCCTTTCTTGACGACGGGAACGGCCGGGGCACCGATGTGCTGGAACATCGAGAAGACGGCCTGCTTGGGGAGCGCAGCCACACGGATGGGCTCAGCAGCAGAGAGCTTGTTTTCGGCGGGATGAACGCCGCCTATATGGAATGAAGCCCCCCTCCATCTCCCCCCAAGGGGGGAGGGATTTGATGTTACTTTTGTATCTTGCATAGTCTTCGTTTTTCTTATTGTTGATTATTCGTAGCCTGCGGTGCTGGAGCTTCCTTCGTAGTCTCAGGAACAGTATTCACAGCTTTCTTCTCAGAGGAACCGGTCTCCTCCCCCTTGGGGGAGGCAGGGAGGGGGCTCACAGGGCTCTTCCTTGGCGGGAAGTTGAAGGCGTGGATGGCATTCTGCGGGCACTCCTCCTCGCACTTGCGGCAGAGCTTGCACTTCTCGGCGTCGATGTAAGCGAGGTTCTGGTCCACGGTGATGGCCTCGAACTTGCAGACCTTCACGCACTTCTGGCAGGCGATGCAACCTACGCTGCAAGCCTTGCGCGTCTGGGCGCCCTTGTCCTTGTTGTTGCAGAGGACGACGACGCGGCGGTTCTTCAGGCCCTTCAGGCGGATCTCAATCACGCCGCGCGGACAAGCCTTGGAGCACGCACCGCAGGCGGTGCACTTCTCCTCATCGACCTCCGGCAGGCCCGTTTCGGGATTCATGCGGATGGCGTCGAACTGGCAGGCTGCCACGCAGTCGCCACAGCCCAGACAGCCAAAGGCACAGGCCGTCTCGCCCGAACCCAGCATCTGCTGGACACGGCAGCTCTGAGCGCCGTCGAATTCGGCAATGCGAGGACGGCTCTCACACGTTCCGTTGCACCGGACAACGGCCACCTTGGGGGCGCTGGCCTCGGCTTTCATTCCGAGGATGTCAGCCACCTTCTCCATCACGGGCTGTCCGCCCACGGGGCAGAGCAGTCCTTCGAGCGAGCCTTTGTCGGCTGCCTTCACGCAGGCTCCGGCAAAACCAGAGCAGCCGGGGAAGCCGCAGCCGCCACAGTTGGCCTGAGGCAGCACTTCAGCCACCTTGCCGATGCGCTCGTCTTCATGAACAGCGAACTTCTTGGCTGCCAGGAACAGGATCAGTGCTGCCACCAATCCGATGCCGCCAAGAACAATCACTGCAATCAGGATTACATTCATAAATTGTTAGAGTTTATTAGTTAAAGAGTTATTTAATTCCAATGATTCTCTCGTCAGGCCGATGGAGCTTTGAGCCGGAACGAGAAGCGCGACTGCAGGCGGCGGCGGAAAAACAGATAGACGACGAGGTAGTACAGCACCACCGTCAGCAACGCCCACAACGCACCCTGCGTCTCGCTGCCCGAGAGCCAAGTGCTGACAAACAGCGCAGGCAGGAGCAACAGCAGAGGCAGGCCGTAGGCGACGATGGCAGCCAGACGGCCGTCGCAGAGGCGCCCTTCGAGCACCACCTCCTGCCCCACCCTGTAGCGCGAGGCATCCGGCACGCGGACCTCCACCAACTTCTCCTTGGCCTCGGCGCTGGAGCACATCTGCTTCGCAGCACAACCAGCACACGCAGACGACTGCAGGATGCGCACGCAAACGCACTCGCCCTCAACCGATTGCACCACGCCATCGTGGCTGATAATCTGATTATTCATACCGTTTTTGTCACCTATGCTTTGCAAAATCGGCACAAAGGTAACATATTTTAATGAGGTACCCACGCGCGAGCCCCACAAATCCACAATCTTTCACAAAGTTTAACAGTCAGACGGTACCCTCCATTCCCTTCGTGTTCCTTCTTCTTCGATGACTCAAAAGTGTTTTCCAGGCATGACTCCCCGCTCCCGTTCCATCGCCCCTTCCCCTTTAGAAAAATTAACGTTTTTTTATCTCAAACGACTGAAAATAAATACCATAAAACTTGCACAGGTCAAAAAAATTACGTATCTTTGCATCGCCAAAGGGAAAGGAACAAACCTGCCCCCGCGACACCAACCAATCCTTTTATTAACCCTTAAATCTTTCATTACCATCATGGCAACACAAGATTCCATTCAGACTGTCAAGTACAGTCTTGGGCTCCGCCCCAATCCTCAGCACGAGGACGACCCCAAGAAGGTCTATGCCAACCTCCAGCGCAACGGCGTGGTCAGCCTCGCCCAGCTCGCCGCCCACATCAAGGGCCACGGCTCTCCCTACGGCCGCGACGTCGTGCTGGGCGTGCTCACCGCCATCGTCGACCACACCCGCGAGTTCCTCACCCAGGGCTTCGAAGTAGACCTCGGTGAGCTCGGCCGCTTCGCTCCCAGCTTCAAGCAGAAGGGAGCAGTGGACTTCGAGAGCTTCACCACCGCCAACTTCACCGACTACCGCGCCATCTACAGCATGAGTTCCGCCTTCGACGACATGCTCAGCGAGGTGAAGTTCGAGCGTGTAGCCACCCGCAAGGCTCAGGCTGCTATCGTCGAGGCCGAAGACAAGGGCGAGACCACTGCAGACTGGACTGCCAAGGAAGAGGAAGAAGGCGGAGAGGGCGACGAGCCTTAAGCCTGAACCCGACCCCAGTCCCGCACTTACAGGTGTGGGTTGAAGGGGAAAGCAGGGAAGCACAAAAGAGAGCCCCGCCGTGACACGTAAGAGGTCGCGGCGGGGATTTTCAGTGCGTTCACTTTTTTTCAGCGTCAACTTGTACGGACGAGTTGGCAAACTTGTACGGACGAGTTGGCAAACTTGTACGGACGAGTTGGCAAACTTGTACGGACGAGTTGGCGACTTCGTGCGAAGAGGTTTTTTACGAGTTTTGGTGAGTTTTTTTGCTGTGAGGGAAGGGGGGTAAGCGGTTGATTACATGAAGAGTAGCATTCACTGGGTGAGTTTTTTATTTTTTTCTTCAAAAGTTTCACAAAAAAAGAAATAGAAGAAAGGTTTAGGGGGCAGAAGATTAAAGGACTCACGTAGGGACAGCAAAAGCCCTCTGAATGAGCATTTAACGCTCACCAGAGGGCCATCAAACTTCTCACGAAAAATTTCACGAGGGGTCGCAGTCACTCACGAGACGCTCCTGAATGAACACTCACGAGGCGCTCCTGAACAAACATTCACGGGACGCTCCTGAACAAACATTCACGGGACAATCCTGAACGAATGCTCACGGGACGCTCCTGAACAGCCGTTCGCGGGACGCTCCTGAAAGCCAGCCGTTCGCGCTGCTGCGTGATGTAGTCTGCGATGTCGAACTTGGGCTGGTCGGCGGGTGCCATGCGGCGGCAGAAGTCGCTGACGACGAAGTTAGCGAGGTCTGCCATGGTGGCGATGGTCTTCGTCCAGTCTGCTACAGCATCGCAGTCGGGCAGTACGATGACGTTGCGACCTTGCAGAGGCAATAGCACTTCCCGTTTGAGTGCTCCTTTGTTTCCAGTGGCTACCCAGAGGTACTGCGGCATCTGCAGTGCACCGAAGAGGGCGTTCTTAGGGCTCTCTACCAGGGCCACTGTCTGAGCCGGATAGTGCGGCAGAAGGTGTTCGCCGAAGAGACAGGCAGAGCGGAACCCGGCCTCGGCAGGCAGGCGTCCTTCCTTCGACCACACTTTGCCCAGCCAGAGGCAGCAGCCATCGCTGTGGCTGAACCGCGCCGATTCGGGGTCGGTGTCGTAGTGCTGAACTTTGAGGTTGCAGATGCGCCCTTGCGCGTCGATGTTGGGGAAGACGGTGTAGTCATCCTGCCCGTTCATCGCGTAGCAGCCCAGTTGGTACTCCGCCACAAGGTTCTCCACGGCTTCGCTGCGGAACATCTGCATCAGACACTGGCAGAGGGAGTTGTCAGCAGAGACGAGGTTCTCCATCATCTCCGGGGGGATGTAGGTGTACTCGGGTTCTACGGGCTGGACGGCAGCTTTCATGGCAGGCTTGGGCAGTGGTGTCCGAGGAGGCTGTCCGCTGCTGTGGACGGGGATGCCGAAGGTTGAGGACAACCATCGGCAGGCTTTCTGGAAGGTCCACCCCTCATGCTGCATGGTGAAGTCGATGACGCTGCCTCCTTGTCTGCAGGCGAAGCAGTGGCAGCGGTTCTCATTCGTGCGCTCGTAGAGTGTCAGCGAAGGTTGATGGTCCTCGTGCCAGGGGCATGTGCAGACCTGGTTCACGCCTACCCGTCTTGGACTTTCGCCCAGGCGCCGTGCCACCTCCGAGATGGAGATGGCATTGAGGCGCAGGGTGTCGAAGTGTTCGTACTGGCTGCTCATGACTTCGCGAGTTTGAGGTTGAAGTACTGGTAGTTCTGCCGCTTCACTCCGGCGCTGGTCAGTTCGTCGAGGTGGCGGTAGAACTTTGTGCGTCCGAGGTTGTGGGAGTGCAGGTTCTTGCAGTATTCTACGTAGGCATCGAAGATGACCTGACCGTGGGTGGGCATCTCCGATGCTTCCAGCATCTCACTCAGGAACAGGCGTACATTGTCGGATTCCAACATGTAGTTGTCCAGTGCTTTCCGGCCGCTCTCGGAGGGTGTGAAGGCTCCTCGCCGCATCAGCGGCGGCATCAGCTGCAGCACCCAGTTCAGTATGCCTGGCAGCTCGGTCAAGAGTTTCGGGGTCAAGTCCACGTCCTTTTCCTCATCGGTGATACATGCCGTGAACGGCAGGATGAGGATACGCCGGAAGAAAGCGGCGGTGTTCTCCGGGCGGGGAAACTCGTTGGTGGCCATGATGACCTTGCCGTAGGCCGTGGTCTCGTGCGGGTTAACGTACTTCTGCTCCACGGTGATGGGCTCTCCGGAGCAGATGCGCTTCATCACACTGGTGTTGACTCTGTCTCCCGTCTCGCGGGACATGTTCGCCAACTTGTGTTCGAAGCTCCATCGGACGATGGGGTCGTTCGTGAGCTGGTCGAGGCTGAATGAACATACATTCTCCTTTCCCAGCATGGCCTCGAAGACGTTCAGTACCGTGGACTTGCCGTTCTGCCCGCCTCCGAACATCCAGAGCATCTTCTCGAGGTGGTGGCGGCTCATCAGGGTGTAGCCCATGAACTCACCCAGCTGCGTCCGTGCATTCGTCTCGGGAAGTACCCGGTTCAGGAACCCTTGCCACCGCGGGCACCGGGCCTGCGGGTCGTAGGCGTAGGGCAGGCAGTAGAAGAAGAGGTCTTCCTTGCGATGTCCGCGCACGACGACCGTGCCGTCTGCCTTCAGCTCCAACGTGCTGTTGAGCAGGTTCAGCCACACCTCGTCCTTGCGCTCCACCGGCTGGCGGTAGTCGAAGACGTTGTAGGCCATGGCATCGAACAGTTTCTTCATGAAAGAGGTGTCCATGCACAGGCTCTCGGGCACGCCGCAGCGTTGGGCCACTTGCCTCACGAAGTTCTTCCACTGGGCAGCATTCACCAGCTTCCAATGGGTTCCGGTGTAGCAGTAGATGACCTGCTCGCTGTCGCGTCGGAGGCTGTAGTCAGGACTCCACAACAAGTCGTCTGCAGCTCTGAGGAACTCCTTCACTACGGTCTGCATGACCTCCTTCTGGCAACGCCCCTTTGTGGCACTCATCAGCACTGCGATGTCAGATTCTTTCGTGCGGATGTCTCCGAGGATGCGGTCGATGACGTATGTCACCGCCTGCTGCTCGCGTTCGCTGCGCTGCTCTTCCAGCTGTGCCTTCAGGGCATCCATCTCCGACTCCAGGGAGCCGTTCTGCTCCAGTTCTTGGGAGCTGTCCTGCATCAAATCCTGTTCCATAGCCAGTTCTTTTTGAGGTTAGACAATCTGCGTTCAGCCTGTCGTCCAAGCCGAATCCACGCCTCCCAGGCACAGTGTGGCGTCTGGGGTACAAGGTCACTGATGGCCTTGTAGGTGTCGAGCAGCTGTTGCTGCTCAGCCCGAGCCTGCGACTTCTGTTCAGACTGGGCTAAAGAGTGTGTTACTTCTAACATTGTTTGTTATAATGTTTGAAATGAACACCTCTAACACATTAGTCACTTGCGGCGAGGTGAATACCGGTTGACCCCGAAGGCTGTGCTACGCCTTTGCATCGGATAGTTAACTATATTATTATAGTGGTAAACCTTCGAAAAAGGTTAAACACTATGTGCTTTTGCTCAGTCGTCACAAATACAACATGCGCCCAACAAGAGCTACTTGCTGGGTGCAAAGGTACGAAAAAAGCGCAATAAGTCCGTGGGACACAAATCGGCTTTTTTCCATTGTAAAAGAAAATACAAGAAAATACAAGTGAAGCGATAATCTCCGTACAAGTTACACAAGTTGCACAAGTCCCTATACACAGAAACTCCCCCACACCTTGCGGTGCAGGGGAGTCGGAAGAGTTCTTCTATACCGTGTGCTACACTTGACTGTTCCAGTTACTTTCGGTCGAATGATACAGCCGGGCAGCATGGAGCACTGACCATAGTTTCCGTTTCTTGGACTGGCCGGAAATCTTCCTGAGTTTCACCCATTTCCGTACCAATGCTGTAATTTGTGTGTCATCAAGTCCTTTCACCTCTTCCAAGAAATCCCGCACATCTTTCTCTATAGTGAAAAAGATCGGCAGTAGCAGTTCAACTATCATGTCCTCTTTTTCCTTCTTCTCTCTTTCAGCTACCTGCTCCCATTTCTCCACTTCCTCGGCAGAATTTTCGGCAGAATCCAGTCTCTGCTGTAGTTCCCGCACCTTCTCCTCGGCCTCCTTCAGCCGGTCTTGCAGTTCCTGTATCGTCTTTTCCTTCTCCCGCTCCGGATCGTTTTCGGCTGATTCGGGAGCTTGCTCCTCTTCTGTGAGGCTTATCCCTTCGAGTTCCAAAGCCAACTCTTCTGGAAAACCCGAAAGTCCCAGTCGTTCGAGAGCGATGGAGACCATCCGTCGCACATCCTTGGCTGCGTCTGGCATAGCACCTTGCAGAGCTTCGTGCGCCGTCCTCCAGATAACCTGTGCCGCAAGCTCCGGCGTGTCAATGCGCTTCTCTGAAGGCAGTTTCTGCATACACTCGCAGATGTAGTCCAAGTGCCAGTATATGTCCTCATAATTACTTTCCTGCAGGACTTCGCCGATGGGACGGGGCTGGAAGTCCTTGATCTTGATTGCCAGAGCTTGGCATTCCTCGAGCGTCAGCAAATTTTTGTTGAACAACTGCTCGGCCAAGATAGCCTGCGCCACGGAATGTTCCATCTTCCCTCCCATGGAATAACTTATGGCATCAGACGGCGTGAACCGGCTACTGAAATAGTTCTCCAGCTTTTCCGCGAAGTCAACCATGTTCAGGTACCTGGGGTTCAGAGTGAGCAGGTAGTTGTAGACCAGGGCCATGGTCATCCCCTGGAGCGGGATGTGATTCGGGTCCTTGCGCCCGTGCTCTGCGCCCACCTCGTCGGCTTTGTCCAAATAAGTCCTGAAGTTCAGCATCGGATGCTGCTCCATGAGTATCAGCGTGGTGATGTAATGGGCGGTATTGAAGATGTCGCAGACATATTTGCGGGCTCCGTCCAATTGGACAATGGCGGAACTTTCCACGGCCTCGAACATCTGCTGGTCCATGGTCTTGAAGCCGTCGTAGGGCTTCTCGCCGATAGATTTGAGCAAGCGCTCGTACTCTGGGGTGATGGTCTGGACATCGTATTCATCAATGTCCTTCCGGTCCTTGAAGACAAAGTAGCGGGGTAGTTTCGTGTAATCCATACGGTTTATCATTTCTAAATTCGCGCAAAGATACAATATCTTTCCGACAAAAGCACTCTCCGGCACTATTTTTCTTCATCTTTTTGGCGATATTTGCAGAATTATCCCTATCTTTGCCCCCTGAAAGGGCACGGAAACGCCTCCGGACGTGCCCATAATTCCCCACTGAAGGTGCCCGACAGTTTTCGTAAACAATAACAGCTTGACAACAGCGTATGGATTTCAGATCATATATAGATTTGCGGCAGGAGTTGAAGAAGCACCATGCTTTTGGCATTCTGAGCCCAGAGACCGATGAACGTTTCAGGAAGGCCCTACTGGCTATCTATCCAAAATTCGACACCGGACTGACGGAAGAAGATGAGAAAACCTATGTCCGCGATTTCCTGAATCAGGCCTATTACGAAGGCCGGAATGCTATTCGCGTTGGCGCCCGAAACAATATTGACTGCCAAATACACGTTGCGGCCAGCGGCGACTCGCCCGTCGGAGTCATTATCGAACACAAATACAGCAAGGCAAAGAACAACGAGATGGTGAAGGACGGCGACTTGATGCACAAGGCTTTCTACGAGACTATCCTTTATTATCTTCGTGAGCGCGAGAACCAGAATAACAATTTGCGTCGAATTGTGATTACCAATATGCAAACTTGGTTTATCTTCGATGCCCTGGACTTCAATCGACTGTTCTACCACTCGCCTTTGTTGAAGAAATACAAGGACTATGAAGCCAAACGGGTTTCGGATGCCAGCACCACAGCCTTCTATGCCGAATGCGAGAAATTCATCAGGGAGACAAACATTACACTCCGATATGCCTATTTCGACTTCAAGGAGCTGGCCTACACACAAAAAGGCGAAGTCCGAAAGTTTATTTCAGACCTATATTATCTTCTCTCACCCTATTACCTGCTGAAAGAGGACAACGACGCAAAGACCGTGAAGATGAACTCCGCCTTCTACAACGAGCTTTTGTATATCATGGGACTCGGTGAGGTAGAGGAAAGCGGCACGAAATATATCCGACGTCTTCCTCCTGCCATGCGCAAAGCAGGCGCGATGGTAGAAAATGTGATTTCATTCATCCAATCCCACGGGATGGTAGCGAAACTAACGAAGTTCTACAGCGGCCTCAACGAGGAAGATATGATTTTCAGCACGGCATTGAACCTTTCCATCACCTGGATCAATCGGCTGCTCTTCCTGAAACTTTTGGAAGGTCAGCTGCTCTACTTCCACAACGGCGACAGGAAATACAAATTCTTCAACGCCAGCGGGAATTCTCCTGCCAGCGACATCACCTACGATGATATAGACGACCTGTTCTTCTATGTGCTCAACGTGCCCGAAGAGAAACGTGAGAGCCTTTTCCACCGGAAATTCCCAATGGTGCCTTATCTGAACAGTTCCCTTTTCGAACCGACGGACATGGAAAAGGAAATCATGTTCATAGGCAACTTGAATCAGAATTTTCCGCTCCCCCTGTACAAATATTCCGTGGTCAACGATGCTGTTCCGCAGGGCGTGGAATACAACTCACTTCAGTACCTGCTCCATTTCCTCGACAAGTTTGACTTCGGTTCCGGGGATAAGAACGAGCAAAACACCGACAGGCTCATTTCGGCATCCGTGCTGGGCTATATCTTTGAGAAAATCAACGGATATCAGGACGGCGCATTCTATACTCCTGAAGACATCACACAGCACATCTGCGATGCTGCCATTGAGTCCGCTGTCATTAGTCGATTCAGGGAAGACGAGCACTTCAAGGAATGTAATTCCATCACAGACATTTTCAACGCGATAAGGGACGAGCAGAAAGCCAATGACATCTTCTATTCGGTGAAGATTTGCGACCCTGCCGTAGGCAGCGGGCATTTCCTGGTGGCTGCCCTCAACAAAATGCTGGCTCTGCGCCGTGACCTCGGACTCATGAAGGATGAAAGGGGGAGGCTCATAACAAGAAGCGTAAATATCGACGTAATGACCGACGGCCTTAGAATCATCAATGCCGACGACGGGAAGCCATTCCGATATACCGAGGGCAATGATGACCTCTTGCAGATTCAGAAGACACTTTTCAATGAGAAGAAGGCCATTATAGAGAATTGCCTGTTTGGCGTGGACATCAATCCGAATGCCGTCAATATCTGTCGCCTCAGGCTGTGGATAGAACTATTGAAAAGCGCCTATTACTTTGAGGACAACAAACTACAGACGCTCCCAAACATTGATATAAACATCAAGTGTGGAGACTCGCTCATTCAGAAGTATTCCATCAGAGTTGGCAAGTCGGTGCTGACCGATGTTAACGATGACTCCCCCGTCGGAACGCTTATTAACCAATATTCAGAAAAGGTGAGCCTCTACAAAGAAACCAATGATAAAACGGCAAAGGCCCAGTTGCGAGAGGAAATTGCCGAAATCAAACAACTCATTGGAGAGAAAGCACAAAAAGAATTGTTCGAAACCAAAGCGGGAGATTCTGCCTATTTCAATTCGCTGGAATGGATGCTGGAATTTCCTGAGGTCTGGAATGAGCAAAAGGAATTTGTAGGCTTTGATGCGGTCATCGGGAATCCGCCATATATTTTCAACCGCAATCTGGAAGAGCGAGTGAGAACTGTTTATGCACGAAAGGCCGGGAGGACGGACTCCTACGTTTATTTCATCTATCTCGGATTATCCATTGCCCGAAAGGGAGGTATCCTCTCGTTCATCACTCCGAACACCTATTTTACCCTGACTTCACATGCCGCCCTACGCCGTGATTTGTTGGAGTATAGCAATCTGGAATTAACCTATACGGGGTATTGCTTCCCGGATGCTTTCGTAGAAACAACGATAGTGCAGCTGACCAATTCAAAACAAGTTAGCGGCAGCGTGAAATACTATGATAGTCTGGATTCCAGTTCATGCTATGAATGTGACAAGCAGCTCTTCGAAAGAAATATTTTGAGTCGGTTCTTTGTTCCGGACCAACAAAACATTGTTTTCTACAATGCCATCCAGGCGCGCTTGGTTGAGCTGTACGAGCAAAACAAAGGTATGCTCACCAGAGACCATTCCATTACCGGTGATGCCCGAAGGACCGCCATTCAAAGCTACGCCGAGTCACTAACCGCCGGTTCACTGACTTTCCTTGGACTTATCACTGACGGGGACCAAGGCCTCGTAACGGGTAATAATAGCAAATACCTTGGAGTAACAGACTGCGACGACGACAGGACTCATGACATTGAGCAGAAGTTTGTCAATCTCCTCAATCACGAAGGAGATTATGATTTCACCCTGGAGAAATTCCATGAAGACAGGCAATATTATTATGATATAGCAGAGGAACTAAAGAAAAAGAAACGGAAGCCGGCATTATTTGGCAAATTCTTCCTCTACAAGGTTGTCGACCGCTCTGATGTCCGTAAATATGAGGACCTTACGCCAGAAGAACAGACAAATGGCACCACAGGAGACTGCTGGATAGAATACTATCGGGGCAACCCCGATGGCCTGCGTTGGAGCGCACCTACCACAGAAGTAATCAATTGGAATAAGGAATACGTTCACGAATTGAGAAATAGTGCAAACTCAAGATGGCAGGGCGAAGCATATTACCACACGACCGGCTTCGGCTGGGTAGACTATTTTACCAACAACCTGAAAGGTTTCAAGGTAGACATAGGTCCCTATTCCAAGAACGTTATCAAGATGCACAGCTTTTGCCCATTAGCAAGTGACAAGTACATTACCGCTCTGCTTAATTCCGATTTTATGTCCTCTTATATCAAGAGTATGATAACCATTACACATACGCTTCAAATCAACGACGGTCGACTCGTCCCAATTATTATCCCAACATCTGCGGAACACAATGAAATTGTGGGCCTTGTCGATAGAATCA
>JAFTEX010000109.1 GCA_017453445.1 Bacteroidaceae bacterium
TAACATACACTAAATGCGCAATCGCAATTTCATATCATACACTAAAAAATGCCGATAAACAAAGGGGTTCACAATGCCAAGCGCGCGATCTGCACAACAAAGGCCGACCTTACCCAAAATTTTTGCTTCCCGTACCTTATTATACGTGCGTAATCAGAATCCTCTGCAAAGATACCAAAAATCGCGCAAATCATACACTATGTTCACGAAAATCCTTTGTTTATTAAGGTTTTTTAGTGAATGATATTTTTTACACAAACCGATTTTCGCCCATTTTAGTGAATGATAACGCGCTTTTCAGCATCAGAAAAATTTCGCTTTTCTTTACAAAATGAAAATCTCTGGAAATTTTAACATAAATCGCGCATACCAGAACAAAAAAACGGAGAAAAATTTCAAGGAAAAATTGGAAGGAAAATTTGGTTGAGGGGATTAAAATGGGAGAAAAATTTTGGGGAAAAATATTTTCGGGAGGCGACCACGCGCCCTTCGGGCTGGGTCTGGCAGGGGGGTATGGGGGTATTCGGAAATATCTTTACATTAACTTAACTCGCTGGTTTTCAGCAAGTTACGCCTACGATACACTATATTATAACGTATAATAAGCCAATTGTGCGCCCGCACAACGCCATTTTGTAAATATTTTTCGCACCAAATTCGCCTCGCGCCACCTCCCCCAAACCCCTAAAAAACCTTAACAAACTCTCTTAAAAAACCTTAACACGCTGCCACCTTGTCAGTTACACAATAATGTTAAAGTCAGTCTTTTTGTTTACACATTGTCACGGATAATGCGTTTTGCTTTACATATTGTCGCAAATATTCTGCCAAACGTGACGCACTGACTGCCAAACTGACTGCCAAAATTTTTGGCACGCTTTTATATTTTTGGCACGCTGCCACTTGCATACTTTTTGCATATTTATACATCGTAACTATTTGATTATCAACACTTTACAATTTGGCACGCTTCACATTTTGGCACGCCATTTGCACTATATAGGTAGGCGGAGATACCGCTGGCGGGCATAGCGCACCACCCGCGACAACGGGCGCACTTAAATTTTTAAGATTATGACTACAGCAATTGACAACAAGCAAGAGAGAGAAGAGTCTCAGTTGAGACAAGTTCGTAACGCTATGCTCCAGCACTACATTTCAACAAGTTGGGATGTGTTCACGCAATTCGTTGATATCAACGAAACGGAACTAGCGGAGTTTAAGAAGATGACGAAAGACGGCACAATTGTCTACACCATACCGAGCGAAGAGAGTTTGGCCGCTGACGCGAAAAGCGAAAATCCACGCTTTTCGAAAGCACGCAAATTCGGGAGCGTGCAATGGTATAAGAAAAGCCAGGAAGTCGGAACGGCTTTGGCGCTGCTGACAAGTTATTCGAGTTATGTCAGGTATATGGATTCGAAAGCAAATCAAGAGCAGCGAGACAACAAGAAACTAGAGGCTGCGGCCTCAGTCCTCGGGCTGTCAGTTGAACAATTGCTTGCGCTTGCGAAAAGCAAGTAACGAGCACACACACACTGAAAAGAGCAGGGAGCACAAAAAGTGCTCCCCACTTTTTTATTCCCCGAAACGAAACCGCCTAATGTAGCCAGCCCGCAAGGCTGACGGTTGCCAGCCCGTGGAAATACAGAGCAGACGGCGAAACGGCCAGCCGAGCAATTTGGCCGAACGAACAAAACGAACGAACGAAATGAACGATTTGCACAATGTGCACCTTTGGGTGGCGAACGACATCGTATGCCAGATGTCTGTTGAGGGAGAGAGATATCCGTCAGTGATGGATGTACGGGCACACTGGAGATTCGTCGAGATGGACGATGTCACGAATGATGAGATACAGAAAATCATAGATGATGTCAGAGGCCTGGACGAGTTCGACAAGGTTTGCCGAATGATGAGCGACCCGCTGGGAGTATGCTCCGTCAACCCCGATGACTATTGAACACAGAGCACACGGGAGACTTCCCGTGTAATGTGGCCATCCTTCGGGATGCAGGTTGCAAGCCCTGACGAACACACAGCACAGGCAAGGGCCTGCCGACACGCCCAACCCCACCACCAGCCGAACGGCTGACGGGTAGGAAACGACCGGCGGGAAAATGCGGAGCCGAACGGCATTTCAGTCGTACCGAACGACCGAACGAGCAAGCCGAACGGGAGAGCCGCTGTCTGACCGAACAACGGACTCCCGCGGCAGTTATCTGCAATGGTGCGCGACATGGCTACGCCCCTGGGGAGAGATACAAATCATATTCTTTTTAACGATTATCTCATCTCGTGATGAGAGTACGATAATAACCGCTGGTTACTTGCGGAGAGCGACTGCGTATGCAGTACGATATATCGGAGGATGTATCGTGGTGGTTCCCGCCAAAAGTACGATGGCCCATTTAATCACTTTAGCAGGCCATCGGGCTGAGCGATGAGCAAACGATTCGCCATCGGCCACGCCGAAAGACATTAACGGGTGAAAGACCCACAGAATAAAGAACGGCCCGGCATATGACCAAATATGCCAATATCCGACGGATGGGGCAAAGATGTCCGAGCAATCGGGAGTCCCAAGAGAGAATGAAAGTACGAAAAACGAAGTCGGAGAGACTACGGGAGCGAGTACGGGAAACCTGCCCGCTCCTTCAATGTTTAACCAATTCAAGTGAGAAGATGAAAGAAATAGAAGATTACACGGTAGGTGCTCTTGACGCCGCCCTGATGTGCGACGAACTGCTCGCACAGATGCTGGTGTTGTTTGAAAAATAGCCCCATCCTGACAGATGAAGTCATTTCCTGCCCGAACGTGCGGGAAATCTGGAAATCAAGTACGATGAACCAGCCCCTCGGCGGCAGATGGAATCGCTATCCGTCAGCCGCACAGAAAAAGTTGAACCAAAACAAAGTACGATTATGAAAAAGGAATTAAGACTTCTTGCAGGCATCATCCTGCACCCGTTCAAGTGCATCTACCACAAGTTCTACCGCACCACAGACGAGATGGTCATCCGTGACCGCGTGCGTCAATCGTGGTGGTTAAAAAACCACGAAAGGATGCACGAAATGTCGTTTTTAACAAACACGGCCTACACCGGCAGCGACCTAAATGCCGACCTGCACCACGGGGCCCTGTAGTCTCAGGGGAGCATGATGCTCCCACACAAACCAACAAATCTTGAAATATGAAACGAATAATCCTGCACCTGCAGGCCCTGGCAGTATTGCTGCCCTGCCTGCTCATCTTCGTGAACGGAAACCTTGAATTAACAATTGTCGGCATCCTGTATCTCGTGTGGCTCGCGTTCTTCGCAGCCCCCACGCCCGCAGGCAAGCGGTTCATCCGCCGCTACTACCACGAAATCTTGAAAATTGAGAATGCCATGTAGCCTCCCGTCCGCCTTGCATGGCGGGCACTATTGTCTAACCCTAAAAAAATGAACGAATTATGATGAATTACAAATGTATCGTGACGCTCCACAACGGAGCACACAAGATTGTGAGAATGACAAAGGACGTAGTAGCCAAAATATGCTACCTCTACCGACAGATGCAGCGCAGCATCTTCAACGATGCCGTCATCGTCGCAGTGAACGACACAGTCCTGGTACTGAACAAGTGCAGGTCGCTCCGCTTCATCTACGAGGACACCCACCGCGAATACCTCACGCTCTGTTAAAGTCTCTGGCGGCCATCTGGCCGCACCACAAACCAAAACCTCTGATTATGACACACTACGGACAAGGCATCTACCGCATCATCCGCGCAGTCGGCGGCTGGTGCGTGGCCAGGGTTGTCGGCCACTACGACAACGGCTCACCCGTCTACCATCGCGTGAGCGGCCTCTACTCCTATCGCGGCTGGGCGCAGAATTACGCCCGCCGCATGAAACTGAACGTGCAGAACTACGAGTTCTCGCGGTAGTCTTTTCTGGCACGGGTGGGCTTTTTCGTTCATTTCCCGCCTGTGCTGCCTATTGTTTAACCACTAAAACTTAAAGAATATGTTGTATTACAATTTTGCAAACTACGAAGAGTTCAAGGAACTTTTCGGAATTGTCGAACACGGCAACGGCGTAAAGTCACGCAAGAACAAAATCCTGCTGGCCCTCTACAAGGACCGCCAGGCCCTGCGCACGCACATACGTGCGATAAGTTACGAGGTCTGTCACAACTTGCAATCGAAATATACTGTAAAAATCGACAAAGCCGATTCTGACAAGAACTGGAGAAAGTACCGCCTTACTCGCACCCACTATCGTGATGCGAAGTACAAGTACGAGGACGATCACAGGCACGACCTGCTCTACAATACAAGCCTGCCTACGCTGAAGACGCACCTGCTGAAACTGCTGGGCGACTTCGACCTGTTCGACCGCCCTGAGCGCTACGCTCTTTTTCTCAAAGGAAGGTCCTACTATTCGGACCAGTTCTGCACAGACGATTTCAATGGTCTGTGCGAGGACGGCACAATAAATGCCATCCGATACAGAAATGTAGAAAAGGACAGAACCTTCAAGATGAAAGCGGGCAAGATGTTCAACCACATCCTCGCCTGCAATCGTCTGACGGCCTCACTGCCCGAGCAGATCCAGCGTTGGCTCTCCGAGGAGTGGGTGGCCGACTGGATTGAGTACGCCCGTCAGAACCTGCAAGACACAAACTGCGTCCTCCATGTCGATGACAACTTCAGCGACATCTACGACAGCAGATGCTGCGCAGGCTATGACGAGGACTCCAATTCCTTCGGCTCCTGCATGGTCGGCGACGAACAGTGGACGTTCTACCGCGACGCGGTCGATGCCAAGGCAGCGTATCTCACGCTTGCCGACGGCATGATTGTCGCCCGCTGCATCGTCTTCACCAATGTCACCGACCAGGACGGCGGGAAATGGCGGCTGGCCGAGCGTCAGTACTCCATGTTCCAAGAGCCCGCGCTCCAGCGGCAACTCATCGCCGCCCTCATCCGCGACGGCCATATCGATGGCTACAAGACGGTGGGTGCATCCTGCGGCGACGCGCGAAAGTTCGTCGACTGCCAGGGCAACAGCCTGGAGAAAATGCGTTTCTCCATCCCCTGCCACCTCGAAGACGGCGACACCATCTCCTATCAGGACTCGTTCAAGTGGTTCGACTACGAGACGCAGGTCGCCACCAATTACGGCGAAGGCGACACCGACCTGTCCACAACTGACTTCGCGGTCAGCATAGACATTCATGAGAATGACTGCTGATCAAACTACAACGATGAGTACATCGAGCATGACGATGCCTACTATGTAGATACTCGCGATGACTTTTTCTATGAAAACCAGGTCGTAAGCGCTTATGTCCAAGATAGGAACGGACAGTATCACGAAGAGTACTGCTTCGATGAAGACTGCATCGAAATCGACAGTCATTACTACTATGCAGGACGCAACGCTTGCGCCGCTTCCGATTACGGCATCTATGAGTGCCCGAACTGCGGAGAATATTTCATCCCCGGCCGCCACTACAGTAGTTACTCGGAACTCACCGAGGAGGACTACTGCTGCTACGCCTGTATGGAGGAAGCCGAGCAGACGTACAAGGCGGACAACTGGACCTACTCAGACTACGATGAAGAGTATTTCGAGGACAGCGACGATGTCACCGAGTACTTCGAGTGGTCTGAACTTACCCACGCCTATCTCCGCAAGACCATCTCCGTCGAATCTCTTCAGGCTCTCATCGACGATGAGAGTGTCGCATGGGTGGGCAATGCCTACTACTACGACATCATCGGCTACGACGGCGAGCCCGTCCACATCTCGGCAGCCGACCTCCGTGCTGCCTGACCAGTCTCTCAGGGTTCGGTATGGTGCTGTACCACAGCACCCCAGCCCTCCAATTATTAACCCAACTAAAACATTTAAGAATATGAACAAAGAACTTCTTTTCAATCTCTACGCCATCCACTCCCCCAGCGGCAGCGAGAAGCGTATGCGTCGCTTCCTCAAAAAGCAGGCAGCAGCCTGCGGGGCCACGAGCATCGAGCAGGACCGTCTCGGCAACCTCTTCATCACGAAGGGCACTTCCGACACCTACCCCTGTCTTGCAGCCCACATGGACCAGGTGCAGCGCTACCACTCCAAGGACTTCCGTGTCTTCGAGCACGACGGCGTGGCCTTCGCCTTCTCCGCCCGCAGCATGGCGCAGCAGGGGCTCGGTGCCGACGATAAGAACGGCATCTTCATCTGCCTCGAGTGCCTGCGCCGCTACGATGTGCTCAAGGTGGCGTTCTTCGTCGGCGAGGAGACGGGATGCGTCGGCTCACGGGCCTGCGACCTCTCGTTCTTCCGTGACTGCCGCTTCATCGTCCAGCCGGACAGGCACGGCGGCCACGACCTCATCACCGATATGTTCTGCGGCGACGTGTGCTCCGAGGAGTTCGTGCAGGCCATCGGGGCCGATGCCTTCGGCTACAAGCACGACAGCGGCTCCATCACCGACGTAGGCGAACTCACCGAGCGCGGCGTGGGCATCTCCTGCCTCAACCTCTCGTGCGGCTACTACAAGGCACACTCCGACCAAGAGGTCACAGTTCTCCCAGAGTTGGAGAACTGCCTCAACTTCGTCTGCCACATCATCGAGACCTGCACCGCCGTCTACCCTTTCCAGGGCGGACGCCGCACCTACTCATTCGGTGGCTTCGGCCATTCCAAAGGCTGGTACGAGGATGACGAGACCTACTACTACGAGTGCGGCTACTATGACGAGGATATAGAGACCATGCGTCAGTATCTCGGCATACAGCCCGACGTCTCGCTCGACGAGATTCGCCGCTCCTGCATCTCCGAGTTCCACGCCTTCTGCTTCTTCGACAGCAAAGAGTGCGACGCCATGCTCAGCGACATCTACACGTTCGTCAAGGATGAGTGCACGGGTGCTCATTGGTGGGATGATGATGACCTCGTCGGTGATACCGTCGGCCAACTCGTCGAGGACACGAGAAGCCTCCGCAAAGTCTCTTAGGGTTCGGTATGGTGCTGTACCACAGCACCCCAGCCCTCAACCATTCAACCAAAATTTAATGTCAGCATTATGAACGAACTCGCAAAGTGGGCATGGCTCATCCTGCTCATTATCCTCTTCTTCGGCTGGTGGACGATAGTCATCTTCGCAGCCGAAATCATCATCTTCTTCATCATCATGTGGCTGAAGCCAGAATGGCTCGACCGCCTGTAGTCTCATTCGGCCTGCCAAAGGACAGGCCACCATTGTCTAACCCCTTAAAAAAATCAAAGAATATGACAGAGTTAATGATTCCACAAGCAAAGGCTGGCTTCTCAGCCATCAACGGCGAAATCTGCGAAGTACGCATCAAGGTCGTCAATTTCCGCACCAACGCGTCTGGTCTGCCCAGCGACCTGCTCGTTTCCCACGCTGGAGGCGACAGCGTCGTTTCTGCCGACAACTTCTTCGACAGCATTGAACATCTGAAAGAACAGAAACCCGCACCGTGGAATTGTCCGGTGTATACGCCGCATTTCTTCCAAGAAAAACTTAAGGACAACTTCGACGTTGACTGCTGGGTCATGGAAAACGGTTTGGCCGTCCACAAGACTGGTCCCGCCATGGAAATACTCATCAGCATCGGAGAAAAAGGAAATGTCGCCGCCATGGAGTCGCCACAGATTCCGTCAGAGTCCTACGACTCGTCCGAGCAGTGCTACGCATTTAACGATGTAACGGTCGTTGCCGCAGACGGCTCACGGCGGGTCGTTAAGGGCATTGCTAACCTCTGCCGCCTCACGCCCGAACAGGAACAGATTATGCAAGACATCGAAGCCCTCTTCGACAAGGCCCATGCCTCCGGACTGAAGATCGTGCAGGACTTCTGCGGAACCTACGCCTTCAACGTATCAGACCTCCAGAGTTGGGAGTTCGGCTACGAGAATATTGACGGCATGGAGTTCGTCGACCTATCCAACCCCATGTTCCATCGCGAACGCCCGCTCTCCTATGTGACCAGCGACGATGACAGGCTCTTTGTCTGCCGCAAGGAATCCTGACAGTCTCTCATCCTGCCTTTCATGGCAGGAGCAATCACTAAACCCTAAAAATATCACGAATATGAGCAAGACAGATTTCTATCAGATGCACCGCATCATCCACAGCGCAGAACTGCGCGAGTTGCAGCAGGCCGTCACCGACTTCGGCGGCGAGGCCCACTTCGGCACCGACTACACAGGACCTGGAGCCACCGGCCACGAGCGGCCCGTCATCTGCGTCAACCGCTATCACGGCGAAGGGCCGGAGGATGTCTTTATCAACGCCATATCCGTCAAGGAAGGCTGCATGGACATCCTGGCCGAGACCAAGGAGTACGGCGACGAGTTCACCCTCGAGCCGTCAGAAATCGAGTTCGGTCATGTCAGTTTCATCACCGATGCCATCCCCGACGGAACAGACCACGGCGAGCCGTCAATCATCAAGACGGCCACCTTCACCACCGTCAGCGGCGAATGGATCTCCGTCAACACCGATGACCATACGTGGGAGTACCAGCGCGATGCCGACGATGACGAGACCTACGCCAGCGGCGGCTACCAGACCGACGATGACCGCCCCTGCACCGTCATCGACTACGACGGCTGCTTCTGCCTGCCCTTTGCCGTCCATGATGCCCTGCGGCGGCTCGGCTACGCCATCGACCTATAATCTTTGTTTTAGTTGGTTGGGCAGAGGAGGAGCGACACCTCCCTGCCTTTCTATCGTCTAACCCTTAAACGTAAAGAATATGTCACAGTCAATCATCAACGATGCTCACCGCATCAACCAGATCACCGGACGCCCCATGTCCGAGTGCGAACAGCAGGCACAGCAGATCGCCAAACTCTGCCGAGAGATGAAGTCACGTATCGTGGAGTTCTACTTCATCAAGAAAGACGGCTCCGTCCGTCAGGCCTTCGGCACGCTCCAGGACGAGGTCATCCTCCCCCACATCAAGAGCGAGAGCAACCGCGAGCCGCGCCCCGACGTTGTCACCTATTTTGACACCGTCGCACAGTCTTTCCGCTCCTTCCGCAAGGAGAACTTCAAGTCCTTTGTAGCATGAAGAGGTATTACGACAACGACGGCAACCCGCTCCACGAGGTGTGCGGCAACTGCAAACTGCGCAGGTGGGGAACCAGCGAGTCCATACCTGCCATGTACTGCCAGAGAACCCGCCTTATCGTAAAGTGGGAAGACTCCTGCATCTACCATGTATCTTCTTAGTCTCTCAGCCATCTTTGCAACGATGGCACTATTTCACCAAAAAACTTTACGGAATATGAAAGCAAAAACCAGCATCACCATCAAGGGCGAGCCAGTGGAGTTCACCCTTGACACCAAGCGGCTCGACCGCAACTATCCCGACGAGAACTATGCCTACTGGATTCAGGAGGACAAATTCGGTTTCTTCCACGAAGTCAACATCAACAAGGCAGATGACGGCTCCTTCAAGGCCACCGGCATTGTCAACACATGGTTCGACCTCGGACGATTCGAGGATGCCGCCGACCCAGACTGCGTGAGCGACGTGACCTTCACGTTCTCAGACGAGAAGAACAGCCTCGGGCAACTCTCCAGCCTCATCTCACGCCACGCCTACGCGGAGTTGCGCCGAAAGGTGGCCGACAGCGTCGGCGACGAGCCGGCCCCCTTCATCTTCCCTGCCGTGGCCAGGGCTCTCGAAGGGGGCGGCAAGGTCTGCCGCGAACTCATCCTCATCGACTGGCTCGATGTCGACTCCATGCGCGTCTGCACCAACTGCGGGGCTATCATGGAGCAGGGGTGGCTCATGGGCGACATGGGCTACGCCTGTTCCGACGAGTGCGCCGCACAGATGGAGGGCATCACTATGGAGCAGTTCAGGAAATGGCGCATCTACAAGGATGACATCATCGAATACCTCCGCGATATAGAGAATGAGGGCCGCCAAATCGAAGACCTCACGCAGGAGGAGTGCGACGCCATCATCGGCGAGTACTGCGCCGACCGCGACTACTTCTGGACAGAGTGGTATTAGTCTCTCAGCCCTCCACTGCACGGAGGGCACAATCCAAACCAGTAAAGAAAATCATGACAGAACTGAAGAAACTATCCTACAAGTTGGAGGACACCTTCGCCCTCGGCAGGTCGCTCCCCGTCGTAGCCATGCGGCAACTCCCCAAGTTGGCCGACGCCTTCGAGGCCCTGCCGCAGGAGCCAGGCTATGTCGAAGGCGTACCGCTGGCAATGGCCAGCCACATTCGCGGCTTCGTCAGCCGCAACAGCCGGCTCATCGACGATGAGCGACAACTCACCGCCATCTTCACCGATGCCTGCCGCCGTGCCGTCTACGGCCCGCGCTACCTTGCCCTCCTCGCCCTGTAAGCCAAAAGTCCCGTATGCCGCTATACCATAGCGGCCCTCATCTAACCCTTTATATATAAAGTAAGCATTATGGAAAAATCAATCTACCCATTCAGCCTCGTCGAAAAGCCCAACGAGGACCTGAAACAGTACGGCCGCGAAATCCAGGTCGTACAATGTGAAAACAGCGGCACGTTCTCCATCGACGTGCTCACCGTCGGCGCAGACGGGGGAATCCGTGGCATCACCACCTTCGCCGAAGGTCTCTACGAGGATGACCTGCCCGACACCGTCAGCGACTGCTGGGCCCACGTCCGCGTCACGGCCACCACGCGCGTCGGCAACGATGACATCCTCTACAAGTTCGTGCCAGGCTGGACTCACGACCTGCCCGCGCTCATCGCAGGCATCACCGAAGTCAGTCTCTATTTCCACGACAACGACACCGACACGATGGAGTGCGTCGACAACAACCCCGCAGGCATCGATGCCTACGCCAACCGCAACGGCTCGTTCTATGTCCGTGCAGAGGACTACGACGAAGCCCTCCGCCAGATCGAGGAGCACGACGAACTCGGCATCGAGCGTTAAGAATAAGCACCATTTTCTTCTCACTTTTATATTTTCTACATTCCCAGAGGACAGGCCCGTCGAACGGCCTGCCCTCACTTTTTAGCCAAAAGATAGAATTATATCAGAAATTTTTCGTAATTTTGCACAGAATATGAGAAAGGAAATCAGAAATCTCAGTTTCGAGCAGAACAAGAAGTACCGACACGCCATCGACCTCGGCTACTTCGACGCCTACGATGACAATCCGCGAGAGTGGAAGCACACCTTCGTAGGCACGTTTCTGTGGAAATACCCTGGGCGCACCAAGGTCATATCGACCTTCACCGCCATCCTCGGCCACCTCCCGCTGTGGGAGGACATGACCGACAACACCCTCCGCGACCTCGTCGACGAGATGAAGCAGCAGGGTCTCGCCTCGTCATCCATCCGCACCATGTGTGCCGAACTGAAGGCCGTGCTCAATGCCAACTTCCGCTCCGTGCCGTCCGACAAGGATGACTTCGCGCGCATCCTCTCCGTCCGAAAGGGGGCCTCACAGGCCGTCTACCTCACACGCGCCGAGATGCAGCAGTTCATCAACTACAAGCCTGCGTCAGCCCTAGAGCAGTACGTCCACCGCAACTTCATCGTCGAGATGCTCACCGGCGCGCGCCTCGTCGACGCGCAGGCCCTCACCATCAACAACTGCAACCGCTCCACCAAGACGCTCTCCTACGTGCCCAAGAAGACACCGGGCATCGTTGTCACCGTGCCCATCGACGAGCGTCTGCGCCTGCGCCGCTTCCTCGCCGATGTCACGCAGCGGCCCACCTGCCAGGACGTGTTCAACGATGTCCTCCGCGTCATCTGCCGCAACTGCCAGTTCCGCACGCTCCACACCATCACGCGCGCCAACAAGACCGTCACCGACGAGAAGTGGAAGTTCATATCCTCCCACACCGCCAGGCGGTCCTTCGCCACCAACCTCTATCTCGCAGGCGTGACGCTGGAGGACATCGCCCTCATGATGGGCCACGGCAAGAACATCGAGACCACCAAGCGTTACATCTGCGCCGAACGGAAGGTCTCACCGGCCATCATGTCCTATTTCCTGCCCCAGCGCGACGAGACCATCACGCCAGCCTACATCCACGGCTACAACGCAGCCCTCACGGAGGTCACGGCCATCGCCATCGACCACGGCCTCATGACGGAGAGCGACATCGCCTACCGCCAGATCGCCGACCTCAGAAAAGAATCACCCGAATAAATACACCATCGCCTATGAACGACAACCGCTACCGTCGCCCGCAGGACGACCTACCCTATGAGCGCAGGATGCTCTACATCATCCGCGACTACCGCCGTCTCTTGGAGGCCAACGAACGCCTCGCCGCCTACGCCCGCAGCCTCGAACAGCGCATCGAGGAACTTGAAGACAAGCGTGCCAGGCAAGCAATGGCCAACAAGGCACAACGGGAGATGAATACGCAGTACCACCGCGAAATCAAACGCCTCAAAGCCCACATCGACTGGCTCCGCGAGCAGTTGCCACCTGCCCAATAGTCTCTACGGTTCAGTGTGCTGCTGTACCACAGCAGCCTCTGCGCCCACATATTCCACCACCCTCATCACGGCCATGTCCACCTTCCGCTGGTCATTGGCCATGTATCTCGACGTGACGTTCTTCGACCACGAGTGGCCCAGGCACATACCTATCGTCCGCTCGCTGATGTCAAGGTCGTTCGCCGCTATCGAGCCGAACGTGTACCGCGCCGTGTACATCGTTATGTCAGGCAGTATCGGGTGATACACCACCTTGCGCATCTTCCCCACCCTGTCCGGCACTATCTCCGCCGGCCCGATTTTCTTCAGGGCCTCGTTGGCCTTCTTCAGGAAAGAGTGGTAGTCCGTCCTGCCGTCCACGAACGACAGCAGCCAGCCCTCAACGCTCCTGTAGCGGCTGATGATGGCCTCGGCCTCTGCCACCACTGGCAGCACCACGGCCCTCACCTTCCGCTGGCCCTGCTTGTTCGTCTTCTGCCTCACGAAGTGCAGGTGTCCGTCCTTCACGGCATCGGCCCTGCACGTCAGCAGGTCCACTGGGTTCATCCCCGCCAGGTAGAACGACAGCATGAAGAAATCCCTGTACTTCTCCTGCCACGGCTCACACGCGTAGTCTCGCAACTGCCGCAACTGCTCCACGCTGATGTTGTTCGGCATCGTCTCTTCCTCCACTATCGAATAGTCCAGGAAGGGGTAGTTCGCCGTCCTGCCCTGCCTGCGGGCCCAGTTGAACACAGCCCTGATGTTACGCAGTTCCTTACCCGCGCCGTTGATACGCATCCCCTTGTCCAGGCACCACTGCCTGAACCGCTCCAGCCACTGCCCGTCCACGCTCTCCAGCGTGGCACGCGCGTCAAACTGCGCCACCTTCCGCTCCGTGATGCCGTAGAGCACCCGCGTGCTCTCTCTCTTCGTCTCAGCAAAGGCGGCAACATTCTCGGCCAAGGTCAGCAGTCTCGCCTTCGGCATCACGCCAAACACCCTTTCGAGCAGTTCCTGCTTCACCTCCGCGTCCGTCATCGCCTCAACATCCTCGCGCTGAAGCACCAGTTCCGTCTGCTGGAGATAACGGCAAAGCACCATCGTCCGCTGCCTGCCGTTCGTCGTTCCTGCTGAAAACGACAGCCCATCCAGTTTACCACGGCTCATAAGACCTGTCGACAGCCAGAACCTGCCGCCGCCCTTTCTCCTCACCACGATGTACACAGGCGACTCGCCCGTATCATCCATTTTCTTCGTGTCTACGAATGTGTAAAACTTAAACATCTTGTGACTTTAATTAATTAAACAATCCACTTTTAGTTGGCCAACCATCAGCCAACCAAAACACCTCCATAAAGCCACAAAAACCGCACTTCAAACGTGCAATTTCTTGAAATCAGGTCTCCGATTTGCCACCGCAAATCCTCGTAACTCTCTGATTATCAGCAAGAGCGGAATACGGGACTCGAACCCGCGACCCTCGGCTTGGGAAGCCAATGCTCTACCAACTGAGCTAATTCCGCGAAACAATGTGCTATGAGAAAGGGGCACTCACTGCCCCTGAACTTTTCGTCTGACCTTTTCGTGAGCCGATACCCGGACTCGAACCGGGGACCCACGCATTACGAATGCGTTGCTCTACCAACTGAGCCATATCGGCGGTTCCTTTGGTACACCCGCAGGGGTTCGAACCCTGGACACCCTGATTAAGAGTCAGGTGCTCTACCAACTGAGCTACGGGTGCATGCGCGAACCGTTGTTTCAACAAGAAAGTACACCCGCAGGGGTTCGAACCCTGGACACCCTGATTAAGAGTCAGGTGCTCTACCAACTGAGCTACGGGTGCATCCTTTTCGGTTTTGCGGGTGCAAAGGTACAAACTTTTTGCGAAACGGCCAAACTTTTACGCAACTTTTTATGCTCGAAGTGAAAGAAAAAGGCCAGACGGGAGATTTTTCCCGTCCGGCCATATCGTGCTGTCAGAACAAATGCGGGTGATTAGTTGTTCTGAGGCAGTTCGAACCACTTCACGTAGCAGAAGTCCTGACGGTGAGGCAGGTTCTTGTTCTTCGGGTACATACGCACGGCGCTCTTGTACTCACCAGCCTGCTGGGGAGCCAGCGTGGCCTCGAAGGTGTAGTTGTTGCCATCCTTGCCCACCATCTTGAGGGGCTCGATGCTGTAGATGCGCTCCTCGCCGTTCTTGTCGGTGTAGATGTTGACCTTCTCCAGACCGACGGCATCGTCAAGACCCTGCTCGTTGATGACGTAGCGGAGGGTGTACTTGGTGCCGGTCTCGAGGCCCGATGCGGGAATGTCCCACTCGGTGGAGACGACATGGATGCTGTCCCAACGCTCGGCCACGGCCTCCTTCCACTGGGCGATGTCCTTGGCCAGGCGGTTGTTGTCCTTGGAGATCTCCTTGAAGCGCTTGGCTTCCTTCTCGTAGAACTTCGAGTAGTAGTCGTCGAGTTGGCGCTTCATGGTGTAGTGAGGAGCAATCTGGGCGATGGAGTTCTTGATGACCTTGACCCAGCCCTCGCTAAGACCCTTCTTGTTCTTCTTATAGTAGAGAGGAATGATCTCGTTTTCGAGCAGCGAGTAGATGGTGGCGGCATCGAGTTGGTCCTGATAGCCCTGGTTCTGGTAGGTGCGCTTCTCGGTGAGTGCCCAGCCGGCACCCTCGCGATAGCCCTCCAGCCACCAGCCGTCCTTGACGCTGAGGTTGACCACGCCGTTCATCTCGGCCTTCTCGCCAGATGTGCCGGAAGCCTCGAGAGGACGGGTCGGGGTGTTCATCCAGATGTCGACACCCGAGACGAGGCGACGAGCCAGCAGGAAGTCGTAGTCCTCGAGGAAGATGATCTTGCCGAGGAACTCAGGACGCTGCGAAATCTCGTAGATGCGCTTGATGAGACCCTGGCCGGCGCCGTCGGCGGGGTGAGCCTTACCGGCGAAGAGGAACATGACGGGATGCTCGGGGTCGTTGACGATCTTGGCCAGACGAGCCTCGTCGGTGAACAGCAGGTGTGCACGCTTGTAGGTGGCGAAGCGACGGCAGAAGCCGATGACCAGTGCGTTGGGGTTCATGCGCTCCAGCAGGCTGAGCACGCGTGAGGGATCGCCCTGGTTGCGCAGCCACGTCTCGCGGAACTGCTCCTTGATGTAGTCGAAGAGTTTCTGCTTCAGAGCCATGCGGGTGGCCCAAACCTCCTCGTCGGGCACGTTGTAGATGGCCTCCCAGATCTTCTGGTTCGACTGGTCGAACATGAAGTTGTCGTCGAAGTATTTGGCATAGACCTTGCGCCACTCGGTAGCGGCCCATGTGGGGAAGTGGACGCCGTTGGTGACGTAGCCCACGTGGTTCTCCTCGGGATAGTAGCCGTTCCAGATGCCAGAGAACATCTTCTGGCTGACCCAGCCGTGGAGTTTAGACACGCCGTTGACCTCCTGACAGGTGTTGCAGGCGAAGGTCGACATGCAGAACTTCTCGTTGTGGTCCTCGGGGTTGGTGCGGCCCATGCCGATGAACTCATCCCAAGAGATGCCGAGTTTCTGAGGATAGCCGCCCATGTACTTGCCGAAGAGGCCCTCGTCGAAGTAGTCGTGGCCTGCAGGCACGGGCGTGTGGACGGTATAGAGACCGCTGGCACGCACGAGTTCCATGGCCTGGTTGAAGGTGAGGCCCTCCTCGATGTAGTCGCACAGACGCTGCAGGTTGACGAGTGCGGCGTGGCCCTCGTTGCAGTGGTAGATATCCTTCTTGATGCCCAACTTCTTCAGCGTCAGAGCACCGCCGATGCCGAGCAGGATCTCCTGCTTCAGACGGTTCTCCCAGTCGCCACCATAGAGTGAGTGGGTGATGGGACGGTCGTACTCAGAGTTCATCTCGTTGTCGGTGTCGAGCAGGTAGAGTTTGATGCGACCCACGTTGACGCGCCAGATGTAGGCGTGAACGGTGTAGTTCATATAGGGCACCTCGACCACCAGGGGCTGTCCGTTCTCGTCGAGTTGGCGCTCGATGGGCAGCGAGGTGAAGTTCTGTGCCTCGTAGTTGGCAATCTGCTGGCCATCCATCGAGAGCGACTGTGTGAAGTAGCCGAAACGATAGAGGAAGCCGACGGCACACATGTCGACATTGGAGTCGGAAGCCTCCTTCAGGTAGTCGCCAGCCAGCATGCCCAGACCGCCGGAGTAGATCTTCAGGGCCGAGTGCATGCCGTACTCCATAGAGAAGTAGGCCACGGAGGGACGCTTGGCATCGGGCTTCACGTCAACGTATGCGCGGAACAGGTCGTAGACAGCCTTGATACGCTTCATGAGGGCCTTGTCCTTGACAATGGCCTCCTTACGAGCGAAGGTCAGGCGCTCAAGCAGCATCACGGGGTTGTGCTTCACGTCGTGATAAAGTTCGGGATCCAGATCGCGGAACAGGTCGCGAGCCTCGTAGTTCCATACCCACCAGAGGTTGTGTGCAATCTCGTCGAGGCACTTCAGTTCCTCAGGAAGACGCGATTTGACGGTCAACTCCTTCCACTGAGGAGCATTCACATAGTCAGCTTTGATTTTCATATTTGTCGATATTTATAACAATGATTTCTTTTTATTGTTGCTTGGTTTCCTTTTTCCCGGCCTGCTGGGCCTTCATGCGGGCCTCTGCCTTGGCGAGGGCTATGTCGTAGGCCTCGTAGTAGAAGCGGATGAACTCTTTCCAGAGGGCCTTCTTCGACAGGGCCTCGGCCTGCTTGCGGCAAGCCTCCACCTGAGTCTTGGTCAAGGCAGAGAAGTCGGAGACGGTGTCCTTGATGTAGTCGGCCACCTCGGAGTAGTTGTAGTCGGTGCGATGGATGACCTTCACGCCGTCGGCCAGTTCGCCGGGATGACCGAACTCCTTGTTGGCCCAAAGGCCGAAGCCAGCCAGGTCGGTGGTGATGCAGGGCACGCGGAAAGCCACGGCCTCCAGCGGGGTGTAGCCCCAAGGCTCGTAGTAGGAGGGATAGATGCACAGGTCGTTGCCCAGCACCACATCGTAGTAGGTCAGGTCCATGATGCCGTCCTTGCCGTCGAGGTAGCAGGGCAGGAAGATGACCTTCACGTTGTCCTCGTGGCGATTGTGCATGTCGTAGAACTTCATCATGTTGAGCACGTTGTCGTGGCCCATGTTGTGCAGCCAGTGTGTCACCTGGGGCACCTCCAGCGGCGTGTCGTAGGGCAGTCCGCTCTGCAGCCTTTCCTGCAGGTCCTTGCGCGGCTCGCCCACCCAGCCGGGCACGACGATGAAGGCGAGCACCTTCTTCTTCAACTGGCGGTCGCGCAGCAGACGGTTCATGGCCTCGACGAAGACGTCGATGCCCTTGTTGCGGAACTCGTAGCGGCCCGACGTGGACACGATGATGGTGTCGTCGCCCAGATCCTCGCCCAGCAGGGCGTTGGCCACCTGAAGCATCTTCTGGCGGGCCTGCTTGCGCTTCTTGGTGAACGCGGCAGCCTTGGGCACAAAACTATTGTCGAAGCCGTTGGGCAGCACCACGTCGACCTGCTTGTCGAGCAACTCCTTGCACTCGTTGGCGGTGATGTCGCTCACGGTCGTAAAGCAGTCCACGTTGTGGGCCGTCTGCTTCTCGATGGAGTGCTTCGACTGCATATTGAGTTCCCAGGCCATCTGGTCGCCGTTGTAGGCGAAGAGATAGTCGTAGAGGGGTTTCTGGTTGCCGGCAATGGAGCGCCCGATGCTGGTGGCATGGGTGGTGAAGATGGTGCCTATCTGGGGCAACTTCTTGTTGATGTATAGTGCGCCCAGACCGCACATCCACTCGTTGGCATGATAGATGACGCGCTTGGTGCGGTCGATGAAGTGGTTGTAGAAACTCTCAACCACGAGACCGGCTGCATAAGAGAACATCGAAGCCTCGTCGTAGTCACCATAGGCGTGGAGCGAGTCCACCTGGTAGTTCTCCCACAACCAGCCGTAGATGTCGTTTTTCTTCTCGAAGAAGGGCTTGAAGTCCACCAGCACGGCGATGGGCTCGCCAGGAATGGTCCAGCGCCCTACCCTCACGTCGATGCCTTGCTCGTGAGCCAGCCATTGCCACTCGGCAAACAGCGACTTCTCCTCACGGAAGTAAGGACTCTCACTCTCTTTCCAAAAATCAGGACCGATGAATATGATCCTATCCTGAAAATTCTCCTGAAGTGTCTTTGCCCGCGTTGAAAGAACGGTGTAGATACCGCCTACTTTATTACATACTTCCCAACTTAACTCAAAGATATAATCCGGAGTTATTTGCTTTCTACTCATTAGTACTTGTTTATAAACGGCTGCAAAGTTACTTAAATATTTCTAAAAACCACCATGTTTACCCTATCTTTTTTCCTTTTTCGACGATTTATTGATTTAGATTTGGTAT
>JAFTEX010000110.1 GCA_017453445.1 Bacteroidaceae bacterium
GGATTGTCCGGAATTTCTGGGCAATCCAAAATCTCCGCCGCCCTACCCTCCCTCCCCTGCTGGATTACCTACACCAATCCTGCCGTCCACGAGCGTCTGCGCCAGGGACTGCCCGACTCGCCGCTCTACAACGGTCAGATACAGAGCATAGGACCTCGTTACTGCCCCAGCATCGAGACAAAACTTGTGACCTTTGCCGACAAGGACCAGCACCAACTCTTCCTCGAACCCGAGGGAGCGAACACACAGGAGTATTATCTCAATGGGTTCTCTTCCTCATTGCCAATTGACGTGCAGTTAGATGCCCTGCGTCTCATACCAGCTTTCCGTGACCTCAAAATCTATCGTCCGGGCTACGCCATCGAGTACGATTACTTCGACCCCACCCTACTCCGCCATACGCTGGAGTCAAAACGTGTCGAAGGACTCTTCTTGGCGGGTCAGGTGAATGGCACCACGGGCTACGAAGAGGCTGCCGGACAGGGACTGGTGGCGGGCGTGAATGCCGCCCTGCGTTGCAGCGGAGGCGGCGAGTTCGTGATGGGGCGCGACGAGAGTTACATAGGTGTGCTCATCGACGACCTTGTCACGAAAGGGGTGGACGAACCCTACCGCATGTTCACGAGCCGGGCAGAGTTCCGCATTCTCTTGCGTCAGGACGATGCCGACACGCGTCTGACTCCCAAAGCTTACAGGTTGGGACTTGCCACTTCCGAGCGATACAATTATTGGAAAGAGAAGGAAGCCGAAATCGAGCGTATTATAGAATTTTGTAATAAATTTTCAGTAAAGGCCAATCTTATAAATTCCTCATTAGAAGCGATTGGAAGTGCGTCTTTGAGTAAAGGATGTAAACTTATTGACTTAATATCTCGCCCCGAACTTTCTTTCCAAAACCTGGCTCCCCACATTGCTCCCTTAGCCGCCACGCTCGGTCACTCTCCCAACCGTCAGGAGGAAATTGCCGAAGCGGCCGAGATACAAATCAAGTATCATGGCTACATCGAACGTGAGCGCCAGTTGGCCGAGAAGATGCAGCGTCTGGAGAATCTCCGCATCCGCGGGAGATTCCACTACGAAGAGATACAGAGCCTCTCTACCGAGGCCCGCCAGAAACTCGCCCACATCGACCCCGAGACCCTGGCTCAGGCGAGCCGAATCCCTGGGGTCTCCCCCAGCGACATAAACGTCCTTGCGGTGCTTATGGGGCGATAGTTTCACGTGAAACAAAAGGAATTTTATAGTTCCTATAGTGGCTGTAGTTCCTATATAATATGAGAAGAAAAAGACAACCTATAATACAGAAAGTAATGAACAATCCCATCCTTCTTCAGAACCTCCGAAACGTTCCCGACTTTCCCATCAAGGGCATCCAGTTCAAGGATGTCACCACTCTGTTCAAGAATCCCGAGTGCCTGCGCATCATGGTTGACGAACTCTACGAACTATACAAGGACAAAGGCATCACCAAGGTCGTCGGCATCGAAAGCCGCGGTTTTGTCATCGGCGCCGCCTTGGCTCTTCGTCTGGGTGCAGGTTTCATCATGTGCCGCAAACCCGGCAAATTGCCTGCCGAAACCAAGCGGGCCAGTTACATGAAGGAATATGGAAAGGACACCATCGAGATACACGCCGACGCCATCACGGAGGACGATGTGGTTCTGCTCCACGACGACCTCTTGGCCACGGGTGGCAGCATGAAGGCCGCCTATGGCCTGGTGAAGGAGTTCCATCCCCGCAAGGTTTTCATAAACTTCCTCATCGAGCTCACCATCGAAGGGCTGAACGGGCGTGCGGTCTTTGACGACGAAACGGAAATCACGACACTGATTAGAATCTAAGAAGTCCCTAAGCCCCCCTAAGCTCCTTAAAGGCCCTAACGTCCCTTATAAAACCCATGACCGAAGAAGTAAAAGCCCATCTGCGCGGTATTGTCAGCAATCTGCCTGATTCGCCCGGGTGCTACCAGTATCTCGACGATACGGGCACCATCATCTATGTGGGCAAGGCAAAGCGGCTGAAGCGACGTGTTTCCAGCTATTTCCAGAAGGAGCACCAGAACCTGAAGACCGCCCGGCTGGTTGAGAACATTCGCGACATCAAGTACGTCGTCGTGAAGACGGAGGAGGATGCCCTGCTTTTGGAAAACAATCTCATCAAGCAGTGGAACCCCAAATACAACATTCTCTTGAAGGACGGCAAGACCTATCCTTCGATAGTCGTCACCAACGAATACTTTCCCCGCATCTTCTCTACCCGTAAAATCAACAAGAGGTTTGGCACCTATTTTGGTCCCTACAGTCATGTGGGCACTATGCACATGATGCTCGAACTCATTCGCAATCTCTATCCCCTGCGCCGTTGCAACATGCCCGTCACGGAGGAGGGTGTTGCCCGAGGGAAGTATCGCGAATGTCTGGACTACCACATCAAGAATTGCGGAGGCATGTGCATCGGCAAGGTGGGGCGTGAGGAATACATGCGTTGGATAGACGAAGCCAAGGAAATACTGAAAGGTAACACGCGCGAGATAGAACGCCGTTTGCGCGACGAGATGATGGAGCTGGCGGCAGAAATGCGTTTCGAGGAGGCTGAGCAGGTGAAGCGGAAACTCTCGCTCCTGGAAGGCTATTGCAGCAAGAGCGAGGTGGTGAGCAATACCCTCCACAATGTCGACGTCTACAACATCGAGGCGGGCGAAAAGGAGGCTTACGTCAACTACCTGCACGTCGTGAACGGTTGCATCACGCAGGCTTTTACGTTCGAAATCAAGAAGCGCCTGGACGAGTCGCCCGAGGAACTTTTGGTCTTGGGCATTGGTGAAATGCGAAAGCGTTATCCGAGTGACAGTAAGGAGATTATCCTACCGTTCCCCGTGGAACTTTTTATCGAAAACATAGAAGTCACCATTCCCCAGAAGGGTGACAAGAAGAAGTTGCTGGACCTCTCGCGCATGAATGTCCTCCAGTATAAGAAGGACCGCCTGAACCAGGCCGACAAGCTGAATCCTGAGCAGAAGGGCGTGCGCCTGATGAAGGAATTGCAAACCCTGCTGGGGATGGAGAAGATGCCCGTGACCATCGAGTGCTTCGACAACTCAAACACGCAGGGCACCGACCCCGTGGCAGGCTGCGTGGTGTTCAAGATGGGCAAGCCCTCGAAGAAAGACTACCGGAAATACATCATAAAGACGGTGGTGGGGCCCGACGACTATGCCTCGATGCAGGAAGTCGTGCGCCGCCGGTACACTCGCATGATGAACGAAGAAACTCCCCTCCCCGACCTCATCATCACCGATGGCGGACGCGGCCAGATGGAGGTGGTTCGTAAGGTGGTGGAGGACGAACTGAACCTCCATATCCCCATTGCCGGATTGGCCAAGGACGACCGCCACCGCACCCATGAACTCCTCTACGGTTTTCCCCCGCAGGTGGTAGGCATGAAGATGGACTCTCCGCTCTTCCGTCTTTTGACGCAGATACAGGACGAAGTACACCGCTTTGCCATTACCTTCCACCGCCAGAAGCGAAGCAAACACCAAGTGGCCTCAGAACTGGATGAAATCAAGGGCATTGGCCCTCGCACGCGAGACCTTCTGATTAAGCATTTCCGCTCTGTGAAGCGCATTCGTGAGGCCACGCTTGAAGCATTGGTGGAAGTCGTTGGGGCTAAAAAGGCTAATATATTGCACGATGCGCTTGCGCAGAACCAAGAAAATACGTAACTTCGCAGTATGAGAGTCGTAATTCAACGCGTAAAGGAAGCCAGTGTGGCCATTGCAGGACGCACGAAGAGCCAGATTCGCCAGGGGCTGCTGGTCTTGTTGGGCATTGAGGATGCCGACACGCAGGAAGACATCAATTGGCTCTGCCGCAAGATTGTCGCCCTGCGCATCTTCGACGATGCCGAGGGGGTGATGAACCGCAATATTCTGGATGCCGGGGGCGACATCATTGTCGTCAGCCAGTTCACGCTCATGGCAAGCACCCGGAAGGGCAATCGCCCGAGCTACATCCGTGCCGCACGCCCGGAGGTCTCTGTGCCCCTTTATGAGGCTTTCTGCAAGCACATCTCCACCCTCTTGGGCAGGCCCATAGGCACGGGAGAATTTGGCGCGGA
Organism: Bacteroidaceae bacterium; assembly: GCA_017453445.1. Taxonomy (GTDB): domain Bacteria; phylum Bacteroidota; class Bacteroidia; order Bacteroidales; family Bacteroidaceae; genus Physcousia. The sequence continues at coordinate 4,120 of JAFTEX010000110.1, forward strand.
CATGCAGGTTTCGCTCGTCAACGACGGCCCCGTAACCATCTGCATGGATTCGAAGAATAGAGAATAGAAAATAGAGATTAGAGATTAGGGATTAGGGAATATATGACTATAAAAGAAGCACAGGAACGCGTGGATGCGTGGATAAAGGAATACGGAGTGCGCTATTTCTCGGAGCTGACGAACATGGCCGTACTGACTGAGGAAGTGGGCGAATTGGCGCGTGTGATGAGTCGGCGCTACGGTGAGCAGTCGTGGAAAGCCTGCGACCCACGGGCGGCTGACAATGGGCTGGAAGCCCTGAAAGAAGAGATGGCCGACGTGCTGTGGGTGCTCATTTGCCTTGCCAACCAGACGGGTGTGGACCTCACCGAGGCACTCCGAAAAAGCATCGAAAAGAAGACCGTGAGAGACGAAGCGAGACATAAAAATAATCCTAAATTACATAAATTATGAGTGAACATTGCAACTGTGGTCATGACCATCATCACGACCATCACCATGTAGAGGAAATGAGCAAGTACGACCAGGCACTTGCACAGTATGAAACCCACCTCAGCGACGAGGAAGTAGCCCGGAAAGTGGCAAAGATTATTGAGGAAAAGGTGCCTGAAAACGACACCGTGGAGGTGAAGAAATTCCTCATGGGCAGCGTCGAACTGACCACCCTGAAGACCACCGATTCCGACGAGAGCGTGCTGGCCTTCACGGAGCGTGTCAATCAGTTTGAGGATGCCTATCCTGCCCTGCCCCATGTGGCCACCATTTGCGTCTATCCCTGCTTTGCCAGCATCGTCAGCCAGAGCCTCGAAGTGGAGGGTGTGGAGGTTGCCTGCGTGAGCGGCAGTTTCCCCTCCAGCCAGGCTCTCATCGAGGTGAAAGTGGCCGAAACGGCCCTTGCCGTGAAGGACGGTGCCACGGAGATTGACATGGTCATGAGTGTGGGCAAATTCCTCTCGGGCGACTACGAAACCGTGTGTGACGAAATCTCAGAACTGAAGGCCATCTGTGGCGAACGCAAGCTGAAAGTCATTCTTGAGACGGGTCTCCTGGGTTCTGCCGAGAACGTCAAGAAGGCATCCCTGCTGGCCATGTATGCCGGTGCCGACTACATCAAGACGAGCACGGGCAAGGAGAAACCTGCCGCCACTCCCGAGGCTGCCTATGTCATGTGCCAGGCCATCAAGGAGTATTACGAACGGACGGGAATCCAGATTGGGTTCAAGCCTGCCGGCGGACTCAACACCGTTCATGATGCACTCGTCTACTACACGATTGTCAAAGAAATTCTCGGCGAGCGTTGGTTGACGAACCAGTATCTGCGTCTCGGCACGAGTCGGTTGGCCAATCTCCTCTTGAGTGAGGTGGAGGGCAAGGAGATTAAGTTCTTCTGACGCGCGTCCCCCGATTCGGCCCGTTTTGACCCTCTGAGAGTCGAAAATTTGTGTACTTGCATCCGGGAAAACTATTTTACGCGATTCTCAGAGGACCAAAATGTGGGGTAAGATGTTGATTTTCGGTTCGTAACCCCCAAAAAATCCTATACGGGGATTGAGGGCAAATAGAAAAGGGCTGATTTCGAAAAATTCTTACATTTCCAGCCTAAGCTGACAAACTCCAGGCGGTCACTTGCCATTTTCAGGTGGCAAGTGACCGCCTTTCTTTTGTTTTTCAGTCAGATACGGAGTCTTTCAGAAGCCTCTCCCCTACCCCGTCGGTGGAAGATTAGTAAGGTTAGGCCGATAAGATTACTATGCTTATGGCCGTAACCTTACTAAGGTTATCCGCCTAAGCATAGTAATCTTCTGCCGGAAGGCAGTAAGGGGAGAGACCCAAAAAGGTAATGAAAATTTACAAATGACTCTTTAGGGCGATTAACCCTCCGTCTCGTCACAGATTTCTGCCAGCCACGAAGGCGGCATAGAGGTTCAGTGCGTCCACGATGGCGCGTTCGCCTCCGCCATTGCCGACGAGCTTCAGTGCTTCGTCGACCGTTTGGTCCATCATCTTCTCGGTGTAGGCAATTCCTCCTTGTCGGTGGGTGAAGTGTACCAGGCCGGCAATCTCTTCGTCCGTGGCCTCGCCCTTTCTCACCTTCAGCGCCACCGACTTCATCGTCTCGTCGCCCGACGCGAGCAGGGCGTGCAGGACGGGCAGTGTCAGTTTCCCCTCCTTCATGTCGTTGCCGCTGGGTTTGCCCGTGTCGTACTGGTTTTCGTAGTCCAGCAGGTCGTCGCGCATCTGGAAGCAGATGCCCACGGAGAGCCCGAACCCTCCCATGCGTTCCACCAGTTCCTCCCCGCCGTCGGCCAGCAGTGCCCCCGTTCGGGCACACGTTTCGAAGAGCGAAGCCGTCTTCTTGCGGATGACCTCGTAGTAGTCCTCCTCAGCGAAGGTTGTCTTTTCGAGGTTGGCCAGCTGCAGCAGTTCACCGTCCGAGAGCGTCTGTCCCAGTTCCGCAACCCACGTCACCACCCTCTGCGAACCCGTCTGTGCCGCGTGGTAGAGAGCCTTTGAGAGCAGGAAGTCGCCCACCAGTACGGCAGCCCTGTTGTCCAGCAAGGCATTTACCGATTTCTGTCCCCTTCGGCGGTCGCTCTCGTCCACCACGTCGTCGTGGACGAGCGAAGCCGTGTGCAGCAGCTCCAAGGCCACGGCGGCGTGCAGCACGCTCTCCCCCACCCTGCCGGCCATGCGGGCCGCCAGCATCACCAGTATCGGGCGCATCATCTTGCCCTGTCGTTGGAGCAAGTGGCTGAGAGCGACTTGCAGGATAGGGTTTTCCGTTTGGAGGGTCTCCTCAAACAGGTTCCTGTAGGCCTTCAGTTCAGCCTCTATCGGGCGTCGGATTTCGGTCAGTTTGTCCATGGGCTTCTGTTTCTAAACGCAAAATTACGAAATAAAGTTGGTTTTTCATCCTTGTTCCCTCCTTTATTTCGTAATTTTCTCCCATTTTTATCCTTTGTTTAAGACTGCTGTTCTTGTTGGAATTGCCCGGGTGAAATACCAAATTCCTTTCGGAAGATGCGGGCAAAGTGTGTGTGGTCGTAGAAGCCGCATCGCTCTGCCACGTCGGTGATGGTGCGTTCGGGGTGTTCCTCCATCATCTGGCGGGCCATCTTGATGCGTATTTCCGTGATGAACTTCTTGGGCGAAACCCCTGCCACGGTGTTGATTTTGCGTTGCAGCGTGCGTGAGCTCATGCACAGTTCGTTGGCCAGCTCCTCCACGCTGCAGTTGTTCGGCAGCAGTCGGTGGATGGCCTCTTTCAGGCTCCGTATGAAGTTGTCAGAGTGAGCCGGGAACGACGTGACGGCAGTTTCTTCTTCAGTCTCTTTGGAGTCTATTTCCAGAGCATGGTATTTCTTTCTCAGACGTTCGCGCGTTTCCAGCAGTTTTTCGATGCGCACGCGCAGTTCCTCGGCGTTGAAGGGCTTGTTGAGGTAGGCGTCGGCACCGGCCTCCAGTCCGCGTATGCGGTCCTCCTCCCTCACCTTGGCCGTGACCACGATGAGGGGGATGTGGTCGGTGGATTCGTCTTGCCGTAGGGTGTGGCAGAGTTCCAGTCCGTCGGTGCCAGGCATCATCAAGTCCGTGATAATCAGGTCCGGAATCAGATTCCGAGCCTTTTCGATTCCCTCGCGTCCATTGGCTGCAAAGTGTATTTCGTAGTCCTCTTTCAGCAGTTGTGCGATATATTGGGCCACGTCCTGGTTGTCTTCGACAACGAGCAGGATGGGAGTCCCTGGGTTCGGGTTTCCCGGAGTTTCCGGAGTTTCCGGGTTTTCTGGAGATTTCGGAGTATCCGGATAGTCCGGGCTTTCCGGGTGATTCGGGGTGTCAACGCCTGCGGCTTCCTTCTCCACAAGGGGCAGCGTCACGCGGAAGGTAGTGCCCTTCCCCACTTCACTCTCCACGTCAATCTTGCCGTCCAGCGCATCCACGATTTGCTTCGTCAGGGCCAGCCCCACGCCGCTGCCCATGCCCCCCGAGGTGTCAGCCTGATAGAACGGTTCGAAGATGTGGGGCAGGTCTTTCGGTTCTATGCCGCGCCCTGTGTCGCTGACGCAGAGCGTGAGTTGGGCGGATGAACTGGAGTTTCCGGATGTTCTGGAGTTTCCGGATGTTCTGGATGTTCTGGATGTTCTGGATGTTCCGGGCTTTCCGGATTTTTGGGGCTTTTTGCCCTCTTGCGACAGGCTGACTGTCACCTTCCCGCCTTCGGGTGTGAATTTGATGGCGTTCGACAGCAGGTTCTGCACCACTTTCTGCATGTAGTCGGGCACGAAAGTCGTCACGAGGGCATCCTCCTCTCGTTCGTAGTCGATGCGGATGTTCCGTTGGCGGGCCAGTTCGCGCTGGGTCTCCACCACCATGCCTACGTAGGCTGCCACGTCGCCCGTGCGTTGGGGCTGTTCGCCGATGGCCGATTTCACCTTTGAGATATCCAGCAACTGGTTCACCAGGGCCAGCAGTTGTGTACCCTGCCGTTCGATGGTTTCTCCCGTTTCTTTCAGCTGCTCAGCACCGATGGGATGGGCGTTTTTTTGCATTTCGTGGCTCAGTCCGAGTATGACCGTCAGCGGCGTGCGGAACTCGTGCGTCACGTTCGTGAAGAAGTGCTCGCGGGCCTCCGTCAGCCGTTGCAGGGCCTGGTTCGTGCGCGACTTCTGCCGGAAGGCGAACCACAGCGAGGCGATGACCGCCAGCAGCAACAGCACCATGACGAGTGCTACAAGCGTGATAATCACGGTTCTGCGCCGCCCTTGGGCGTTTTCCTCCTGCAGTTCGTCGTTGTGCAGTTCCGCGTTGGCCTTGGTCGTCAATTCCCGGAGCTGTGTGGTGTGGATGGAGTCCGTCATCGTGAGGCAGCGGCGCAGTGCCACGAGCGCCTCGTGGGGGTCGATGGGTTCCAGTGCCTCGCTTAGCGTGCGGTAGTCATAGCGCACGGCCGAGACGTTGCCCACGGCCTCCTCCAGCTGGATGGCCTCGCGCAGGGCCTCCACGGCCTCGCGATTGCGCTTGAGGTCAATGAGGTTCCAACTCTTAAACTCCAGTGTAATAGCCAGTTGGTTGCGGTCCAGCGGGTCGTTGGCTTTCACGATGGCGATGGCCTCGTTGGCCATGTCCAGTCCCAGTTGGTACTCCCCCTTGCGGTCGTAGGCATAGGAGAGTTGTGTCAGGTGGTTGGCCACGGCGGGCTGATAGTCCATCTGCCGGGCAGCCTCCACGGCCTGCTTGCCGTATTCGATGGCCTTGTCCACCTCCTGTGCGCTGCAGAAGAGCTCGCAGGCCACGCCCAACACGTTGTGCGTCTGTGGGTTCAGTCCCAGTTTCGCATTCGTCTCGATGGATTTCACCACCTGGTTCTTGGCTTCCTCATAGTTGCGCAGGGAGTGGTTCACCAGGGCCAGATATAGGTATGCGCGTGAGAGTTGCATCCAGTTTTTCGTCTTCTTGCACTCCTCTTTGGCCTGCTGTGCGGCCTCGATGGCAGCCGTGTAGTCGCTGGTCTTGAACAGGCAGTAGCTCTTGTCGCAGAGCAGTGTGGCGTAGATGTCGGTGTCGCGTGTCTGGGCCAGTGGCAGTGCCCGCTCGATGTAGGTCAGTGCCTCGGCGAAATACGAGTTGGTGGTGTAGAACCGTTCCGTGCCGAACCACACTTGCAGGTCTTGCTCCTCCCGCCCCATCTTTCCGTCGAGGGTGGGTGCCTCGTGGAAGAATACGGCACTTTCGGCGTAAATTTTCAGCAGTTTTTTGCCGACGGTGGTTCGCATGTTTCCCTTGCTCTGTTCGTAGATTCGTAACAGGGAATCTGTCTGTTCCAGCGTTTGGGCTACACAACCCATCCATGCGAAGAATACTGCCAATAATCCCAAGAATATGCTTTTTTTCATGTTTTTCATTATATCAATCCTATTATTTTCGATAAGCAAAGGTACGTACATTTCACGTATATTCGCGAATTTATGACCGCTTTTTACACAAAGCCGCGCAGATTGTCCGATTTTTATGTTTTAATGTCTGAAATATACTAAAATATTTATCATTAATGTAATTAATTTTGCAATGTAGAATATTAAATTTTATTAACAAATAAACCAAAAACTATGAAAAAACTGTTATTCACGCTTGCAATGTTGCTCTCTTTTGGAGGTGTAAGCCTTGCACAAAGCTGGCGTGGTGATGTCCCCCAGGAGGGTGACTACAACCATGAAACAGTGGTGTATGCCAAGCTGACGAGCAATTCTCCAGGTGGCAGCTACACAGTGGGTGCTTTTGTGGTAGAGGGAACCACGCTCTCCTGCCGCGCCTCAGCCATTGGAGAATATCTGGATCCCACGGGAGCCGGTGACCCCGTTTACACCCTCCGTGTAAAGGGTGATGTAACGGGCGACATGGGCAAGACCATCAAGTTCAAGGTTCTTGACATGAGCTCCTATTTGGAGTACACGCTTTCCACCACACTCACCTTCGATGGTGAATCCCACGGGTCACCGTCCTCTCCCATCGAGCTGAGGCTCAATGAACCCCTCTCCTTCACCCTTATGTTCTACCAGGCTGAAATGGGTCAGACCTATGATCTGACCGACTGGCTTATCCTCAGTCCTGAAGACGCTACGGTGCCTGATAACCTGAGTTGGGCTGTCTATACCTCAGACTACGGCGATGGCAGCGAGTATGCCACCATTGAGGGCAACACGCTGACTCCCTTGCAGAAGGGTGATGACCTCATTCTCCATCTCGTCACCAGCCCTGCCGGCGGTGGCGTGGAGAGCCGTTTCAGCATTGTGCAGTATGCTACGGGTATCAATCTGTTGCAGACCTCGTTCACCGTGGAACGCAGCGATACTTATTCTCCCGAACTTACATCCTTCATGACGGAGGGCGCTTCTTACGAACTCCTTCCTGCCGGTTCTACGGGTTATGTACAGTGGGAAGTCGAAGATGAGACCATCCTGCAATGGAGCGACCGTGGCTATTTCATTCCCGTGAAGGCTGGTTCCACTCGCGTACGTCCCTTCATCATGAAGAACGACAGCACCAAGATTTATGCCAACAACAACGGCGGATGGATAACCATTAATGTAATAGTTTCCGTAACTGGTATCACCATCGACCCCAGCATCTACGGGGGAACCTTTAAGGCTAACGTGGGCGATACCCATCTCTACGAGCGTTTGAGCAAGATGATTACCATCCTACCCTTAGACGCCACCGACAAGAGTTTTACCGTATCGATTGATGACACTGAAGCCGTCAACCAGACGGGTCTGACAACCTTCACTGCCGTTGAGAGTGGTTATGCACGTTTCACTGTCACCGCCAATGGTGTGGCTGGCAACGATCCTACTGGTGCACCTGCTGCAATCTCCGAATACATCGACCTCGAGGTAGTGGCTGTGCCTGGTGTGACGCTCAACAACACCACACTCGGCACCTATCGTCTCGTCGATGGCAATCCTGTGGACATCACTGCCGATGTGCATGACAACGTCATCATCACCGACCCCAGCCCCTCCATTAACTGGAGTGAGCAGTCGGTTTCCGTTACGGGTACGTCCGTAAGTTATGAGAATCTCGTGTTCGACGGTTCGGGTCTCAATGGTATGTTCACCGCCGTCTCAGCTGGTACCACGACCGTCACCATCAACCTTCGTTGGCCGAACTATGACGATTGGGGCATAGGCAACACTACCTCTACCGTACAATACAACACGGATGTCAAGTCGTTCAATATCGTAGTCACCGAGAGCAGTACGCTCACAGGCTTTGACGTAGCTGTCACGGGTGCCGTGGTTGGCCAGACGGGTACCATCACCTTCACTCCGCAGCCCGCAGGTGCTGACTTCGATCTTGCCAACATGCGCTTCAATATCCAGAACGGTCTCAGTGGCCAGTGGTTGGACCAGCTTACCGTAACACGTAAGTCGGCTACGGCCAGCAAGATTGTCTATGAGTTCACTTCCACCATCCCCGGTATGGTATCCGTTGAGGTTCTGGACGTGATGGGTGCCCCTGTAAACCTAATTGACCCCACGTCGGCCACGACGGGAGCATTCACAGGTTTTGAGATTGGCTATCCTGTCAACTTCACGGCCGGATGGCAGTGGCGTAGCAACCCCTGCGGCGTGGTTACGGCCAGTGACTTCGAGTCCATCTATACTACCGCCAACTTGGAAGAAATCCGTACGCAGCGGGAACTGCTCTACAACGACCCCAACTGGGGCTTCTACGGCACACTCATGAACGGTAGCGGTCTGCTTCAGGGCCAGTGCTACAAGCTGAAGATGAAGAGCGCTCAGAGCAGCGTCCTCTATGGAAGCTCCGTTGCCGAGGCCACACAGATTGCCGGCACAGTGAATCCCTCCGGTTCCATCACCATCACGCTGACTCCTGGTTGGAACTGGGTTGGTTCGCCCTATTTCTTCAACCGTCTGCTCAATAATGTGTTCACACAAAAAACTGCTGAACTCGAAGGTGCTGTCATTGTCGGCAAGAATGGTTCTGCCGAGTTGGGTCTTGGTTCCTGGCAGGGTGACATGAGCGCACTGGGTGCCAGCCGCGGTTACCTCTTGAAGAACCCCACAACGTCCACTATCGACATCGAACTACCCGCTGAAACGAGCATGAACCCCGGAGACGAGGGCATGGCAGTCGGCGTGAAATCCTCCGACTTGGGCAACCACGTATGGAAGTACGATGACACTCGCTTCATGAACAACATGACGATGGTCTGCACGTTTGAGGACCTCGACAATGCCGAGCGCTACAGCGTCGGTGCCTTCGTCGGTGCCGAATGCCGTGGCGAGGGTATCCTCGTGGAAGACAAGGCCTTCATCACCGTACATTGCAATGCTGGAGAAAAGGTCAACTTCAAGCTCTACGACACTTGGACGGGTGAAGTGGCAGACGTTGATGAGACCGTTGTGGCTCAGACCCGCGTCGGTTCCCTTAAGGCTCCCTTCAAACTCCATGCTGACGTACAGACCACAGGCATCAGTGGCATCAATGCCTCCGGCAGCCAGACTGAAAGCTATGACCTCGCCGGTCGTCGCATCAGCGGTCAGCAGCCAGGCGTGAGCCTCCAGCGCACCAAGAACGGCAACTTCCGCAAGGTCGTTGTAAAGTAAGCACTTACTGAGTAGAGGGCCTATAGTAACTATGGAAACTATAGTCACTATAGAAGCAATAACTACTATAGGCCCTCTCCTCTTAAAGAAAGATTCTACCTTAAATAAACTATAACCTCGCGCATCCTTTCGCGCTAACGACACCTGAAAATAATGAGTAGTCAACGCTTCCGCCAACCATTGATGGTCCTATTGCTTCTGGTCGGTCTGCCCACGGGGCTGGCGGCCCAGACGCTTTCGTTGAACACCATCTCCACGATCGCCAAGAGCGACCCGCTCGTCATCACGGGTGCCGTGGGCACGCAGAACACCTACCGATACACCTCGGTGGGCAACGGCTACGCGTCCCCCCTGAGCAACAGCATCTATGCCAACCTCAACATATCCGTCTACGGCATCTCGATGCCTTTCGCGCTCTACTTCACCAACGACGGACTCGACTGGAACTATCCCCACCTGGCCTTCCGCCTGACGCCGGCCTACAAGAACTGGCGCGGCCACTTCGGCAACAGCACCATGGCCTTCAGCTCCTACGTCATGAACACCTCGTTCAACGGCATTGGCCTTGAGTACAACAGCGACAAGATGCGCTTCGGCGCCTTCTACGGCGTCCTCCACAAGGCCATCAACGACGACCCGAACGACCCCTTCGCCCGCACGCCGCAGTACAAGCGCGTGGGATGGGGCTTCAAGGCCGGCTACGGCTCGGGCAAGAACTACATCGACCTCTACTTCCTCCGCGCCTACGACCGCCCGAACTCCATCGACGAGGCCTGGCGCCGCTACATCACCCCCCAGGAGAACATCGTCGTCGGCCTGAAGGGCGCCGTAGCCCCCCTGAAGTGGATGTCCTTCTCGGCCAACGCCGCCGTCTCCATGTTCTCCTCCGACACCGACGCGCCGAAGGTCGACACCAAGCAGACCCAGCGCTGGGACAAGATCATGGACGTGCGCTACTCCTCGATGGCACGCTTCGCAGGCGACGCCAACGTCAACTTCTCCCTCCCGGGCTTCTCCACCTCGGTCACCTACCGCATCGTGCAGCCCGACTACACCTCGCTGGGAACCTACTACATGGCCAACAACTACCACTCCCTGGGCGTGAACATGAACGGCATGCTCTTCAAGAAGGTGGCCCTCTCGGGCACGTTCTCGGGCCAGGCCGACAACCTCACGGCCCGCCAGATGTACACCACGCGAGGCTTCATCTACTCGGCCAACGCCTCGACGCGCGTGGGCAAGAACCTCAGCCTGGCCGCCGGCTACAACGGCTACACCCAGAAGCAGGGCGACGGCACGGCCAAGGTCAACGACTCCACCCGCGTACACCGCCGCATGGCCTCCTTCACCTTCACCCCCTCCTACCTCATCGAGAGCGACGTGCTGGGCCACGCCGCCTCGCTGTCCGTCAACTACACCTCCAACAAAGACCTCAACAAGTTCGCCGTCGGGGAGAGCGACGTGAAGACGCTGGCCCTGGGTGCCACCTACAACCTGACGGTGAAGCCCTGGCAGACGGACTTCGGACTGACGCTGAGCAACCAGACGTCGAAGGGGTACAAGACGAAGTACACGAGCCGCATCGCCACGCTCTCCACCGGGCACACCTTCTTCGAGGAGAACCCCCTGAGCCTCTCCGGCTCCATCTCGCTGGTCTACAACGAGGTCGAGCGCCAGAGCAAGAGCCTGAACATCGGAGGCGAGGTCGCCGCCTCCTACACGCTCAAGAAGTACCACGTCTTCTCCACCTCCGCCTCCTTCTACAAGTACGGCGACGTGAACCCCACGAAGCTGACCAGCAACCTGGACTGCACCGACATCACCGTCTCGCTGAACTACGCCTACACCTTCTCCCTGCTGACCATCAAGAAGAAGAACCGCAAGATTAATGACAGCAAGTTCGTGAAGAAGGTGGTCGAGATTTCCGAAGGTTTCTCAGAATGACATAAATCCTATAGTCCCTATAGTTACTATAGTTCCTATAAAAAGATAATATACAAAGCATAAAAAGTTTCTTATATGAGAACGCTCAGACATACTTTAGCCGTGTTGCTGACAGCCTTGATGGC
>JAFTEX010000111.1 GCA_017453445.1 Bacteroidaceae bacterium
TGGCGGGTCGGCCCAGGCTCGTATAAAAAAGCGCAGCTAAGACGCAGTCAGCGACGCAGTCGCAATAAAGGCCCACGCAGTGGGCTGGCAAATGATGCCCTGAGGTGGTGGCGGCACTGCCGCCGCTGCCTTAGGGCATAAAATACGGCCTGTGGCCGTCGATTTTTTGTATTTTTTGTGCAGACAATAGCGAGGAATGAAAAGATTGTTGTAAATTTGCACCGCAAAATCCTAACGTGTCCTGGCAAGCCCGGCAATGGGACCGTGGCCCCTGAACCAGGAAAGAAAGGTTGAAAAATGGATGTGACCCCATGGCGTGCGTTTTCGTGGCAACGCGAACAATGGCAACTGTTCGCCGCGCAATTGGAATGGCAACAACAGTGCCGGCAATACGAACTCGAACTATGGCGGGTCGGCCCATACTTGGATGAACAAAAAAGATCCGAGGCCACATCCAGCCCTGCAGTGGCGAAAATATAAGACCAAAGGGTGGCGGCAGCCTCATGGCTGCGACAGGTAGGCGCCCTAAGCCCAAGCCTAAGAACAATGTACATCACCGAACAAGACATCAGAAACGCTGTCTTTGATACGTTCAAGGGTAGACAGTCAACGAGGCCTGTGCTTGATTTCAAGGCAGACCTCGATGACAATGTGCACCGAATGTACGAGGCTTTTAGGCAGGGCAGCTACAGACAACACCTCACGTATTACAAAAAAACAGTGGTGAACAATAATAAGAAAGTGCGCCACTGCGATGCTCCCCTCCTGAGTGCTCTGATTCTACAGCATCTGTGGCTCATATTACTTGTGCCTGCCTATGAACTGGTGAACCCCGGGGTGGCACGGAACTGCCTCCCTCAGCATGGTATCACAGCCAAACGCCGGGAATTCTCCGTGCTCAAAGAATGCAAGAGACTGTTCTACGATCTCCGACATCTCCAGTGGCTGGTGGACATCGACCAAAGGGAATGCTATCAACATGTGTCTGTCAAAAGCTATCGACGGGGTATGAAATTCCTCCGTGACAAGGTGCTCGAGGCTACAAAGATGCAGAAGCAAATGTTCCCCGAAGAATGGCAGGAAAGGAACTGGTGGCGGTGGATGACGGACTTCGGAGAAGAAGTTGGGTTCGTGAAAGGGCGCCTTCCTGTAGGTACGCCGACGAGCCCGTATATCCACCATATTGTGATGCTCAGCTTCGACTACTGGCTCGTAGAAAACTTTGAGTGGAGGGTACGCTATGCCGACAACGTCTTCATCGCAGTACACTCCCGACAAGAGGCTAACGCCGCGCTCTGGAGGGTGCGACAGTTCTGGTGGTACGAACAAGGAATCCGCGCCAAACGACAGACTTCACGCATCGTACACATCGACGAGGAAGGCGTGGATATCTGCGGATACGGATTGTACCGATTCCCTGACAAAACGGCGACAGACCACAACAAAGGACTGACGCTCATCCGAAAATCCACACTGGAGAGAGCCAGAAAGGCGGACAACGACAAGTCCTGGGCAAGCTACTTCGGGATGATGCAGCACGCAGACACCTTCCGTATCATGCAACAAATTGAAAAAGATATGAAACTCACAGAACTTACCAAAAAAATCCGCATCGACCGCGAGATGGATGCCAAGAATATACCCATGCAGAACGTGCCTGCACTACAGACTCTGACTCTCTACAAATACGAGATCCGACAGTCCAAGGGCGAGGATAACTGGATCAAGTGCCTGATAGGTACGCCTGAGCTCAACAAGGAGACGGGCGAGCCCACTGGCCGCACGCTGGCATTCGAATTTCACGGCAACTACCAGGGCATCATCCGCTGGATCCGCGAACTGGAGAAATTATTCCCGGATAAAGAGTTCCTGCCCATCGAGGACGCACGCATCGTCAACGAATGCGGGTATATCTTCGAGGGCTCGACGAACCAACTTAAATACATCGAGGAGGGAGAGGAATGAACAAGAAAATAGGAGCGAAGTTCTCGCTCGTGGCAAAGCCGAAGGACGGCGTGACATACAGCATCCGGACGAATGCAGAACGAGTGTTCATCCCTGCCGGGAGCACCACAACGTCCTTCACCAGCGACTGCCGGTTCTATCGACGGACCGGAGAGAGGGAAGAGGAGGCTGCACTGTACTGCGTCATCTTCATCCGGCATACCGACGGAACCAGGGACAGGGCTTTCCGGGTTACTTCTGCAGTAACCTCCATCACGGATCTGGAACTCTCGCTGGGAGTGGCCGACGAAGCCATCGAGATATACGTCTATGAGGCGATGCCGGCATCGCAGCAAGACCTGCTCACGGACTACACGGCGAAAAAGGAAATCCCCGTTGAGAAGGTGGCAGGGACACTGCGCTGCAGATGGAGCGTGGGGGATGTGGAGCAGACTACTCTCAGCGCCAAGTCCGATGGTACGCCGCGTGGGGGTTTTCCCGCAAACGCACCCATGGAGATCTGCCTTATGGTGAGAGCCGGGAACGGAGTCGAGACTGTACTGACCGACACAGGAAGCCTGACAGTGTATCTGCAGGGAACGAGGTCCAGCTTCTCCGCTGATTTCTCTGACGCACCGATGACCTACTCACTCGCCATCTCAGGATCTTCATTGTCTGCGCTGACCTCATGCACCGGACTGCGGGCCGTATGGACGACGACGAAGTTCGGGACACTGGAGTTCATGCTGCCAAAGGTATTCGACGGGGCCAGAGGATACAGCGGCCCTGTGCCTATCCCCGCAGGAGAGTGGAAATCCAACGGGAGTTACACGGCCACGGTGTCTCAGGCACAGTATGTCTACAACGGCTATGACGGAAAATTCTACATCGTTTCTGCTCCGGAGACGGGCACACGGACCGCTACCGTGGGAACCCGACCGGATCAGAACCTCGCTCAGTGGACACTCATTGACACTATGTCACCACTCTTCACGTCATTGGCCATCATCGCCGGGGGCACCGTGGGCAAGGCTGTCTTCTGGGATGAATTTATGTACAGCCAGTATGGGCGACATACCGACGGCACAGTCGTGGACGAGGACGGGGGAACATACGGCGCACCCGTGCAGGCAGCGGATGCCGGAGGAACATTCCAGCCGAATTTCCTCATCAACTTCCTGACGGGAGAGACCGTGCAAAAGAAAGCGACGGTAGAGGGCACGATCGTAGCAAACTCCCTCTACAAGAGTTTCAAGACGATACGGGTACTCGGAGCCGCAGCAAGCGGGAATAAAAGCATGGCTCTACTGGATCTCTGCGCCGCCGGACAAGGAGACCAAATCAGGAACAACGGTGTGGTAACTGGAGGCATAGAATACACTTCTGGAAGCGAAAGCCAACCATCGGACGGATTGCCTAACGTCATATCGCTCGTGGTCAGGGATATATACAATTCCTCCGGATCGGCCAGGAAGTACTGCCTGCTGAATCTGCCTCCCGCCGCTAACTATATCGGGAAGGAAATAGAGATCATAGCTCTCTACGATTCCTCTGTCAGCGCCAGCTACAGCATCTGGAACTACTACACGGTACAACTCGTGCCGGCAGAGGGCGGATTCATATCTCCGGTATTTGAGATCCAGAGCGTAACCTTAAACCTAAAGCCGGCCGACTCTTCTATAACGCAGAAGCTGTGCTCCGTCCACCTGCTCGCCATGGCACTGACATACACCGACAGCGGCGAGACCGTCACACGCACAGGCTGGATGCCTCTGTCAAAGGACTGCTGATTCCCGTCCCACACGCTTCATCCGTGATTGAGTTACCTTTGCAGCAACTTAATCACGGATTCATTATGTCAAGACAAATCAAGTACATCTTCGTGCACTGCACGGCAGGCAGCCAACGGCAGACCGTGGCCGACCTGCAGGCGGAGTTCCGCCGCATCGGGTGGAAGAACCCGGGCTACCACTACGTCATCTTCCCCGACGGACGAGTCGTCCAGCTGCAGGACGAGGCACGCGTGGCCAACGGCGTGCGAGGCTACAACAAAGAGGCCATACACGTGGCCTACGTCGGGGGCATCGACGCTGAAGGCAAGGCCGTCGACAACCGTACCAACATGCAGCGCCATCGACTGATCATGATACTGAAGATTCTCCACAAGCGCTACCCCACTGCCCGCATCCTCGGACACCGCGACATCAGCCCAGACAAGAACCACAACGGCAAGGTGGATCGGTGGGAGCGCATCAAGGAGTGCCCCTGCTTCGACGCCATCACCGAGTATCAGGATATATGAAAGACAGCACACCTCATCTCATCACTGCAGCCGAATTCAACGCGCAGGTGCGCAGCTGGGCTTCACAGATCAAGGGCATGGCACAAGCCACACTGGCCACCGGCACCCATGGCACGGGACAGCTGCGCGACCGCTTCGCCGCCTTCGTCGACGCCACACGCCACACGGACCCTGCCGTCGATGGGCAGGGAGAGGCTCCGGCCTATAAGGTGAAGTTCGGCTTCGACCGCTATGGTGTGTTCCGTGCCTACGGCGTGGGACGCGGCTGGGTGCGCGTGGGCGGTGCACTCGTCAGGGGCTTCCGCGCACGGTCCGAGAGCGAGATACGCAACAAGACCTGGAATATCTTCACCACGGAACTGCGCCGGCAGGGACTCACCAGCCGCGAGATCAACACCTTCAAATTCCTGGACAAAGAGAAGGATACCGGCAAGGTGCGCACGCCACTGGACTGGCTGGACCAACACATCAACCGGCGCATCAACGAGCTGGCTGACCACGTCCAGGAGTTCTACGGCGACGCGGCCATGCGGATCCTGCTCGACGAGATAGGCAAAATCCGTATCGTCAAGAAAGGCAGCGGTGTGGGTCTTGGATAGTCCGAATTTATGCTCTTCGGCATCCTGAATGAAACTTTTTTCCCTTTTTCCTTGCATATCTCGGAGATTATGCCGTACTTTGCAGTGCTAAAAATCACAAGTGCGGCATCAAGAAGCCGCCAGCCGTACTCCTCCGCTGGCTATTTTTATGCCCACAACCCTCTTAACGAAAAGTCAAATCCATTGACTGCGCACGTGTCGGGTAGCGGTGACGCCCCGGAGGTCTCAGCACTTGTGAACCTTAGCAGCACTGCGCAGTTATTTTTTTTGCTAATATCACAAGTATGGAAACAAATGAAGTAATGAACCCCGAGAATGTGCAAGGCATGTTCCTGTGCTGGCTGCAGGTGAGCCGCCGGATGGAGAAGGTGATGAACACAGATGAGCAGCGCATGAGGCAGACGCTGCTGGACAAGTACGTGCACCGCACCATCACGTCTGAGACCTTCAGACGGATGATGGCCGAGCACGAGAAGAAGCTTCAGAAGTACAACCGGGAGGTCATAGAGTCGTACCAGCTGCGCCTGGAATACAGCGAACCCGACGAAGTCAGCTCAGGATACATACGCATCAGCCGCGAGAACGACCCGAAGGCCGTGATGAACGTGCCCATCATCGACTGGAGGGGAAAAATAGCACCTTATCCCAGCTTGTCTTGAAGAAAAACGGCGGTTCCCTTGGCCACGTGCCGGGGAATCGCTACCTTTGCCGACGTAAAACCTTCAAAACACAGCATCATGGACATTTCCATTATACTCATCATCGTTGGCGTCCTTGGTTTCTTCTACGCTCGTGGCTGTCGACAGGAGAAAGAGCGGGAGGAGAAAAAGCACTCCCGAATCCGCACGCACGAAGAGTGGCAGAAGTATCTGGAAGAGGAACAGAGAGAACTGGACAAGTTATCCAGGAACTGACGAACCCTTCGCAAAGCCATACTCCCTGTCCTTGTCCCACCCGCCATCGGGTGGGATTTCTTATTTTTGCAGCGCTAAAGACTAAAGACTATGGCTGCAAACAACAAAGACACCAAAAGAGGGGTGGTTATCTACCTCGACGGCAAGGAAATCCCCAATAACGCGCGCGCCATCCGCGCAGAGATGAAGAAGGTGCGCACAGAGATAGACGGCATGACACGCGGATCGGAAGAATACGTGCGAGCTGTGAAGAAATACGGTCAGCTGAGAAGCATACTCCAAGAGCACAAGGCACAGCTGAAGGACGTGGAGGTGCAGCAGCAGTCTATGCTGTCACGGGGCACGGCATTCTTCAAGAAATATGCTATGGAGATTTCCAGCGCCATCACAGCTGTCACTGGTGTGGCTATGCAGCTGAATCAATTCCGCAAGCAGGCCGCCGAGAAAGAGGATGCTGCTGCCAACCTGAAAGCACTCACCGGTCTCTCGGACGAGAACATTCAGTGGCTCACGAAGCAGGCTGAGACACTATCCACTACCATGGAGAAAAGCAAGCTGCGCGTGCGCAAGTCGGCCACAGAGATTTTGGAAGCCTACATGCTCGTGGGCAGTGCCAAGCCGGAGCTGTTGCAGGACAAAGAGGCGCTGAACGCCGTCACCATCGAGGCTATGCGACTGGCCGAGGCGGCCAAGATGGACCTGAAGGAGGCCGTGCAGGCACTGACGGGAGCACTGAACCAGTACAGCGCAGGTGCCGATCAGGCCGTGCGGTTCACTAACGTTCTGGCTGCCGGCTCGAAGTTCGGTGCTGCCAACGTCCAGGATCAGGCCAAGGCCGTGCTGAACGCAGGCGTGGCCGCCAGCTCGGCCGGGGTCAGCTTCGAGCAGTTGGTGGGCGTCATCGAGATGCTGGGCGAGAAGGGCATCAAAGCCGAGGAAGCAGGCACGGCACTGAAGCGCTTTTTCCTGAAGCTGCAGACGGATGCCGATGACACCAACCCCGCCATCGTCGGACTGGATAAAGCACTCGAGAACCTGGCAGCCAAGCACCTCTCCATGGGAGAGCTGCAAAAGATGTTCGGCGACCGAGCCATCAACGTCGCCAAGATCCTCGTGGACAACACCGAAAAGGTCAAACAGTACACCGATGCCGTCACCGGCACCAATACGGCCATCGAGCAGGCACGAATCAATAGTGACACCACGGCCGCACGCATGGCGCAGGTGCGCAACCAAATCAACCTCACCGGGCAGGAGCTAGCCAAGACGCTGGCTCCCATCATGTCGAAGACCGTGGGCTGGACGCGGCGGTTCGTGATGATGCTGCCGGGAATCATCGACTTCCTGAAGAAATGGGGTGTGCAGCTACTGGTGCTGGCGGCGGCCTACAACGCTCTAGCCATCAAGAACGCCGTGGCCACCGTGGCGCAGAAAGCCTGGAACGCCGCCGTGGCGCTAGGCAAAGGCATCGCCGGCGGATTACGTGCCATGCTGCTCATGCTTCATGCCGGATACACGCTGCTCACCAAGGGCATGGCCGCGGCCAAGCTGGAGATGACGGCCCTCAATGCGGCCATGAAGGCCAACGCCTTCGGCATCATTATCACTCTGGGAGTGGCTCTCTACGAGGTCATCACGCGCCTGATCAACCGCACCAAGGAACTGAAGAAGGAGCAGAAACTGCAACGGGACATGGAGCGTGACGTGGCGGAAGCCGAACGTGAGGGCAATAGACAAAGGGCAGAAGCTGAGTCGAAAATCAAGCAACTCTCTGCTGTGGTTCACGACAACAACCGCACTTTGAAGGACCGAAAGATTGCTCTTCAGGAGTTGAAGAAGATTGTTCCCGGATACCATGCAGAGTTGACAACAGAAGGAACGCTGATAAAAGACAACACCACAGCCCTGAAGGATTACCTGGACAACCTGAAGCAGGTTGCCGTCCAACAAGCGCTGCAGGCCAAGATGACCAAGCTGGTGGAAGCAGAACTCAATCAGCAGGAGAGCCGGAGCCGCAGAGCCAACGCTGAAAGGATCCGCAGAGACCGGCTAAGTGCTTTCGACGCAGAACACGAGGACATCAAACGGTTTATGGAACGAGGACTGCAGATGAACTATGGAGGTGGCTACGAGTTCGTCAGCGAGTGGATGAAGAAAAACGACGTAGGGCGAATGACAGCACAACGGCAGATTGCTGACCTCCTTAATCAACGCGCCCAAATATTGGGAACGATCCGAGAGGCAGAGGGTTGGGTCACCGAGGCAGACGATGCCATCGAAAACATCCAGAAGCGGCAGGAGAACCTGCAGAAGCAAGGAGCAGATATTGTGAAGACGCTGCCCGGAGCATCAGATGCAACGGATTCACCCACAATAGACCCAGAGCCGACGAAGACCACCGAAACCGATGCCGACCGCCAGAAGCACATCCGCGAGGCCATAGAGGCCGTCAACACGGAATATGATGCCCGGGCCAACGAACTGAAGAGGCAGTACATCGACGGCAGCATAGCGTCTGAGGAGGAATATAGCCGGCAGCTGCAGCAACTGGAACTGGAACGCCTGAACAGACAGCTGGAGATTGCCGGACTGGAGCCTAAACAGCGAGAGCAGCTGCAGGGGAAGATCCTGGACATGACCATCAAGATGAAGGAGCAGCTGGCCAAGCTCGACGAGAAGCAGAAACAGGAGGCCGAGAAGGCTGCCACGGAACGCCTGAACCTCTCGAAGGAGAATCTGCAGGAAGCCTTGCTGCAGATGCGACGCACACGCATCGAGGAGGGGCTGACAGAAGAGGAGTATGCTGCACGGGTCCTCGAGATCCGACGAGCATTCTATCAGAAAGCCCTGCAGGACCAGAACCTCTCCGACAAGGAACGGCAACGCCTGAAGCACGAAGCTGCTGAACTGGAGATTGCCGAGGAAGAGCGGAAGCAGAAACGGCTGGATGACCTGGCCAAGAAAGAGGAGGACCGGCAGAAACAGCTCTTCGACACCCTGCGCTCTGCCGGGGAAGAGCTGGGAGAGGCACTCGCCGACTGGCTCACGGACACCGAGACGACCTTCAAGGACTTCTCCAAGGAACTCCTGAAGACCATCGTCAAGACGGTGGAGAACATCATGACGGCCGCCATCGTGCAGCGAACGGTGGAGAATATACGCACGCTGGGATTCCTGGGAGTGGCCAAGGCTGCGGGGGAAATCGCACTCATCAAGGCTGCAGGTGCTGCACTGAACGGACTCGTGGATAACTTCTACTCGGGCGGCTATACCGGCCAAGGTCGCTGGGACGAGCCTCGCGGCGTGGTCCATGCAGGGGAGTTCGTGGCCAACCGATATGCCGTGGCCAACGATGCCGTGCGACCGGTACTGGACCTTATCGACCAGGCTCAGAAGAACGGCAGCATCGCTAATCTCACTGCTGAAGACATAGCGGCAGTCGCCCGCCCGTCAGCGCCGACGTCCCCGGCATCCTCTCTGTCGGGTGAGGCGCGTACTCGCGCCGACTATCCTCCCCGCGACCCGGAACTCACAGCCGCCCTCCACCTCCTGACGCGAACCACCGCCCGCGCAGCCGAGGCCTACCGCGAACCATCGCCCGCATACTGCTACCTCGAAGGGCGAGGTGGCATCAATACCGCACAGGATATGCTCTCACAAATCAAAAACAACGCCAGCCGGAAATCATGATACGACTCGAAATCACAGACCCTGCCACCGGGTACGTCCTCGTACCTCACCTCTCCGCATCCCTCAGCTTCCAGATGGTGCGCGAGAACCCGCTCTTCAACCGCAGAGGGGACTACACCTACGACATCGACATCAGCCTCCGGGACCCACACAACCGCGCCATATACCAGCATATCGACCGCCTCACGGCAAACAGTCGCCCTCACGGCCGGCGGGCCAGACTGCTGTGCGACGGACACGTCATCGCCGACGGCACGGAAGTCATCCTGAAAAAGGAGGGAGACACCCTGAAGGTGCAGATCCTCGCCGGGAACTCTGAGATGAACTACCTCACGGCAGACGAGAACCTGAGGATCCGAGAAATGGACTTCGGAACCATACCTGCACCGACAGCGGAGATGGCCGTGGAAAATGCATACAAAGTATATCCACTGGCCAGCTTCGTCTTCCCTCAGTGTGCCACATCGATGCCGGAAGAGGGAAACTGGACATACATCAACGAAATCGACTGGAGTGTCAATACCTTGGCATACAAGGAAGACACTATGCTGCGGCCGATGCCGTTTGTTCTGTATATCTTCGAAAAGTTCATTCAACTGCTCGGATATACAATCGGCGACAACGAGCTGCTCAATGACACCAGATGGACCAGGATGATCATGATCCATAACTTCGACACACTGGATGTCGCAAAAATGCTTCCGGACTGGAGCGCAGCGGAATTCCTGAAGCAGATGGAAATATTCTTCAACTGCGTCGTCTCACTGAACCCCATCAGCAAAAGGGCTGACATACTGGCATACAACTCCTTCGCCTCGCGCAGCAATGCCGTCGAGATTCCGCAGGATGACATCGTCGATGACTTCGAGCGCGTGTACGATGCTGAAGAAGCTGAGTTCCTGCACCACTATGAGGATATCGAATACGAGCTGCCCAGCGGGGAGTACTGGAAACGGGCGTGCCTGGATCCTTCCGTGGAACATCTCTGCACGGAGGTCACGGCTACCTTTGCCGAAGTTGACCAGATACCCATCGAGGACAGCGAATGGACTATTTACCACTCCACCTCTCCGGATCTACGCTACGTGCGGGTAAACGAACTATGCACAGCGACGGAGGAATGGGCACGAATCTACAAACGATACATCGTCAACCAATTCAAGCCACACACCGAAAACTCCGGCAACACGACCACCCTGAAAGTGATTCCCGCAAGGACGGAACTGCACCTGGCCGGCATCAGCAGAATCTATCCCGTGGCAGAAGAGGTGGAGAAGAAAGAGGAAATGGAATTCAAGGAGGCTATAGGCTCCAGCATCTCCGAGACAACAGTGGACAATATGCAAGTCTGCTTCTATACTACTGCAGGGCATTCCTTCGGCTTCAACCCTGGAGACCGCACGCTGTATGCACTCACCTTTGTCCGACCCAGCTGCGCCACCACCCTGGACTACATCGACACGCGCGTAGGCATGTTCGTACATCTACCGACCTACACAGGAATAGATAACCTGACACTGGAACTGAATGGAGAACACGGACTCTACAGTACACACTTCCGTCCGGAGCAGGCCATCGATATCCAGGAGGCCTGCACCATTAAGTTCCGGTCTGCTGGAAGATATGATATGAAACTGCCATTCCTCATACGTGGCCGCCTCTTCGTCTGCCAGCAGCTCAAGTACACGTTCCAGGACAGCCACCAGCATCCTATCGTGGAAGGAATCTTCTATCCTTATATATAATTCACACGCGACGCACGCGCATACGCGCACGTGGACAAAAAAGCCCCGCAGGCTGGCTCTGACCTGCGGGGCACGCGTGTGAAGAGATAAACCTGTCTAACCCTAAGCGAGACAGAACGAGCCAATACGTTCGCCGATGTCCTGGCAGGCGGCATTGAAGATCTTCTTCTGCTCCGCATTCAGAGAATAATGGCGCCCGCGTATTTCGTAGCCGTTGAGACGCTGATACAGCCATGCCTTGGTCTTGCCGAAATAACTCTCGGCAATGTACTTCAGAGGCAATAGCTCATAGATATCGCCCATCTGACTGCGGAGATTGTCTATCTCCTCCTTCGTCTCTTCAATCTTCTGATCCAGCAAAGCTGGCATCGCGGCCCGGACCTCCGGCACATCCTTGTGGCTTTCGAACCAGGAATAAAGCTCTGCAAACTTCGCCTCACGGGCAGGACCTACAGGCATTTTCAGCAGCCGATCCAGATCCTTCAGTTTCATTTTAAGTTCATTCATGATTGTTTTTTTTAAAGGCCCCTCCCGTGAAGGAGGGGCACTGGTTTCAGTTTTTCTTTTTAAATCTCGAGACGTCTTTCAGAAACATGTCCTGTCGTTGCTCGAACTCTTCGTCTGTGAAGAGCTGACGGAACTTCTCGAGGTCTCGAAGATTCTGCTTTGCTCTTTCGAGCAATTCTTGTCTTTCTTCATCTGTCATAGAACGCTTTTTTTTAGGGGTTAAACATGTTATTTATCTCTTTCACGATGCAAAGATAGACATAATCTTTGGATTATGCAAATAATTCGGCAATTATTTTTCCTTCATCGTGAAATTTATCTCATTTTCCTATAATTGGCCCTCAAAATCCTTCAATTCGGGGTGCGCCGTGAGCTGATCCTTACGGATATAGCGATTCGTGGTGGCGATGTTGCTGTGGCGTGCCTGGTCCTTGGCCACCACCAGCCCCACCCGCTCCACGGCGTCAGTTATTCCGGTGTCCTTCAAACTGTAGAACTTATAGGAAGAGGGGAAGTCCAGTGCCTTCCTGACCTTCGCCCAGCGATCACGGTACTGCTTCGTGGTACCACGCTCGGCAGAAGGCAGGAAGTCATGACCAAACAAATAGAACGTCGACGGGGCTGTCAATACGCCCAAGTCCATCATGAGCAGGATGACTACTGCCGGCAGCGTCACCTTCCCGTCACGATGGTTCTTGGATATGTCACCCGGAATGAAAAGAGTCTGTTCCTTCACGCTGATATCACCTATTCTTATATATGACATCTCTTTCGGACGAACCAGCGTATAGTAGTGGACCATGCAGGCCAGCAGGAAGTAACGGTCATTCTGCTCGAGATACTCCTTCAGACGATGCATGGCAGCTGACGTCAGGGGCTTACGCTCCTTATCACGCTCCCGCAACTTCTCAATGCCTACAGTCGGATCCTTCCCGATATAGCCACGGCCTACAAGCCAGTTAGAGAACGTCTGCAGCCAGCTCAGGTAATTGTTCCTGGTCACCGGGGTGCAGCCTCTCTCGACATAGCAATAGTCAAGATAGTCCTCGACGAAGACCCGGTTGAACTGATAGGCATAGACCACTGGCACCACCTGCTTCCGGTTGAACTCCTCCAGACGATGGAGCCGACTCCGGTAGTTCTCCGCGGAATCAGGACGCATCGCACCATCCTTCTCCTTCTTCAGGACGTAGGCCAGATACTTCGATGTCACCTCCTGCCATGTGGCCAGCCCCTTTGTGCCGCCCGTATCGATCAGAGGATTCCAACCGCGTTCCAGCTTCTGACCGATGTCCTGACAGAACCGCAAGGCAGCCTCACGCTGCTCCCTGCGGTTCTTGTACCTCCCGAACCGCTTCTTCAGACGCACCAGCTTTGGACTGCCCGCCGCCACGGATTCAGGATCTAGAACATAATAATAAACATACGCTGACTTGGCCGTACGCACGAACTGCGGCAGCCTGAATTTTTCAATTCCATCGTAGCAAAGCCTCTTACGTGCGATGGATTTTTTGTCGGAAACGTGCATTTTTTTGCATTGTTCGCCTACCAGACAACCAATGCTCATTCAACAATGTGGGACTATTTTGTCCCGGCTATTTTCTCAAAAGCGTGATAATTCGTTGTCGTCCAACGTCTTATCACGCTCCAAGTCGGAAAGAGGCGACTCGAACGCCCGACCCCTACGTCCCGAACGTAGTGCGCTACCAACTGCGCTACTTTCCGAAAGCAAGCGAGAGAGCCTTCTGCCAGGCAGCTGAAGAAATCAGCACCGAGGCACACTAACCTCTCATTTGCGGGTGCAAAGGTACAACTTTCTGGGCAAACGACGAAAGAAAAAGCACTTTTTTTCGTCCAAAGTGAAGATTTTCTGCAAAAATGTTGCAAGATTCAAATAAAACACGTACCTTTGCACCCGCAAAACGAAAGGAACGCCTCCTGCCGCACTTGCAGATGCCCCTTTCGCCACCGCGATGGTGTCATAGCTCAGTTGGTAGAGCAAAGGA
>JAFTEX010000112.1 GCA_017453445.1 Bacteroidaceae bacterium
CCCCACGGGCGGCATTGATGTAGTTCTCGCCCGAGCCGCCGCCGCGCACGATGGTTTCCACGGGACTGGTCCCCACGCTCGATTGGCTGTAGGCAGCCGACTTCAGGACGTTGTAGGCCTTCGTGACCGTTGCGTCCTTATCGGCCAGGAGTTGTTTCACACGGTCGAAGTCGGCCTGCGTGTGGAGTCCGCCGGGGTGGATGAAACCGCGGTCGCGGTCGTAGGCTTGCTGCAAGGCTGCGAGGTCGGGCAGGACGATGCCCTTGGAGGCCTTGACGGCCGAGATGAGCATGTTCAGCCGCGTGCGGGTCTGGTCAATGTAGGCCTGGCTGTAGCCGCCTGCCACAACGGTCTCGGCCAAGGCAACCATGCTGGAGAGTTCGCGCAGGGCGTCGGGCAGATAGCCGTCCGGGGCGTCCAGGAGGGCGCGTGCGTTGGCGAGGGTGGTTTCGAGGGCGGTCGTGGTGCCCTGCGAACCGTGGATGTAGGCGTTATCCAGCGCGACGGTCTCGGCGGAGAGCGTCAGGATGTCGGAGGCCGTAAGGGCACAGTCGTAGAGCCGGAAGTCATAGACAAGCGTATTGCGCAGGTAACTGTCGCCGCTGAAGGGCGCACGCCCCACCCAGCAACTGCCGGGCTTCGTGGCGGCAAAGAGGGTGGAAGGGCGCGGCATACCCGAGACGGAACCTTGCAGGCGGCCGTTGACGTAGAGCCGCCCCGTCGTGCCCGTCTGGGTATAGGCGACGTGGACCCAACTGCCCTGCTGCGAGGACGTGCCCACCTCGTAGCCCTTCTCGGTGTCGTAGCCCGCCGTGGCCGAGGCCACGCGCTGGGCATTGAGGCGGTAGGTCGTGTAGGCCCCGGCCGTGGCCGTGTTGGAAGCCAGCGTCGAGAAGGCCCAGAGGAAGTAGCCGTTGCCCGAGAGCGAGGCCGACTCTCCGATGCGATAATAAGCGGAGAGTGTGAAGTTATTCATCGAGGCAAGCAGTGCGCCGGCGTCGGCCGTCAGGTTCAGATAGCCACTGCCCGCGCCAAGACTGAGCACGTGGTATGGCCCCATCTCAATCACCTTGGCTGGCGAGACGGTCTTGGCCGTGATGCCCGAGAGCGCATCGCTGACGCTCGTGCCCTTCACGTCCGTAAAGTCGAAACGCATACGCAGGTTCCCGTCCTGCCCCCATGTTGCCGTGGCGACACTCACGAAAAGTAACAAGATCCAGTTTTTCATACTTAGTTCGTTCTGTGCGATTGTTTGTGGCAAAGTTACGAATAATATTTCAAAATACGTCGCGAAACGAGGCTAAATTTCACGCAACATGTCGCCCGACGGGGGCAATAGTATGGCACCGAAGGAGGGTATAGTAATCCCAACGGCGGCACATTAGTAATCCCAACGATGGCACATTAGTAATCCCAACGATGGCACATTAGTATTGCCCCCGTCGCACAATAATATTGGCCCTCACAAAGCAACGCATTGGGCATACAATATCGAATACGGCCCCCAATAGATAGCGTCGCGATTTGCAGGATTCACATTTTTTTTGTAAGTTTGTGCGCAATAAATGTAAATCGCATGAGAAAACTGGTTGTTCTGACGGGTGCCGGCATGAGTGCCGAGAGCGGAATCAGTACGTTCCGCGACTCGGGAGGCTTGTGGGACACCTACCGGGTGGAGGACGTGGCCACGCCCGAAGGATGGGAACGCAATCCACAGTTGGTCACCGACTTCTACAACACACGGCGAAGGGAACTGCTGAACGTAGAGCCCTGCGAGGGGCATCGCCTACTGGCCCAACTGGAGGGCAAATACGACGTGAGAATCATCACACAGAACGTCGACGACCTGCACGAAAGGGCGGGCTCGTCGGACGTGCTACACCTGCACGGCGAACTGATGAAGGTATGCAGTTCATGGGACCCGAACAACCCCCGATACATCGAGACCCTGACACCCGACCACATAGACGTGAAGATAGGCGACCGAGCCAAGGACGGGAGCCAACTGAGGCCCTTCATCGTCTGGTTCGGCGAGGCCGTGCCCAACATCGAACACGCCGCCGAACTGAGCGCACAGGCCGATGTCTATCTCATTATCGGCACCAGCCTCAATGTCTATCCCGCCGCAGGACTCGTCCATTACGTGCCCGAGGGCACACCCATCTACCTCATCGACCCGAAGCCCGTCCAGTGGAACTCGGCCCGGCGCTTCACCCACATCCAAAAGGGAGCCTCGGAGGGCATGAAGGAATTTATAGAGAAACTGGAAACTGGAAAGTGAGGATTGACAATGTAAGAATATAACTAACAAAGACATAGCATGAAGGCAAAAAAACTACTACTTGTTATCGCCGGGCTGACGACGGGCTTTGCCCATACTCCGCTCTGCAAGGCACAGACCAATGTAACCACCAAGTATATCGATAACCCCAACTTCGAGGCTCGCTTCGCAGGATGGGTGAACGAGAACATGTCGTACAACACGAGCAAGAACTTTGCCGGACAGAACGGCATGGTATTCATGGAGAAATGGGTATCCGCAGGCGGCAAGCTCGGCAGCACGGGCAGCATCTATCAGCGACTGGAGGAATTGCCCGTCGGGACCTATACCCTGACGGCCAACGCACACAACATACAGCAGGGGAAGGACGCCACACAGACGGGAGCCTTCCTCTACGGAGGCGACGAAGAAACGGAAGTGAGCGCCTACGGCGAATACAGCGTCACCTTCACCACCGTGACCGGTACGGCCGAGATTGGGTTCCGGCTGAAGAACTGCACGGGCAACTGGGCCTGCATCGACAATTTCCGCCTCACCTACGACGGCATCGTCCGTGACAACATAAACCAGGAATTGCAGAAACTCATCACGGAGGCCGAAGGCGTGGTGGGCGACGGCGTGACGGGACCGCAACTGCAGACGGCCATCGACGAGACCAAGGGACACATCGCCAACAAGGTTCTGATGGAAGACAAGGATTACGCCGAGATTGCACAGACAAAAGCACGCGCCCTGAGCCGTGCCACACTGGAGTATCGCATCTCTAACGCCACGGGCACCACACCGAAGGTGACCACATGGGACTTCGTACCCACGGGCGTGACCATCGCACTCGGCCGAATGACCGTGACCGGCACCAGTAAGGAGCGCGGCTTCTGCTGGAGCACCGAGCCGAACCCCACCGTGCTCGACAACCGCTCGACACGTTACTTCTCGAACAACGGCAACATCTACTGCATCGAGCACCTCCAACCCGCCACCGTCTATTACGTGCGCCCCTATGCCATGACCTCCAGTTACCAAGTGGGCTACGGCGAAGTGGTGAAGATTGCCACACTGCCCAAGGGCAACGTTACAACGTGGTACGACAACGAAGGCGACGAACAGACGAACTTCCGCATCGGGTCGGCTGTCAACGAGGTGCAGTGGCTCTACGACCACCTGGCCAATATCCGAGGCTTCAACCTGAGCGTCCACTATGTGCCCGGAGCCGGTGCAGGAGGCGGTACGGCCGATTGCTCCTACGGCGGATGGATGCGCGTGAGCCAGAATACGCCCTATCAGCAGACGGGTACCATACTGCACGAGACAAACCACGGCGTGGGCGTGGGCACGACGGGCGAATGGTACAACAACTCTAACCTTCGCGCCGAGACCAGTCGCGGATTGTGGCTTGGCCCACGCGCCAACCAGGTCATCAAGTTCCTGCAAAACGACAAGAACGCCACACTGACGGGCGACGGCACCCATATGTGGCCCTACGGCATCAACGGAGCGAACGAGGACCAGTACAACCCCGAAAACACCCTGCTCTACTATGCCAACGTGCTGACCACCCACGCCCTGCACCAGGACGGGCTCGTCTGCTCCTCGTCCGTGGGCTTTGCCACACCGGCCTATGTCTTCCAACAGGACGATGAGACCCGATACTTCATCAAGAGCGAGGACGAGACGAACACGGGCTATCTGACCATGACCAGCACGGGCGTACTGCGCACAGAAAGTTTCGATGCTGAGAACGCCGACAACTTTGCTTGGCATATCACCTACGACCCCAAGACCAGCCTATACATCTTCCGCAACGTCGGGACGGGGCGCTACATGAGCTACTCCAACAATGCCATAAAGGGCATGAACAAGACTTCGCTGACAAGCAACGAGAAGTTCCACCTGCTGCCTGCCCGAAACGATGTCACCATGGGCAGTTTCACAGGCACGGGATACTGGATTACGAAGGGAAGCGGCACGGCTCTGCAAGCCGGCACGACCAATACGACCTCGCCCGGTCTGAACTTCTCGAACGCTGCCACCAGCCAACGCTGGCTCTTCCTGACCGAGAGCGAGATGGACGGCTACAACCAAGAGGCTGTCAAGGTGGTCATGGCCAAGCTCGACGCACTGCTTGCCTGCGTGGAGAAGGTCACGGAAACACCCCACGTCTGCGAAGCGGAGGACGGCGACCTCGAAGCCGTAGACCAAGAGTTGGCTTCCGTGGTCGAAACCCTCACCGCCGCCAAGGAGGGCTACACTTCTCCCGGCGAAGTGACAGCGGCCATCGATGAACTGGAGACGGCCCTCGTGAAGTTCCTCGCACAAGTGAAGGTCACCGACGTGACCCGTCCGTTTGACCTCACCTTCCTGCTCGTCAACCCCGGACTGGACAAGAGCAGCGAGGGATGGAGCACGACGGCCACCAACAGCTACTCCTGCTGCGAGTTCTTCGAGAAGACATTCGACTTCAACCAGACCACGGCACTGAAGATGCCCGCCGGAACCTACGAACTACGCGTGCAGGCCTACCAGCGCCCGGGCAGCGCCAGTGCAACCTACACGGACTACAATGCCGGCACGGACAATGTCAAGGCACAAATCTACCTGAAAACCAAGTCGCAGAAGATAAAGAACATCTGGGAAGACGCGCAGAAACGTGCCTTGGGCGGTTCCACCAGCAACGCAGGGGGCAAGTACGTCCCCAACAACATGCTCGCCGCCAGCAAATGGTTCGCGGCCGGATGGTACGACAACAGCGTCATGGTGAAAACCACCACCTCGGGCACCCTGAAACTGGGCATCCGAAGCACCGTTACGAACGAAGCCTACTGGACTTGCTTCGACAATTTCCGCCTCCTCTTCTACGGTGACCATGCCATTGACTACATCACGCCCGTGGAAGCCGTCGAGGCCGAACAGGAGGCACAGGGTCAATACTACGACCTCGCCGGCCGCCGGGTGGGCAAACCCATCCGTGGACTCTACATCCGCAATGGCAAGAAAATACTGGTCAAGTAAACAGCGCGACCCGTACCGCACATAATCAGTCAGTCAATAACCGCTAACCCAAAAACAAAAATATGGCAAACACTATCAACATCCGTTGCAAGAACACGGGGAAGACCTTCCCCATGCCCCTCGGCTGCTCAGTCAAGGACGTCTACGAACAGGCAGGAGTCACCCTGAACCATGGTCCGGTATGCGCCAGCATCAACAACAAAGTGCAGGGGCTCAACTACCGCTTCTACAACAGCAAGGATGTTGAATTGCTCGACTTGACCACCGTCAGCGGCAAGCGCACGTATGTCCACACGCTGTTCTTCGTGCTAGCAAAGGCCGTCGAGGATATCTTCCCCGACGGGCGCCTCATTATCGGTGCACCCGTCTGCCGGGGCTACTACTGCGAACTCTACATCGGCCGCCCCATCGAGACGGAGGATGTCCGCCGCATACGTCAGCGTATGCAGGAAATCATCGAAACCGACATGCAGATCCACCGCATACAGTGCCCCATCGAAGAGGCGATACAGATATTCCGCCAGCGAGGCATGGAAAGCAAGGCACAACTGCTCGAAAGCCAAGGAAACCTCTATGCCTACTACTACCAGCTGGACGAGACCATCGACTTCTTCTACGGATGTCTGCTCACGCACACCAGCCAGATACATCTGTTCGATCTCATGCCGCTGGACGAGGGAATGCTGCTTCGCGTGCCTTCGCGAAAGAATCCCAGCGAACTGGAACCTATAGAGCCCCAGGAGAAGAAACTGGGTGTCTTCCGCGAGTACCACCGCTGGCAGCACATCATGGGTGTGCGCAATGCCGGTGACGTGAACGCCTCCATCAAGAAGGGCATGGCCTCGGAACTCATCAACATTGCCGAGGCACTGCAGGAAAGAAAACTGCACAAGATTACGGACGAAATAGTGGAGCGAGGCTCGAAACTGGTGCTCATCGCCGGCCCCAGCAGTAGCGGCAAGACGACCACCAGCAAGCGCATAGCCATACAGTTGATGGCCTGTGGACTGCACCCCCATACGCTCTCCACGGACAATTACTTCGTCAACCGCGTAGACACGCCGTTGGACGAGCACGGAGAATACGACTTCGAGTGCATCGAGGCCGTGGACACGGCTTTCTTCAACCAGCAGATGAACCAACTGCTCAACGGCGAAGAGGTGGAACTGCCACGCTACGACTTCCCCAGCGGCGAACGCAAATTTGAGGGCAAGAAACTGAAGATTGGTTCCGACGACGTAATCATCCTTGAAGGGAACCACGCCCTTAACCCCATTCTTTCGCGTCAGATTCCCGAAGATAAGAAGTACCGCATCTATGTTTCCACACTGACCACCATCGCACTCGACGACCACAACTATGTGCCGACCGAGGACATCCGCCTGCTGCGCCGCCTGCTGCGCGACTTCCGCTATCGTGGCTACACAGCCCTGGAGACCATTCGTCGCTATCCCTCCGTCAGCCGAGGCGAGGAGAAGTGGATTTTCCCTTTCCAGGAAACGGCAGATGCCACCTTCAACTCCGCCCTGCTCTACGAACTGAACGTCATCCGCGAACAGGTGATGCCCATCCTGGAGCAGGTGAGCGAGCGTGAGCCCGAATACAGCGAGGCATCCCGTCTGCGCAAGTTCCTGCGCTATTTCCTCCCCGTTCCGGCCCGTCAGGTTCCGCCCACCTCACTCCTCCGTGAGTTCTCCGGCGGCTCGTCCTTCAAGTACTAACTATAGCCACTATAGGAACTATAGTCACTATAACTATAAAAAGAATGACCGAACTCGAACAGCACCTGGAGCATCGCGGCGTAAGACTCACCGCCATGCGCCTGCTTGTCTATCAGGAACTGGAGAGGGCAAGCCGCCCCCTCTCGCTCCGCGAACTCGAGGACCGTATGCCCACCGCAGAACGCAGCACCATCTTCCGCACCCTCACCCTCCTGCTCCAGCACCACCTCATCCATGCCATCGAGGACGGCAGCGGCTCATTGCGCTACGAAGCCTGCCACGGTCACGACCACTGCACGCTCGACGACCAGCACATCCACTTCTACTGCGAACAGTGCCACCGCACCTTCTGCTTCCGAGATACAAAAATCCCTCAGGTATCGCTACCTGAGGGATTCCAGACCTCTGCAATAAACTATATGGTCAAGGGCCTATGCCCTAACTGTGCTACTCATATTCGGTAGTATCCTCGATGCCGGCCTCGGCCAGTGCCTCTCGGCGTTCCACGCAGGTACCGCATCGCCCGCAATGCTTCTCGCCGCCCTTGTAGCAGCTCCACGTCTCGCTGTAGTCCAGCCCCAGACGCTTGCCCCTTTGGGCTATCTCCCCCTTCGTTAGGTTCGTGTACGGTGCCTCGATACGAATCCCGTCATACGTTCCCTCCTGCGTGGCGCGGCTCATCGCCTCCACAAATCCCGGGCGGCAATCCGGGTATATCGCATGGTCGCCCGCGTGGTTGGCTATCATTAGCCGCTTCAGTCCGCGACTCTCGGCCATGCCGCAGGCTATCGACAGCATGATGCCATTGCGGAACGGCACCACCGTCGAGCGCATGTTCTCGTCGTCATAGTTCCCCTCGGGAATCGCCTCGCTGCCACTCAGCAGTGAAGAGCGGAAATACTTCTTCATCACATCAATCTCCACCACAATATGAGGAATGCCCAGCCGTTCGCAATGCATCCGTGCCAGCGGAATCTCCTTCGGCCCGTGGTTGGCCCCGTAATCGAACGTCACCGCCAGTGCTATCTCCTCTCTGTACTCATACAACATCGTCGTGGAATCCATTCCTCCCGACACAACAATCAACGCATCTTTCACTCTCAGCCTCCTTTTCGTTACTTTTTATCGTTTTTTAGTCTTTTTTACTATGACGTAATTGATATATATCAAGAAAAAACCACTTTTTTACAATAAATCCTTCATTTCTCTTGCAGACTTGCAAAAAGTCCGTACCTTTGCATCAGTGTTTTTCATGGTATTAGATTTAAGGTTAATGAAAGATTGGTTGTCGTGAGACAACCTTCTTTTTTTATACCCGTTTCCGTACCGCCTTCTCGTACAACTCGACGACTTGACGAGCCTTATTATCCCATGAAAGTTCCTCAGCCCTTTCGGCACAATTCTCACTCATCTGCTTCAGGACGTCACGATGCTCATATAAATACGTTATCTTATCAGCAAAGTCCTTCACTGATTGTTGAGGAGTCGTCAAAGGAATCTTTATGCCAACCTTCTCATCAATTACGGCAGACATACCACATGTATCGAAACAGATGACGGGCAGATTATTGCTTACGGCCTCAAGAACAACCGAGGAGGTATCCTCGCTAACGCTTGTAAATAGAAACAAATGGGCATGTCTCATCTCTCGTTGCACATCATCATGTGGCAGATTCCCCTTCCACTCCACATTTTTCACCCCCAAAACACTTGCTAATTTTTTTACCTCTTCTATTTGTCTTTCAGAGCCTGTTCCTAATACCTTCAACACGACTGACGCATACACCCCTTCTACATGTTTCATTATTTTAATGGCCAAATCCAATCGCTTACGGAAATCAAATTTCCCAACCCATAGAATCGTAAAAATTTCAGAGTCAAAGTGGCATTGTCCATTAAAGTAAGGAATGTTTGTACCCGTTTCAGGTATAACGACAGACTCCAAGTGCTTATATTTCTTTATCGCCCTATATGAATCTGGAATAGAAGAAATAAGCAGGGACGCTTGCCGAAAAGCCTTATCAACTCTTGAAGAGTTCTTCAACTGCCAGATATTGATTCTATTCTTTAAGGCAAGGAACAATCTCATCTTCAACCCTCCTGTATCCGCATAATTTATTGGAAATTGCTTTAAACCGCCAATTGGCCCCCAGACGAACGGAATACCAGTTTCTTGGCTTACCTTCCATAAATAGCCAGGTTCCCGGAAGCCTATCATATTCAGTTGGTGAAGTATGTCTATCTGCTCTCTTCTGCAAATCTCCCGAGCGATGTCCGCAGTTTTCAGTTGCCACTCACGATAGTACTTATAGAATCTCCAATCCCCCTGATTCCAGCACATCTTGCGCACCCTGTCTGAAACAGGATTATAATAAAAGTGCATATCCCCCCCCTGAGGCAACGAGGCAAGTGCAGTTTCTATCTTATCCTGGAACTCTCCTTCCGTAATGATATACAACTCACAATATTTTGCCAGATTCACACACCAATTCCATGCCATCCCAGGTTCGCTCCCCATCCCTGGGCTACAAGCGTATGCATTAATGAATATTTTCATCGTATACACGCGTATAGAAGATTGCTTCTATGTTCTCTATTTGATGCAAGCAATAAGCTTTTCAAACATCTCTTTTAACCCGCATTGGGGCTTCCAACCGAGGCTTAATAGTTTATCCACGGACAATGGCACTTTAGTAATGGGAGCATAAGATGCGGTAGACTTTTCTTCTATTTTGACATCAATAGATGGGGCAAAAGTATCACGAACAAAAAAAGCCATATCCTTAATAGAAATATATGTAGAAGGATTTGCTACGTTATATGCTTCTCCATCCCTACCTCTGAGCAACACACATAATATCGCCGCGAGACAATCAATCGTATCACAATATGGTTTTGAAGAGTCTCCTGTAGTATGCAACACTATATCTTGACCGCTAATTACACTACGAGCAAACTGAGCAAAGACGCGGTTATCATCTTTTGCAACACCA
>JAFTEX010000113.1 GCA_017453445.1 Bacteroidaceae bacterium
AAGGCCGTCAAGGAGCAGTTCAAGGCTAAGTTCGGCAAGGAGCCCGTCATCATCGACGTGGTCATTGGCGACGGTGCCCGCAAGCTCTGCTAATCCACCCTACTCACAAAAACAAGAAGAGCGGAGTCTGAGAAATCAGATTCCGCTCTTCTGCGTTTACAACCCTTAGGTTGTCGGGGCGACCCGACTCGAACGGGCGACCGCCTGGTCCCAAACCAGGAACGCTACCAACTGCGCTACACCCCGAAAATCGGGTGCAAAGGTAGCGGTTTCTTATGATTCATCCAAATTTAAAGTGAAGAAAAAAGCATTTCCGCACCAAAGAAGCAAGCAAAAGTGAGAAAATAGACGGTTTTGAGGAGCAAAAGTTGTCATCAATAGGCCAAAATGCAAAGATTTTAAGAAAAATTTCGGGTAGAATGAAAAAAAAGTGTCGTGGACACACCAACTACAAAAAAAAATAGGTATCTTTGAGGGCGATTTAAGGGAAAAAGCGCCCAAATAAGACCAAAAAGAATCCATATTTCTCATACTAACATTTAAAATCAAACAAACAATGAAAGCTTTTACGAAAGGAATGCTCGCAGCTGGTGCTGCACTGGTCATGCTCTCTGCATGTACCGAGCCGAAGAAAGCTGAGGCCGAACTGACACTCAGCGGCCTGAATCCCGAACTGTTCGTAGACAGCGTTGCCGGCACCCAGCTCTACACGCTGAAGAATGCCGCAGGCATGGAAGTCTGTGTGACGAATTTCGGCGGACGTGTCGTCAGCATCATGGTTCCCGACCGCGATGGCAACCTGAAGGACGTCGTCCTCGGTTTCGACAACGTTGCCACCTTCATGGACCGCGAGAACCATCCCAGCGACTTCGGTGCTGCCATTGGTCGCTATGCAAACCGCATCAACCAGGGCCGCATCACCGTCGACGGCCAGGAGATCCAACTGCCGCAGAACAACTTCGGCCATTGCCTGCACGGCGGCCCCACGGGATGGCAATATCAGGTCTATCAGGTCACTCAGGCTTCGGACAATGCCATCAGCCTGAAAATCGTAAGCCCCGACGGCGACAACAACTTCCCGGGCGAAGTGACTGCCGTGGTGACCTACGCGCTGACCGAAGACAACACACTCGACATCCGCTACGAGGCCACGACCACAGCTCCCACCGTCATCAACATGACCAACCACAGCTACTTCAACCTCAACGGCGACCCCACTCAGCCCATCACCAATCATGAGCTGTATGTGAATGCCGACACGTACACTCCCGTGGACAGCACCTTCATGACTACCGGCGAGATTGCTCCCGTGGAGGGCACTCCCATGGACTTCCGCACAGCTCATGCTGCAGGTCAGGACATCAAGAACTTCGAGTTCGAACAAATCAAGAATGGCAACGGCTTCGACCACAACTGGTGCCTGAACACGAAGGGTGACGACACCCAAGTGGCTGCCAGCATCTACAGCCCCGCCACAGGCATTCTGATGGAGGTCTTCACGGACGAACCTGGCATACAGGTGTACAGCGGCAACTTCCTCGACGGATCAGCCGTGGGCAAGAAGGGCATCACCTATAACCAGCACGCTGCCATCTGTCTGGAGACCCAAAAGTACCCCGACACCCCCAACAAGTCGAACCTCGAAGGATGGCCCAGCGCTTCACTCAACCCCGGCGAGACCTATACCAGCCATTGCGCATATAAGTTCAGCGTCAAGTAAATCAAGTATAAATAAAGAAATAAGTATTAACTCCATTCGAATTTACACACATGAATTGGACATCTCATGAATTTATCTGGCTGGACTGGGCGATTCTCGCCATCGGCCTCATTGGCGTAGTGGCAGCCGTCTGGTACGCCATCTGGAAAGATAAGAAAGCACAACAGGGCGAAGACTCCTCCGCCTACCTTTTCGGCAAGGGCGAGCCTTGGTACGTCATCGGTATGGCTATCTTTGCAGCCAACATCGGCTCGGAGCACCTCGTAGGTCTGGCCGGCACGGGCGCCAAGGACGGCGTTGGCATGGCTCACTGGGAGATGCAGGGCTGGATGATCCTCATCCTCGGCTGGCTGTTCGTTCCTTTCTATCAATTGATGATCAACAAGATGGGCAAGATCATCACCATGCCCGACTTCCTAAAGATGCGCTACACCCAGCGCACAGGTTCTTGGCTGTCAATCATCACGCTCGTTGCCTATGTGCTGACAAAGGTCAGCGTGACGGCTTTCACTGGTGGTATTTTCTTCAAGTACCTGCTGGGCATCCCCTTCTGGTACGGAGCCATCGGCCTCATTGCCATCACCGCAGTGTTCACGGTCTTCGGCGGCATGAAGGGTGTCATGACCCTCTCCACCATTCAGACTCCAATCCTCATCATCGGTTCCTTCCTCGTTCTGTTCCTGGGTCTCTCGGCCCTTGGTGACGGCAGTATCACTCAAGGATGGGCCAACATGATGACTGCTTGCAACGCCGCTCACGACGGCTTCGGCACCACACACATGTTCCACACCGACCCCGCCGACCCGATGTATCCGCAGTTCCCGGGTTACGTCGTCTTCCTCGGCGCTTCCATCATCGGCTTCTGGTACTGGTGCACCGACCAGCACATCGTACAGCGTGTGCTCGGTCAGGTTCCCGGTGAGGACAACGCCAAAGTGATGGCCCGCGCCCGTCGTGGTACCATCGCCGCAGGTTTCTTCAAGATTCTCCCCTGCTTCATGTTCCTCATCCCTGGCATGATTGCCTATGCCCTGTCCCAGAATCCCGACAGCGGCATCGTGATGGACATCACCAACCACGAGTCCACCGATGGCGCTTTCGCTATGATGGTGAAGAACATCCTGCCCGCCGGCATCAAGGGAATCGTGACCATCGGTTTCGTCTGCGCTCTCGTTGCCTCTCTGGCTGCTTTCTTCAACAGCTGCGCCACGCTCTTCACAGAGGACTTCTACAAGCCCATGAAGAAGGGTATGTCCGAGGCTCACTACGTCTTCGTAGGACGCATGGCAACGGTCGTCGTCGTGCTGCTCGGCCTAGCTTGGATGCCCGTGATGATGTCTATGGGTAATCTCTACAGCTACCTGCAGGACATCCAGTCGCTGATTGCTCCCGCCATGGTGGCCGTCTTCACCCTCGGTATCTTCTCAAAGAAGATTACTCCGAAGGCTGGTGAATGGGGACTCATCGGTGGTTTCGTCATCGGCATGGTCCGTCTGCTCACGAATGTGCTCACAGACAGCGGAAAGGCTGTCATGGAAGGTGCCTTCTGGGAGAACACGACTTGGTTCTGGCAGACAAACTGGCTCATCTTCGAGTGCTGGTTGCTGGTGTTCATCATCATCCTGATGGTCTGCGTCAGCTTCTTCACACCCGCGCCCACTAAGGCCCAGGTCGATGCCATCACCTTCACCTCCGAGTTCAAACAGAGCATCCGCGAGAGCTGGGGCGTATGGGATATCCTCGGCACCCTCCTCGTCGTGGGCCTCTGCGCTTGCTTCTACGCTTACTTCTGGTAAGGTCAAGATTCTATGGACAATGGGAAATGGGCAATAAGTTCCATTCCCCATTGCCCGCTTCCCATTGTCCATTTTCCATTCTCCATTTCCCATTTTCTATTTTCCATCTATAGACTAATGTCCTCCCAGTTCTATCAAGAATATCCGAAATTCCACGTGGCCGTAGACTGCATCATCTTCGGCTTTGAACGTGGTCACCTGAAAGTACTTCTACAGAAGCGGCCCTTCGAACCTCATGCCGGCGAATGGTCGCTTATGGGTGGTTTTGTCCGGCAAGATGAAGACGTCGATGATGCTGCAGCCCGCGTTCTTACGGAACTGACCGGCCTGAAAGATGTCTATATGAAGCAAGTGGGTGCCTTCGGCAGCGTGCACCGCGACTCCGGCGACCGCGTGGTTTCCGTGGCATACTCCGCCCTGCTGGACATCGCACGCGTGGACAAGGAACTTAACCGCGAGCACTCTGCCTATTGGGAGGATATCACCCTGTTGCCCCCACTCCTGTTTGACCACACCGAAATGGTACGCCAATCCCTGCGGATGCTGCGCGAGAGCATATCCAAGCGCCCCGTAGGATTCCAACTCCTCCCTCCCCTCTTCACACTCACTCAGCTGCAGATGCTCTACGAAGCCATTCTCGGCGAAAGCATCGACAAGCGCAACTTCCGCAAGCGCGTGGCTGAGATTCCTTTCATCGAAAAAACCGATGAGATCGACAAACTGACGTCGAGACGCGGAGCTGCACTCTATAGGTTCAACAACAGAGCCTACCAGCGTGACAAGCACTTCAAACTCTGACACCTCTACACCTTATTATATATAATATAGCAGGTCACTCCAACGATATATGACCTCAACCATAAACTAAACAAAACTTAAAATCTCATGTTAGAAGAACTCAAGCAGAAAGTTTTCAAGGCCAACCTCGACCTCGTCAAGCAAGGGTTGGTAATTTTCACCTGGGGCAACGTCTCCGGCATTGACCGTGAGAAAGGACTCGTGGTCATCAAACCCTCCGGCGTCAGCTACGACGAGATGAAGGCAAGCGACATGGTCGTCGTGGATCTCGAGAGCGGCAAGGTGGTCGAGGGAGACCTCAACCCCAGCAGCGACACACCCACACACCTAGTCCTCTACAAGGCATTCCCCAACATCCAGGGCGTGGTACACACCCACTCCACCTACGCCACCGCCTTCGCCCAGGCCGGACGCGACATTCCCAACATCGGCACCACACACGCCGACTACTTCTACAAGGACATCCCCTGCACGCGCGACATGACACGCGAGGAGGTCGAGGGACAGTATGAGCTGGAGACGGGCAACGTCATCGTCGACGAGATTCTGAACATACGCAAGATCAACCCCGACCACACCCCCGCCGTACTCGTCAAGAACCATGGTCCCTTCTCCTGGGGCACCTCTCCGGACAATGCCGTCTATAACGCCAAGGTAATGGAGCAATGCGCCAAGATGGCTTTCGTAGCCTTCAGCGTCAACCCGAATCTGACGATGAATCCGCTGCTCGTGGAAAAACACTACAACCGCAAGCACGGACCCAACGCCTACTACGGGCAAAAAGGTCAAAAGCACTGATAGTGTATCGGGCTTGCTCAAACAGTACAGAATCAAAAAAAACTTAATAACTATGGGTACAGAGTGGGACAATTGGGACCTGCGTCTTTTCTTAGAAATCGAGGATGCTGACAATGTCGTCACCAATGACGACTGGCGGCAGCATATTAAAGGGCTCAAGGATGGGCAGCAGATTGAGTGGAACCGCCACGGCGGCTTCTACCACCCGCCCTACTCGGGTTCCTATTGTTTCACGTTTCTCGGTGCCGATAACACAGTAAGGCTCAAAGTGGCTCGCGAAGAAGAAGAAGAGGAAATCCAGCTCGACGTTACCGATGAATGGACATCAGACTGGTACGAAGAGGGGCAATGCCGACATCGGATTACTCTGAGCATCGAAGTGGCTACTTATCCTGTCAGCGAGCTGCCCAAAGGTGTACGAACCATGCAGCAGATAGACCACGACGCGTGGGAGTATGCAGTAAGGAACGGACTCATTTAATTCTTCATCAACTATGGCTATCGATTGGAATGAATACGAACTGGTCCTTGAAGAAGACAGTTCAAAAGAGTGTGAAGTGACCGGACGTGATATGGGAGGCATTGACCGTTTCACGTGTCCTGTCTCTGATCTGATAGGAGGCAAATCGCCTCATTGGACGCCTGAGAACTGCCGTGACAGTTACGGAGGCTATCAGTCCTATACATTCTATTTCCTGAGGGCCGATGAGGAGGCTGTCCATCTCTATACTGACAAGCACTATCGACAAGACATTGACCTGAAGCCAGGCGAAACTTGGACGAGCGGATGGTACAGCTTCGGAGAATGGAGCTACTGTGTGCGCCTGCAAGTAAGCAAAAAGAACAAACAATAAATCATAATTACTAACAACAGACCCAATGCCCCTTTTAGGTCCTCCCCATCGGGGAGTTATAGGGGGCCTATTACAAAATGTTTGAAAACTCTGAAATTTGGTGGGTAACTGGTGCACAGTTGCTCTATGGAGGTGACGCAGTCGTAGCAGTTGACGCTCACTCCAAGGAAATGGTAGCCGGCCTTAACGACAGCGGCAACATCCCCGTGAAGATTGTCTACAAGGGCACAGCCAACAGCTCCAAGGAAGTGGAGCAGGTCATGCTGGCCGCCAACAACGACGAGAAGTGCGTAGGTATCATCACCTGGATGCACACCTTCTCCCCTGCCAAGATGTGGATCAAGGGTCTGCAGCAGCTGCAGAAGCCCCTCCTCCACTTCCACACACAGTACAACGCCGAAATTCCCTGGGGCGAGATCGACATGGACTTCATGAACCTCAACCAGAGCGCCCACGGCGACATCGAGTTCGGACACATCTGCACACGCATGCGCGTGGCCCGCAAGGTCGTCTGTGGCTACTGGAAGGACGAGAAGGCTCAGAAGCAGATTGCCGTATGGGCTCGCGTGGCTGCCGGCGTGGCTGACGCTCACAACGTGCGTTGCCTCATGTTCGGTATGAACATGAACAACGTGGCCGTGACCGACGGCGACCGTGTGGAGTTCGAGCAGCGTCTGGGCTACCACGTGGACTACTACCCCGTCAGCAGCCTCATGGACTACTACAAGAAGGTCACCGACGCCGAGGCCGACGAGCTCGTGGAAGAGTACAAGAAGCTCTATGAGATCAAGATCGACGAGAGCGGCGAAAAGGTTTACTGGGAGAAAGTGCACAACGCTGCCAAGGCTGAGATTGCCCTCCGCCGCGTCCTGAAGGACGAAGGCGCCACCGCCTTCACCACCAACTTCGACGACCTCGGCGATGCCGACATCGACGCTCCCGACTTCTGCGGCTTCGACCAGATTCCCGGCCTCGCTTCTCAGCGTCTGATGGCTGAAGGCTATGGCTTCGGTGCCGAGGGCGACTGGAAGACAGCTTGCCTCTATCGCACCCTCTGGGTCATCTCACAGGGCCTGCCTACAGGCTGCTCCTTCCTCGAGGACTACACCCTGAACTTTGCCGGCGACCGCAGCTCCTGCCTGCAGAGCCACATGCTTGAGGTATGCCCCCTCATCGCTGTTGAGAACAAGCCCAAGCTCGAGGTTCACTTCCTCGGCATCGGCATCCGCAAGCAGCAGACAGCCCGACTCGTCTTCACCTCCAAGGTTGGTCCCGGCCTCAAGGCTACCATCGTGGACCTCGGCAACCGCTTCCGCCTCATCTCACAGGAAGTAGAGTGCATCGAGCCCAAGCCCATGCCCAAGCTGCCCGTGGCCAGCGCACTCTGGGTACCCCAGCCCACGTTCGAAATCGGCGCTGGAGCATGGATCCTGGCTGGCGGCACGCACCACAGCGCATTCTCCTATGACATCACCGAGGAGTACTGGGAAGACTTCGCTGAGATGACGGGCATCGAGTATGTCAAGATCAACAAGCAGACCTGCATCAGCTCCTTCAAGCAGCAGCTCCGCAACAACGAAGTTTACTACATGCTGAACAAGGCCCTGAAGTAAACCTCCTTCCCCCCTACTCCATCCCTTGAGGAGGCAGGCTCCCCCCTGCCCCCTCTAAATCTCCATCGAGCCGTGGTGCCCCTCCCGTCAGGGAGGGGACTGCCGCCCCCCCTAAATCTCCATTGAGCCGTGGTGCCCCTCCCATTAGGGAGGGGACTGCTCCCCCCTCTAAATCCC
>JAFTEX010000114.1 GCA_017453445.1 Bacteroidaceae bacterium
TTCATGTCTTCAGCTATAGCGAACGTCCAGGCACGGCTGCCTTGCGCATACCTCATGTGGTGCGTCCCGAGGAGAAGCACGAGCGGAGTCAGCGCCTTCTGGCGATCAGCAATCGCAAGCTTCATGCTTTCTACGAACACTTCGTCGGTCAGTCACGCCCCGTTCTCCTGGAGCATTCCCGCGTTCGCGGCGTCTATAATGGATTCACCGATAATTATATCAAAGTGGAATACCGAGGCGAAGGGAGCGACAATCACATCCTTCCCCTGCACCTCGTAGGTTTCAATGCCGATCAAACTGCCCTTATTGCCGAATGAACACTGCTATCGTCATACTCAACTGGAATGGTGCCCAGATGCTGCGCCGGTTCCTCCCAAGCGTTGTCGCGCATACTCCTGCCGGGAGTGCCCGCGTCATCGTGGCTGACAATGGTTCCACGGACGACTCCCTTGCAGTCTTGGCTGCCGAGTTCCCGGATGTGGAGGCCGTCACGCTTGACAAAAACTATGGTTTTGCCGAAGGCTACAACCAAGCCCTGCGTAGGGTGGGGGAGGGCTATGATTCTTACCTCCTCCTCAACTCGGATGTCGAGGTGCCCGAGGGATGGCTGCAACCTATGCTTGATTATATGGAGAATCATCCGGACGTAGCAGCCTGCCAGCCTAAGTTGCGTGCCCACCACACACCGACCCACTTCGAATATGCCGGGGCGGCTGGTGGCTACATCGATGCGCTTGGCTATCCCTTCTGTCGGGGTCGTATCTTTGACACGGTGGAGGCTGACGAAGGGCAGTATGATCAGGTGGCAGACATTTTCTGGGCTACCGGGGCCGCCTTGCTCATCCGTTCTGCTGTCTATTGGGAAGTCGGAGGGTTGGATGGCCGCTTCTTTGCACACCAGGAAGAGATAGACCTCTGCTGGCGCTTGCGCTCACGTGCCTATCGCATCGTCTGCGTGCCTCAGAGCGTCGTCTATCATTTGGGCGGCGGCACCCTGCCGAAGGAGAACCCTCGTAAGACCTTCCTGAACTTCCGCAACAATTTGCTGCTCCTTTACAAGAACTTGCCCCAGAGGCGTTTGCGTACAGTCTTCTTCTTGCGCTTCTGGCTCGATGCTTTGGCTTCCCTCGTTTTTCTCCTGAAAGGTGAAGGGCGCAGTTTCCTCGCCGTCTGGCAGGCACGTCGTGAGTTCCGCCGCATCAGACAAGACTTCGCCGCAGATCGCATAGCCAACCTTGCTGCCTCCCGTCTTGATCCCATTCCTGAGATGTATTCAGGCAGTCTGCTCGTGGCTTATCATCTGAGGCAGAAGCACACTTATTCCCAACTAAGTGTCTGATTATAAGACGAAACCAATATTGGCGTTGACGTATGAAATGTTGAAGTCTCCGCTCCAACCCGTGTTCCAACTTCCGAGGACGGAGAATTGAAGTTTAGAGGATTTAAGTATAGACATTTCATAACCGATGCCTCCGTACACTCCGAAATAAGGTAGACAAATGCCTGCAATAAGATAAGGTGTACTCTTCTTCTTGTGTAGGAAATGGTACGAGAGGCCCAAATTAGCTTGCACTAATTCGTAAGTGTCTGTCCTATATTGGCCATCGTCATTTCGTCCAGACACACTCCAATGACTGTATCCCACTTTCAGGTGGTAAAAAAGAGCGGGTGCTAAACGTTTAGAGTTCATCTCAACACCGATGGCTACTTTGAACGTGTGCGTATTCGGATCTTTGTAATCGTCTGATTTGTATGAACCAAACACCCATCCAGCTTCAGCCAAAAAGCGTGCCTGGAATTTACGTGTTTTCTTTTCATCATATAGGAATTTCACACATTCGCCCGCGTCTGTGCAGAACAATTCATCGTAGTTCTTAACTATGGCGGTCAACGTCTCAGCATCTCGTGGTGCATTGCGTAGTTTGTCCAGTGTCTGTGGATCTTTGTAAAAGATGGGATACAATTGTCTGTATCTATCCCAGTAAGGACCATGTTGTGCCTCATATTCATTGGAGACAGCTTTTGTCGC
Organism: Bacteroidaceae bacterium; assembly: GCA_017453445.1. Classification (GTDB taxonomy): domain Bacteria; phylum Bacteroidota; class Bacteroidia; order Bacteroidales; family Bacteroidaceae; genus Physcousia. The sequence goes on from JAFTEX010000114.1 coordinate 2,030, forward strand.
ATCTGCGCTTATGGCCGTAATTTTCCCGTCCTCTCCTTCGAAGTAGAAATAGGACCGCTTGTCGGTCGTGAGGCGGTAGAGACTGACACCTCCTTTAATTAGGTATTCGGCAAACATGGTTCGTTCGCTTCCTTCTACATCAAAAGTTCGTGTGATGTAATATGCCCCGTTGTTACTGAACCTGTAACCATTCAATTCTTTTGGGAAGAGGCACTGGAATTCCTCACTGCCATTGCGCTTGAAGAAGCATGACCTACAGTTTTCTTCATCAGACAAATAGTCCAGGGTACCATATATCGTGTCATTCTCATTTGTGATGATATAACCCGGTACAGGATTGCGCTGAGCGAAGACCGCTGTGCTGGCAAATGCCAAGAGTAGAGTTGCAATAAAGCCTTTCATAAGAAGATTGATATTCGTTATTTCAACTGCAAAAGTATCGCTTTCTGAGAACATCGCAAAATTTTTAGCGCAAAAAGTTGAGAAAAGTAAGCCGGAAGCATGCTTTTCGAAGGATTATTCGTAACTTTGCAGCAGAAAAGTAAGAGAGCGCAACCATGGCTGCTCAAGCATATAGACAATAGCTTAGAAGATAACGAAAATACTGTTTAAAACTGACGATTATGAAGACACGTCTTTCCTTTTTGTTCGTACTCTGCCTCTTTGTCGGAAGGATGGCAGGCCAGGCACCGCAGACACTGCGGGTGTTGGCAATCGGCAATTCATTCTCTGCCGATGCCGTGGAGCAATACCTTTATGAACTCGGTCGCGAGGCAGGAGTGAATCTGATAATCGGCAATGCCTATCGTGGTGGGTGGAGCCTGTCGGCACACTGGCATGACGCCTCCTCACGTGCCGCTTCCACGGAATATCACAAGGTGGTCGATGGCACTCGGACCAACCTGGGCAAACGCACCCTGCGCGAGATCATCACGGACGAGCCTTGGGATGTCATTACCTTCCAGCAAGTCAGTCAGGAAGCCGGACTTCCGGACAGCTACGAACCGGGGCTGAGTTCGCTCATCGGCTATGTGAAGGCTCTGGCACTCGTGGATTCTGTGCGCTTGGGCTTCCACCAGACATGGGCCTACGCGCAGGACTCCGACCACGGCGGTTTCAAGAACTATGACCGTAGCCAGTTCCTGATGTACTCCTACATCACAGCGGCCGTGGAGCAGACCATGCGTTACCACCGTGATGACCTTTCGTTCTATATTCCTTCAGGCACTGCAATCCAGAATGCCCGCACCTCTTCTCTGTCTGGTTCTGCGGCATCAGGTGACGACTTGGGTGTGAACCGCGAACTCACTCGCGATGGCTTCCACTTGAACTACACCATCGGTCGCTACATCGCCGCCTGCACTTGGCTGGAGGCACTGACGGGTATCAGTGCTACAGGTCTGAAGACTCGTCCGAAAGGCGTCAGCCCGGAACAAGCAGCACTCGCCCAGCAAGCGGCCCATGCCGCCATCCTGGTTCCCATGGCAGTGACTCCGATTCCTTCTATCCCCGTTATAAAATAAATTATACTTTCAGGAAGATACGCTTGCGATAGAGTATGTAGAGAAACACCCAGCACACGGTGATGTAAGCGGCGCTGGTGAAGAACGGCTGAGCCTGTTCGGGCAGTAGGTTGATGAGGCCGCCAAAGATCTTTTCAGCCGTGAAGCTGAAGTTGATGAACTTCTGGGCCAGATAGATGGTGATGCTGTTCAGGCCGATGACCGTGAAGAACAGTATCCAGCGGCGCCAGCCAAGCACGTCGATGAGATAGTAGAACAGTGCAAACATCAACAGGGAATAGGCGCCCACGACGCAGACGAAGCTGCTGGTCCAGAGCTTCTTGTTGATGGGAAAATCCAGGCTCCAGAGCAGGCCTATGACCAGCAGCGCAATGCCAGCCACGGTCATCCATGCCGCCTTTTTTCCAGGGGTGAGCCCCTCGTGTTCCCATTTCACCCACTCGCCCGTGAACATCCCCAGCAGGGCCGTGCCAATAGCGGGGATGATGCTGAGGATGCCTTCGGGGTCGATGTTCCCGTAGTAGATTTTGCCGGGTAGCAGGATGCGGTCGATGTATCCTACGATGCTGCCCTGCGCCGTATAGACACCTTCGCCCATCGCGTCGGGAGCTGGCACGAAACGCACCAACAACCAATAGCCGACAAGCAGGAAGACGGTGATTCCCACGCGGCTGCGCCAACCGGTGTGCAAGAAGATGAGTGCTGCAAACATCCAGGCGAAGCCTATGCGTGCCAGAACGCTGGCATAGCGGGCATCTGCGAAATCCCAGTGGCTCAGCAAACCGTTGTAAACCACTCCCAACAAGAACAATACCAGTCCTCGGAGCAGGACCTTGCGATGGATCTGCCACGTGCTGCGACCGCTTGCGCGCTGCTTCTCGAGGGAGAAGGGAAACGAGATGCCGGCGATAAAGAGGAAGAGGGGGAAGATGGTGTCGTGGTGGGCCAGGCCGTTCCATTCCACATGATCCATCTGTCGGGCAAGCATCTCTGTGAAACCACAGGGAAACCATGTGGCAAGGGCTGCCAGGAGTCCTGCTCCACCCATGATGAAAAACATGTCGAAGCCCCTCAGGGCATCGAGCGATTGCAGTCGTTCATTTCTTTTCTGTTCCATGATCAATAGTTCTGTTTAGGTTCGGACTTGTCATCCTACAATCCACTTCCCGACCCTCGGAATCCGCTGGATGAGCGTGCAGGCGACGGCAGTGATGACGAAGGTGGTGAGCGCGGTGAGCAGTATCTCTGCGGGCGTGCTCCAGAAGCCCAGGCTTCCTTCAGCGCCCTGGCCAATCCAGGTGCTGATCATTTCCGAGGCTTGTGCCAGGACGATCATGTGGCAGAGGTACATTCCATAGCTGGCCTTGGAGACGGCCACAAGTGTGCGGCTCGAAGCCTTGAACTTGCGGAAGAGCATCACCCATCCGACGGCCATCAGTGCCACGCCGATGGTGTCGTTGTACCAAGGTGTCTCCCAGCCTACGGCGTAGTCCACAGGCCCTTCGAGGGGGAAGGAATCTGCCGTCTGGAACACGCGCAAGAGGAAACCGCCGAAGCAGATCACAAAGCCCAGCAGCCACACCGGCAGACCGATGGTCAGCGTCCGGCGCCACGACAGTTCGGGCACGAACTTGCGGAAATACAGCCCTAACAGCAGGTAGCCGATGAAACCGCTGACATAGTAGAACGTGCCATATCCGTTCCAACTCGCCTCGCCCCACAAGGGGTAGGCTGCAGGATTGGGGATGCCCGTAGGGCCATGGATGACCGGCACCTCGCCGCCCGAGGCCCACTCACGGATGAAGGGGATGAACAGCGTCAGACACCACACGCCGAGGTAACCCTGCAGCTCTCTCTTGCCCACTCGCTCAGCCCATGGCGAGAGCAGCGGCATCAGCAGATAGACACCCAAAAGCATATAGACAAACCAGAGGTGCCCGGCAGCGTAGTTGAAGTTCAGCAGCAGCCCCTTCAGATTACGGACGGGGTCGCCCCACATCAGTGCATAGACCAGGGTCCATAGCACAAAGGGTACCAGCAGACGGCTCAATCGCCGACGGAAGAAGGCTCCAGTGGACATTCTCAGGGGGAACAGCAGGTAGCTGCTGGCAATGACAAATAAAGGTACGCACGCGCGCACGAAGCTGTCGGAGAACGAGGCCCAGAAGGCGTCGGTGGCCGTGAGGATGCGGGCACCCTGGCCGCCCAGATAGAACGGCTCCGTGGAGTGGACTACCATGACCATCAGGCAGGCACACACACGTAGCCAGTCCAGCCAGATAATGCGGTTCTCTGTATTCATTGTGTTCCTTGAGATTGGTTTTTCGTGGGCAAAGATAGTAAAAAGCGTTTTTGAAACAAAATTATATGAAAAGAAAACATCAGAGGAAGTCTGTTTCTATGAAAAACCATACCTTTGCAGCGCAAAATCACTTCGTGAGTCCATCTTTAATCCTCTATTCAATAGTTAGTTCAGAATCGTTAATCGTTAATTGTCATGAATCGTTTCTTCCTCCTGCTAACCTTCGTCGCACTGGCGGTTGTCAGCCGTGCCCAGAATCCCTATCTTCCCCTGTGGGAACACCTTCCCGATGGCGAGCCGCGTGTCTTCGAGGACCCCGACCAGCCGGGCAAGTTCCGTGCCTACATCATTGGCTCCCACGACGTTACCAACACCGCCTACTGTGGTCCAGACATCCGTATGTGGTCCGCTCCCGTCGAGGACCTGACGCAGTGGCGCGACGAAGGTCCCGTCTTCACCTGGTTCACGGGTGGCCAGTGGGATACGATGTATGCTCCCGACCTCGTGGAAGTCAGGGACAAAGCCACCGGCAAGAAGACCTATTGGCTCTACCCGCACTCCCGCGGATGGGGACGCATTGCCATGGTCTGCAAGAGCGACCGTCCCGACGGTCCCTTCACCCCCGTGAACCTGAATGCCGAAGGCACCCGTTGTGTGGAAGGTTCGCTGATTGACTTCGACCCGTCGGTGTTCATTGAGAACATCACCGACAAGAAGGATAAGGACTTCGACAAGGGCTTCCGTGCCTACGTCTTCTACGGCTTCCAGCACAGCACGGCCTGCCAGTTGGACCAGAACACGATGTACAGCAAACGTCCCGGCACGGAACTGATAGACCCGTTCATCCCTGCCTGCTCTGCCGATGGCCGTCTGCTGGACAAGGAAGGCTCCACCTATCCCGCCCTCTATCAGGGGCAGAACCCGTTGGACTTCAATTTCTTCGAAGCTAGCAGTATTCGTCAGGTGGGCAACAAGTACGTGATGGTCTTCTCGGGCTATAGCGGCAAGGAATACGGCTTGGGCAACACGAACTCTGCCCTGCGCTATGCCTATGGCGACTCGCCCCTGGGGCCTTGGCGCTCAGGCGGCGTGCTCGTCGATAGCCGTGGCGTGGTGCTCAGTGAAGACGGTTCCCGGCTCGTCACCTCCAATGCCGCCCACAACACCCACGGCTCGCTGCAGGAGATCAACGGCCAGTGGTACGTGTTCTACCATCGTCC
>JAFTEX010000115.1 GCA_017453445.1 Bacteroidaceae bacterium
ATATAGTGAACTCTTCTTTCCCTTCCGGTGTCGAAACGACCACCTGACTGACGTAGTCGGCTGGCGTAATGCCGTCAGCGTCATACAGAATCCGGAAATCGTGCAAGGCCAGATAAAACGGCAACGTCCCTGGCTCCACGTAAGCTCCCTGGTCGTTTTTCACCCAATAGGTGCGGGTGGCCTCTCCCTCGCGCAGATGCGTCATGCCGCCCCGGCTGGTGACGTGGGTGATGAACGCCCCGAGCAGTATGAACAGGAAACTCAGATGCAACAGGAAGACTGACGGACGTCGCCACATTTTCCGTTTATATAGGAGTCCGCATCCAGCCACGGCAATCATTCCCCAGAGGGCTACGAACCACCACGTTCCGTATATGGCCTGCCGGGCGTATGCCGACCCCGAGCGACCTTCAACGAAAGTGGCCGTGGCTATAACGGCCACGGCCAATAACAGTAGTATAAAGGGGATTTTAGAAACAAGGGAATTTCTCATTTTTACAGTTTTTTACGGCGATGCACTCCATCTCGATGAGCCACGTGGGACGACAGACAGGAGCCAGCGTAATGATGGTGGGAATGTCGGGAAAACGATCACGGAACATCTCGCTTACCACTTCGTAGTCGGCTGTGTCGCGCAGGTATACCACCAGATGCATGACATCCTGAAAATCCATGTCGCCCTCGTGGAGCAAGGCTTCGACATTCTCCCACATACGGAGAGTCTGTAGCCGGATATCGCCGACGTGGACGACCTCGCCTCGGTTGTTGATGCTGGCGGTGCCGGAGATGAAGATGTGCGAACGGTCGCCGTAGGTCATCTTGGTACCGCGCTCGAAGGTGACACCGTATTCGTAGGTGGGATTGAGATGGGTCTTGGCATAGAGATATTGCTGCTGCTCGGGTTGGAAACCCTTCAGGGCGTATGTGCCAAGTTGTATGAGGGCTTTTGTCTCGGCCGGACCGCCCCCGATGCCCGTAGAGGCAATGTAGTGGGTCTGTGGAGTCAGCCCTTCGCGAACGAAGTTCTCGCGACGGGCACGTACCATACCGGCATACTGTGTGTCGACGTCTCGGACGAAGAACCACGTGCGAATGCAGTTGTCGGCCAAGGTGCCGCCGAAGTGGGAGAGCATCGCCTCATAATCGTTCAGCAGCGTCTCAGTCTGCCGGGCCGAATCGCCCTCGGTGGAGGTCATGCCCATGCGCCACAGGTGTTTGTAGCCATTGTGCTCCATGACCACGGCCCCGTGTTCGCTGTATATATCAAACTGGTCTACGAGATAGAGCCAGACGGCCACCTTCGACCCGTCGAGCGGCTGCTGCTGAATGACGGAGATGGCCACGTCGGGTTCCTGGCGCATCAGGGGTTGCTGGTTGGTGCTGTCGGACAGGAAATAACGCTTCAGCACATACCGTGCCCCCTTGAAGTCAGGCATTTGTGTCAGTCGGTTCTCGGCCTCGTAGATGCGATGCAACTGTCCCTCGAAGTTTTCGCGGCGTGCCTCGACGTGTAGCATCACATGCCACTCGCCTGCCCCCTCTTTCGGACGGAAAAAAGCATACTCCAGCGTAACCCCTAAGTCCTCTATATGTATTGTCTTATAATTCATAGCGTGCAAAGATACAATAATAAGTTGATAATTGAAAACTTTCACTTTTCAATTTTTCAACTTTTCACCTTTTCAACTTTCAACTTTCAATTTTCAATTTTCAACTTTCAACTTTCAATTTTCAACTTTCAATGTCCCAATCCACTCGTCGAGCAGGTCGCGCACCTCTTCGGCGTTCTCCTTGAACTGGCTGCTCACGACCTCGGTGTGGTTGTACCCGAGGATGCCCTCGCCTCCTTCGGACAGAATCTGGTGGAGCAGGGACGACGGCGCGTCGCCGCTGACCACGCGCATCATGCCTTCGCGTCGGGTGCTGGGCACGTCCACGAGGTTCTCCCTTGCGTGGCCTTCGGTCAGGTCCAGTCCTGCGGCACTGCGCCCGTTGCCTCCGTGGCACTGGATGCAGGCCACGTTGAACAGTCCCTGCTGCAAGGCCCCGAACATGGTGAGGTCGATGGTGCCCAGGTCCATGCGTATGGTGTCCTGTTGATCCTCGTAGTCTGCCATCGCGATGCGCCCCAGCGTGATGATGCGCTTGCGCAGGTTGTCGGTGATGGCAAACTCCACGGTCGATATCTGTTCCGTGATGTTGTTCAGCGTGAGTGTCACGTCGGTGCCGTCGGCCGTAGAGACCGGCAAGGCACGTTGCATGGTGGCGTACTTGTCGTCCTTGGCAAAGCCTGCCAAGGCCACCGAGTAGCCGTTTGCCCAACTGCCGACACCCGACACCCGGGCGGTCAGTTTCACAACCTTGCCCTTGTCCTGCACCGAATAGCCTCCCTCCACGATGTCACCCGAATCGCAGGAGACGAGAGAGAGAGAAAGGAATAACAAAAACCACAGATTACACAGATTGCCCAGATTATGGCTACGCTCTTGCACGACTGCATTGCATCTGTGCAATCTGCGTAATCTGTGGTTAAAATAACTCATCATCGTCATCGTCATTTAGAAACTGAATTGCAATTGAAGGGATGCGTGATGGGTGGAGATGCCCAGGTCGTCGTTGTCGCGGTCCAGCTGCGTTTCGTGGCCATAGCGACCCGTGAACTGGTACATGGCCGAGAGTTTCAGATGTACCTTCGGTATGTAATAGTTGCAGACCACGGCGGGCATGTTCAGGAAACCGTCCTTCGAGGAACTGTTGCGGTCCATGAAGTCGTAGCGTATACCCAGTTGCACAGTAGGGACAACGAAGTAACCTACCTGAGCGTAGGCACCCCAGTAGTTGAACTTTTCGTCAATCTTCTGCCTTTTGGTGAAACCTACATGCATCCAATAGGCCTCAGCACCCACGTACCAACGGTTATAGAGCATCGAGAACTCGGCACCCAAGCGGGCATCGTTGGTGCTCTCGCTTTCGCTCTCCACGTTCAGTCCGCCGCTCACGCCGAAAAGTATATGCTTGCCCCTCAGCATGCGGCTGTTGCCCTGCGTCGGGGGCATCTGTCCCCAGGGCATGAAGGTCAGTCGGCCCGCATACAGCAGCGAGGGGATATGCCAGTCGTCGGAGAAGGTCTTCGAGGCCACATTCATGTCCGCCCCGCTGCCGTTCCATAGTCCCACCTCGTAACCGGCAAGCCAGCTGTTCTGCTTCTTATTCAGCCGGGCCGTACCATGGAACTCCACGCCCAGGTCGAAGCCAGTGCCAATCTGAGGCGTGACGGCATTCAGCGTGTGGGGCATGATGCTCGTGGCCGTGAGCGAAGTGGGCAGCACAGGGAAGAGCGTCTCGCCCAGCGTGGTCAGATAGGCGTGGGTGAAGGGGGTCTTGAACTTTCCCGCACGGAAGCGGGCCGCAGGACTGAGACTGTAGTCAATCCATGCCTGCTGCAGTATATTGGCTCCTTTGGCGGCAGCATTGATGGAGAGGTTGTAGTCCAGCTTTCCGAACGTCTTACCCGTGAAACCCAGTATGGCGTATGGAATGGCAAAACCCGAGTTCGCCACATTGTCCTGGTTGTAGGCCTTATCCAGTCCTTCGTCGTCGTAGTAGTTGAGTTGTCCGCGCGTCTGCAGGAACAAGTAGGGTTTGAACACAAACCTGCCGTCCTTCGACTGCAGGGTGAACCCGCGGTCGTCGGCAATGCCCAGCACACCGTTCTCCATGTCGATGTGACCTTGTGCCGGAGTCTCGTCCATCCTCGTCTCATTGTTTTCCTCGGCCAAGGTGGGCAGCATCATGGCAACGAAGAATACTAATATTGAAATCTTTTTCATCTGAATTTATCGTTATATCGTTATATCGCCGTTTCAATGTTTTACTACAGGCTTTCAAGGAACTTTATCAAGGCCTTCCGATCGTCCTTCTCCATCTGCTTGAAGAGATTCTTCGATGCCTCGCCCTCACCCCCATGCCAGAGGATGGCCTCCTGAAGGCTGCGGGCACGCCCGTCGTGCAAGAAGTATGTGTGTGCGTTCACCTTCTCCTGCAAGCCGATGCCCCAGAGCGGTGTGGTGCGCCATTCGTTGCCACGGGCCAGTCCGCTGACGTAATTATCGTTTAGGCCCACGCCCATCAGCTCCGACCCCATGTCGTGCAGGAGGTAGTCACTATAGGGGTGGATGGTCTGGCCGCCCAGCCAGGGCAGTTCCGTGCCGTTGAGCAGGGTGGCCCCGCGCGGACGGGTATGCAGCGTAGTGACATGGCACAGCTGACACTTGGCCTCGAAGAACTTCTGTTCGCCGATGGCCACCAGTTCGCGTTCCGTCATTTGGCGTCCCTTGTAGCCTACCTTCGTAACCGTCGAGCCTAAGCGGCGGGCGGGTACGCCCAGTCCGTGCAGATAGTAGTCCACATCCTCCATTTCCTCGGTCGAGATGTCCAGTTTGTCATACAGCAGCCCCATCATGCTGCCTTCCTGCATCTGCCTTTGCCCCTCGCATATTTCCTCGGGATAGCGGCTGTTGGTGACACCCATGTCGCTGGAGAAGCCCAGTTCCACGGTCAGGTCGGCATGTTGCGCCTTGTTGCCGGAGAGGCCGAGCTGCAACTTTCCACGTTCGGTAATGTAGTTGCACCGCCCCGAAATGCCGTACTCCGGGTAGTTTGACTTTACCGCCAGTGCCTCTATCTCTGCGGGATCGAGTGCCATCATCTGCCCCATACCGACGTGGCGCAGGGGGATGCGCACCGTACAGAAGAGATCCTCGGGGCGGATGGGTTCGTCGGTGTCGCGATAGTTGGGAGCATACCACTCGGTGAGGGTGTACTCGGGATAGACCAGTTCGTAAGGCTCCCCGTCGGGGAACTGGAACTGCTCCTTGTGCCAGCGGCACTCCAGTTTTCCCTCGGCCGCCACGCCCATGATGCTTTGGTCGTGGATGACGCGGCCGTAGTTTTGGAAGAAGGCTCCGTTCTTGCGGGTCACATACACGAGCATTGAGGAGAATCCGTACTGGCCCGAGCCGTAGACGGGTGTGCCGTCGGGGTCTGTGCCCGTCTGTGTCCAGAGGGCGGGTTTGGTGCGTCCTGCATTGCGATGGCACGACCCGCAGGAGTAGCCCGCATAGACAGGCCCCAGGCCGTTGCCGGAGTTCATCGGGTTGTCATAGAGGCGGTCTCCGTGGGTGAAGCGCTTCGAATTGGCTGGAATGTTTGCCACCCAGTCTGCATCGGTGTCGTAGGCATAGGACGAGTTCTTGAAGACGGTGGAGGTTCCTGCCGAAAGGGCATAGCCCTCGGGCACCTCCATGTCCGTCACGTCAAGAGCGCCATCATCCTCACAGCCCGAAAGGGCCATGAGGATAACGCACCAAAATGTATATGAAAGAATTTTATTTCTGCAGTGTTTCATTCTTTATTTCACGAAAGTACGGGGCTTTCCGCTCTTGAAGAGCAGGAACTCCAGCGTGTGGAAACCGCGGACATTCTGCACGGCCTCAATGTCTTCATCTTCTTCGTCATAGTCTCCCTCCCACTGGATGAGGTCCTGAATCTTTCCGCTGTTCATCACGTCCTTGATGGCATCCACGTCGAGGGGCCAGGAGTCCATGTTGGGGTCGAGACCCAGTTCAGCCACGGGACCGAAGAGGAAGGCCTCGCTGGTTTCCCAGGGTTCGCGGGCTTCCATCCAGGCCTTTGCGGCGGTCTCGAAGGCCTTGGTGCTGGGTTCGGCACGCAGGGCATCGACAGCATCCTTCAGGGCGGCGGTCTTCGTCACGAGGTCGGCATAGGTGGGTTCTACCACATTTTCCACATAGGTCTGTACGATGGCATCCAGATTGTCACCCTCAGCCTTGGTCACAAGGGGCTTCAGTTCGTTCTCCAGTGCATCTACCAAGTCGGCGCAAGCCTCCTGGGCGGCCAGTACGGTGGCGTTGCCGATGTGGTCGCGGAAGGGAGCGGTCATGCCGGTCTTGATGGCGTTGTAGGCGGCATCAATCTTTGTCTTCACGCTGGTGTAGACGGCCTCGTCGGTGTTCTTGGCCAGCATGGCGATGGAGTTAGCCTCCTCGGTGTTGTCGCGGGTGCCGTTGAAGGCGTTGCGGATGGACTGGATGTTGTTGGCATAGTCGTCGATGGAATGGTAGCTGTACCATGACTCCACGGCATAGACTGCTTCGGTGTACTTGCCGGCCACCCACAGGTCGCGGGGTTCACCAATCTTGGCGGTGCCCACCTCGCTGGCGATGTCGATGCAACCGTCCACAATCTCCTCCAGACAGTTCACGGCACTCTGATAGGGGGCCTTTTCGTGGTTCTTGAACGTCACGGCGAACGCCTCACCACCGTTATAGGACACGGTCCATGCCTCGTTCAGGTCGCTGGCATCCTTGGCAAGCAACTGAGCCACGGCACTGGCATAGAGGGTCCAGGTGTCGACGTTCTCGGC
>JAFTEX010000116.1 GCA_017453445.1 Bacteroidaceae bacterium
CTTGATGGACTGATCGTGTGAAAAGCGATACATCGTGCCCACGAAATCATGTATCACATGACGGTCGTAGTGGCTCAGGTCGGCAAAAGGCAGACGCGCCACGCGAGCCAACTCGGCTGCGGCATAATAGGCTCCGAGGGGCATCCAGTGGTGATCGGTACGGGCATAGATGGGTTCATCGACATGCGCTTCCAGGACTGGAATGAGGCTGACGGGCTTCACGCCTGGCAAAAGTTGGGAATGGATGTGTTGGATAGCCACTTTCTCGTCATCGGTCCAGACGCGTGCCGTGTCGGGGCAATAGAAGGCGACCGCCGTGGGAATGACCATGCAGTAGACCCGCGCAAAGGGGAACTCCACTTTGTAGAGATTCACGACCTGGGCGTAGTTGGCGCAACCCTCACTGCTGCCTCCGTAGGGTTCCATTGCCCGCACCACGCAGCCCGTGTCGGCCACGATGATGCCCCGATGGGCACGACGGGCCGGCTGGGCCTGCGTGCTCCACGAGAGGCTGAGGAAACACAGAGTAGCGAGAAGGGCTAAAAGGATTTGCTTCATAATCTTACATGTGGGCGAAGGGGTCAGAATCGGGTATAGATGAAGGCATTATTGGTGGCTCCGACAAGCAGGGCCACACTGAGCACAAGGACGACAACAGACACCACAAGGCGAGTGACGAAAAGCCCCGTCTCACGCACCCAGCCCCCCTCATGGGTGTGGCGCTCGAAGGCGGTGAGCATTGCCGTGCGGACAGGCAGGCACAGGACGAGGGCCACCACCCAGAGCCAGAAATTGTCCGTCAGGGCACTCACGGTGACAAAGTCGTGGAGCGCACCCCGCTGGCCGAACAACGTCTGGAAGAAGAGCACCATGCGGTCGAAGTCGTCGAAATAGAAGATGCCCCACCCCAGGACAACGAGCAGCAGGCTGTAAATGTGCAGCAGGGGACGGGGAATGTAGCGGTCGATGCGTAGCAAGGTGTACTTCTCGGCCATGACAATGATTCCGAAATATACGCCCCAGATGATAAAGTTCCAACTGGCTCCGTGCCACATGCCCGTGAGGAACCAGACCACCATGATGTTCAGAGCCTGATGACTGCGGTTGCCGCCCATGGGGATGTAGACATAGTCGCGGAAGAAACTGCCGAGCGAGATGTGCCAGCGACGCCAGAAGTCGGTGATGGAGTTGCAGCAATAGGGATGGCGGAAGTTCTCGTTGAAGTGGAACCCGAGGCAACGTCCCATGCCGATGGCCATGTCGGAATAGCCTGAGAAGTCGAAATATATCTGCAACGTGAAGGCCACGATGCCCACCCAGGCTCCCGAAGTGGTCAGGTCGGCCAACCCGTTGACAAGGAACTGGTCGGAAAGTTCCGAAAGTTGATTGGCCAGAATCACCTTCTTGCCCAGACCGCGCAGGAAGCGGTACACGCCCTCGGCCATATCGCTGGCCGCAACATGGCGATTGCCGATTTCGTGGGCCACGGTGTCGTAGCGCACGATGGGGCCGGCAATGAGCTGCGGGAACATGGAGATGTAGAGCAGGAGGTCGACAAAACGGCGCTGCACGGGCGACTGGCGACGATAGACATCGATGAGGTAGGAGATGGACTGGAAGGTGTAGAAACTGATGCCGATGGGCAACGATATGCCCGGGTCGGGCAGACTTAGGCCGAAGGCGTTCAACTGAGCCACAAAGAAGCCCAGATACTTGAACGTCCCGAGGATGAGCAGATTACACGTCAGGCCGAAGCACAACATCCAGCCCCGCCCCCTTCCCTCCCGGGCATTGATGAGCAAGCCGGCCAGATAGTTGAGCATCACGCAGGCCAACATCAAGAATACGTAGACGGGTTCACCCCAGGCGTAGAATATCAGGGAAAAGAGCACAAGAGCCAGGTTCTTGCCTCGGTGGCAAGCGGGCTGAGCCGGCCTCGTAAACAGACGGTCGATGCCAGCTCCCAGCAGATAGCAAAGGGCGAAAGCCGGCAAAAAGACGAACAAGAAAAATAAATCAGAAAATACCATATCAGGAAGGGGAGCGTTTCACGCTGCCAACTCAAGTTTTTATATCCTAACTTTTACTCCATTCTCACTTTTCAATACTCCAGCAGGGAGCGGACTCGGTTGGCAACGTAGCGTCCGTTGCGCCGCGCTCCGGCCTCGCTGGTGTGGGTGCCGTCGTAGGTGTAGCGCATCCGACGCTGCTCGCGCATCCTGTTGACACACCCCTCGCGATCCATGCGTATCACGCTCAGATTCATCCTCATCCCACATGCCTCTATGACGTCACCGGCCTTCGTGATGTCAGCCGTCTCGATGGCGGTGGACTGCATGGGAGTGAGCAGGATAATCTGTGCGTCGGGGAAACTCTCTTGCAGCATCTCACAACCGTTGCGCACCGCCCCGGCCAGGGTCTGCCAGGCCTCGGAGGCGGCTGTCAGGTCTGGTTCGCCAGTTGCTGCAAACACCTCATCCACCCGCTGGGCAAACACCCGCGGACGTTTCTGGGGGAACCACACGTCGTTCGTTCCTGCGGCTATCAATATCAGGTCTGGGCAAGCCTGCTCGCCGCGCCTCACCGCATCCCGGAGGCGCCACACCTGATTGAATATCACGTTGTCGTCGCTCAGCACGCCAGTATCCTCCGTCGTGTTCTGCTTGGTGTCTTCCGTATGAGTCCAGGTGGCACCGCTGCGGGCATAGCTCCGGCACGTCGCAGGGGCCAGGCTCTCCCGGAACCATGTGTTCCATCCTCGTGGCTTACGGCAGTCATCGCCTCCCAGCCACGTGTTCGAGTCTCCCAGTATGGCCACGTGCAAAGCCGCCGTCTGGCTCCGTCCGGGCACGGCAAGCTGCATCAGCAGGACAAATATCAGAAGTCTATGTCTCATTCATTTGCACTAAAAACGGGTGCAAAGTTACGAATTTTGCGGCAAATACTTTAAGATTATCCTAAGAATCCTTATATTTGCAGGAAAACTTCATGAAAAACAATGCTTGTTAAAATAAAGACAGCAGCCGTACAAGGTTTGCAAGCCATACCCGTCACCGCCGAAGTGAACTCGTCAAAGGGAGTGCTGTTCTTCCTTGTCGGACTGCCCGACAACGCCGTCAAAGAGAGCCACCAGCGCATCGTGGCTGCCATCCAGAACAATGGGTACCGATTCCCGACGAAAGCCTTCACCGTCAATCTCACGCCTGCCGACCTGAAGAAGGAAGGGTCGGCCTACGACCTGCCCATCGCCATCGGCATCCTGGCCACCGACGGCCAGGTCACGACCGACCGACTTGGCGACTTCCTGATGATGGGCGAACTGAGTCTGGACGGCTCGCTGCTCCCCGTGCGCGGAGCACTGCCCGTCGCCATCATGGCACGCCAGCAGGGCTACAAAGGGCTCATCGTGCCGCGCCAGAACGTGCGCGAGGCGGCCGTCGTCAATCGGCTTGAAGTCTACGGGGCCGAACACATTGCCGAAGTCATCGACTTGCTCAACGGGAAGCCCAATGCCCTCCGGCCGACCGAGGTGGACACCCGTGCCGAGTTCTACCAGCGGCAGACGGAGTTCGAACTGGACTTCGCCGACGTGCGCGGACAAGAATCCGTGAAACGGGCCTTGGAAGTGGCAGCGGCCGGGGGCCACAACCTCGTCATGGTCGGCCCGCCCGGGAGTGGCAAGTCCATGATGGCCAAGCGTCTGCCCACCATTCTCCCCCCTCTTTCGCTGAGCGAGAGTCTGGAGACCACCCAGATACACAGCGTGGCGGGCAAGCTCCACCGCGACACGTCGCTCATCGCCCAGCGCCCCTTCCGCAGCCCCCACCACACGATTTCTCAGGTTGCCCTCGTGGGGGGCGGTGTCAATCCCCAACCGGGTGAGATTAGCCTTGCCCACAACGGTGTGCTCTTCCTCGACGAACTCCCGGAGTTCTCTCGTTCCGTCCTCGAGGTCCTGCGCCAACCGCTGGAGGACAGGGTGATAAACGTCTCCCGTGCGAAGTATTCCGTCGCCTATCCCGCCTCCTTCATGTTCGTGGCCTCCATGAACCCCTGCCCCTGCGGCTACTACGGCGACCCCACACACCATTGCACCTGCACGCCCGGACGCATCCAGCAGTATATGTCGAAAATCTCCGGTCCCCTGCTCGACCGCATCGACATCCACTGCGAAATCCAGGCCGTCCCCTTCGCACAGCTCAGTCAGATGCAGCCCGGCGAGCCCTCGGCTGCCATCCGCGAACGCGTCATCAAGGCCCGCAAGATTCAGGAAGAGCGCTTCAAGTCCTTCAAGGGAATCCACTGTAACGCCCAGATGACGGAGCGCATGCTCCACGAGTTTGCCGAGCCCGATGCCGCCTCGCTCGACATGCTCCGCATGGCCATGGAGCGTCTGAAGCTCTCCGCCCGTGCCTACAGCCGCATCCTCAAGGTGGCCCGCACCATTGCCGACCTCGCAGGCAGCGAGAAAGTCGAGTCCATGCACATCGCCGAGGCCATCGGCTATCGCAACCTCGACCGTGGTGACTGGGCAGAGAGAGGGATATAAAGGAAAAGAAAATAATCAACAACTTATAACTATGTCAAAACTTAATATCGATCAGAAATCTATCAAAGATTTATTTAGTGACAACAAGGCAGATTTTCTTATTCCTGACTATCAACGTCCTTACGCATGGGAGGAAAAAGAATGTCAAACGCTGTGGGATGATATCTTTACATTCGCATTTCCAGAAAATGACTATTCAAAGTTCAACTCATCGAACGATGAGTATTTCCTTGGCCCGATTGTTACATTCAAGAATGAAGACAAGAAACAGGAAATCATAGACGGTCAGCAAAGGCTTACTACATTAATGTTGCTTCTCCGTGCTTTTTACGAAAAATATGGGAGTATGATGGATCAGCAGTCAATCAAGACGAAAGAGATGATTGAGAAATGCATCTGGAAGACGGATGAATTTGGCAATCCAAATAAGTCGGAGTTGAAAATAGATTCAGAGGTTGCCACAGACAATGAGAAAGAACAGTTCCTCAGAATATTGCGAACAGGTTCTGCTGAAAATAGCGATAAAAGCAATTATGCCACTAACTACAGATTCTTTCAAGGGAAGATCGCTGATTTTCTCAACACGTTTCCCGGCTATTTCTCTTATTTACCCATACGTATCCTGAATAATTGCATTCTCCTTCCTATTGAAGCAGAATCACAAGACACGGCATTGCGTATTTTCTCTACCCTCAACGATAGAGGTAAGCCCTTGTCTGATGCGGACATATTCAAAGCCCAGTTTTATAAATTTTATGCCAGCCAAAATCGAAAGGATGAATTTATTGATAAGTGGAAAGAGCTTGAAGTGTTATGCACTAACTATTTTCATCCTATTTCCGGCACACCTATGGATGAACTTTTTACACGATATATGTACTACGAACGTGCCAAGATGGGGAATAAAAGTACAACAACAGAGGCACTCCGTAAATTTTATGAACGTAATTCGTATGCGTTGCTGAAGAAAGAGGAAACATTTGACAACCTCATTGACTTGGCTAACTTCTGGAAATCAGTTCTTGACGAAGACGTTGATAGATTCTCAGAAAGTGCACTGCGCCGACTCTTTATCTTAAACTATGCACCCAATGGCATGTGGACTTATGCCCTCTCGGTTTACTACATGACCAAACGGGATGATAACGACATGCTTGATGATACAGAATTGTGTAAATTCTTTGATGTTTTGATTGCTTTTATCTGGACTTATACCTTGACAAATCCTGGTGTTAATGCTTTGCGCACACCAATGTATTCGGAGTTGGTAAATATGACAGAAGGAAAAGCCGTCGTATTTTCAGATTTTAAGTTTGACCGTCAGCAGGTAATTAATATTTGGAATAACTATAACTTCAGCAATATACGTGCAATCACCAAATCCATATTAACATGGTGGGCGATGCAGAATGAAAATCAAAAACGTCCATCATTAGACCGCAAGTTTGAAGTTGAACATATATTTGCTCGTAACCGCCAACAAAACGAACGCTCTTTACATAATGTAAAGAATTTGGAAGCCCTCGGCAACAAAGCATTGCTGGAAAAGAAAATTAACATCCGTGCTTCTGATTATCGATTTGCAGATAAAAAGAAATACTATGAAGGTTTTG
>JAFTEX010000117.1 GCA_017453445.1 Bacteroidaceae bacterium
GGCATCTGGGAGGCGGACTGACTTTCCGTGGAGGTCTGTCCGTGGGCTACGACTTCGAGGCGGGATTCCTGAACTCTGTACGCGACGACGATGCGACACCCCTGAAAACTCGCGCCCACATGGTGAACGTGGGGTTCCGCTTCTAACCTGTCAGGCAAGCTGCACGTCCGGCAGCGCGATTGCCATTTTGTAAGATGCCCTCTCCGACGTTTGGAGAGGGCATCAAAAATGTGTGGTAACTTTGCAGTTGTGGAAAAGTGCTTACCGGCCACGGTACATCTCCTCGTAGTACCGCTCGTACTCGCCTGAGGTGATGCGGTCCATCCACTCCTGATGGTCGAGATACCAGCGGACGGTCTTCTCGATGCCCTCCTCGAACTGCAGGGAGGGCTCCCAACCGAGTTCGCGCTGGAGCTTGCGAGAATCGATAGCGTAACGCAGGTCGTGACCGGCACGGTCTGTGACGTAGGTGATGAGGTCCATGTCTTCGCCTTCTTTGCGACCCAGAATACGGTCGACGGTCTTTATCAGCACCCGGACGATGTCGATGTTCTTCCACTCGTTGAAGCCGCCGATGTTGTAGGTCTCTGCCACCTTGCCCTGGTGGAAGATGAGATCGATGGCACGGGCGTGGTCCTCCACGTAGAGCCAGTCGCGCACATTCTCGCCCTTACCGTAAACGGGAAGCGGTTTGCGATGGCGGATGTTGTTGATGAAGAGGGGGATGAGTTTTTCGGGGAACTGATAGGGTCCGTAGTTGTTGGAGCAGTTGGTGACGAGGGTGGGCATGCCGTAAGTGTCGTGGAAGGCACGTACGAAGTGGTCGCTCGAAGCCTTCGAGGCCGAATAGGGCGAGTGGGGCTGGTATTTGAGGTCCTCTGTGAAGAACTTCTGGCCGTAGGCCTGGTGGTGACTTTCGGAAGAGGCTGCGGTGGTGAAGGGTGGTTCGATGCCCTCGGGATGCGTCATCTCCAGGGCTCCATAGACCTCGTCGGTGGAGATGTGGTAGAAACGCTTCCCCTCGTACTTTTCGGGAAGGTTCTCCCAGTAGGTCTTGGCCGCCTGCAGGAGGCTGAGCGTGCCCATGACATTAGTCTGGGCGAAGGTGAAGGGGTCCTTGATGCTGCGGTCGACGTGGCTCTCGGCGGCCAGATGGATGATGCCGTCGACGTGTTCGTCCTGCATTAGCTTCAGGAAGGCGGCGAAGTCGCAGATGTCCATGCGCACAAACTTGTAGTTGGGAGCCTGCTCCACGTCCTTCAGGTTCTCCAGATTGCCTGCGTAGGTCAGTTTGTCGAGGCAGATGATGCGATACTCAGGGTATTTGTTTACGAAAAGGCGCACTACGTGGCTTCCGATAAAGCCCGCACCGCCAGTGATGACAATCGTACGTTTCATATTGTTATATTCCATTTTTTATGTTTTCGATGCACTGGCGGAGCGAATCCATCCAGTAGGGAATCTCTATTCCGAATGTCTCTTTCACCTTCGTCTTGTCCAACACGGAATAGGCTGGACGACGGACGGGACTGGGAAACTCGTCGCTGTGGCAGGGCTGGATGTCACATTCGGTGTGGCCGGCCATCTGGGCGATGACTTTCGTGAAGTCGAACCACGAGCAGACGCCTTCGTCCGAGAAATGGTAGATGCCTGTTTGGGTGTATTTACCATTTGCCGTTTGCTTTTTAGCATCCTGCAAGATGACTGCGATGGCCTGTGCCAAGTCGAGCGCGTAGGTGGGAGTGCCGCACTGGTCGAAAACGACTTTCAACTGGGGCTTCGTGGCTGTCAGGTTGAGCATGGTCTTCACAAAGTTCTTTCCATACTCTGAATAGAGCCAAGCCGTGCGCAGGATGACGTATTGGCACCCTGTCTGCTGGATGGCTTGTTCGCCCTCCAGCTTCGTTTGTCCGTAGACGCCGGTCGGAGTGCCCTGCTGGTCTTCGCGGCAGGGTGTGTTATAAGGGTCGCCGCCAAAGACGTAGTCGGTGCTGATGTGTATGAGCAGCCCACCCACACGCTTCATGGCCTCGGCCAAAATGCGGGGGGCATCGGCGTTCAACCGACGGCAGAGAGTTTGGTCGGTCTCGGCCTTGTCAACGTTGGTGTAAGCCGCACAATTCACGATGGAATGGATGTTTTTTGCATCCACCAGTTCATTCACGGCCTGTGCATCGGTCATGTCGAGGAGGGTGGTCTGCTCCCCCTCGGCCTCTACCACATCGGTGAAGACATACACGTCCTCGGGATGCTGTCCGGCCACCAGTCGCATTTTACGTCCCAACTGTCCGTTGGCACCTGTTACAAGTATGTTCAAGGTTTTGAGGTTTTGAGGTTATTCAAGTTCGTCACGGCCGAAGCGTTTCACATCGTCGATGACCTTCAGCAGGTACTGGCCGTACTGGTTCTTAATCATCGGCTGAGCCACCTGACGCATCCGCTCTTCTGAAATCCAGCCACGGCGATAGGCGATGCCTTCCAGACAGGCCACCTTCAGTCCCTGGCGCTTCTCCAGCACCTCGATGTAGGTGGACGCCTCGGATAGCGACTCGTGGGTGCCCGTATCGAGCCAGGCAAAACCGCGTCCCAGGGTTTGCACCTTCAGTTCGCCATCTCTCAGGAACTCCTGATTGACGGTCGTTATCTCCAACTCACCACGTGCCGAGGGCTTGATGTGGGCAGCCACGTCGACCACCTTGTTAGGATAGAAATAAAGGCCTACGACGGCATAGTTCGACTTCGGGTGTTCGGGCTTTTCTTCGATGGAAAGGCAATTTCCTTGTTTGTCGAACTCTGCCACGCCATAGCGCTCGGGATCGTTCACCCAGTAGCCAAACACGGTTGCCTTCTGTTCCTCTTCGGCAGCCCGCACGGCCTCTTTCAGTTTTGCGGTGAAACCTGCGCCGTGGAAGATGTTGTCACCCAGTACGAGGCAGGCGCAATCGTTCCCAATGAAATCGCGCCCGATGATGAAAGCCTGCGCCAAACCGTCGGGGCTGGGCTGTTCGGCATACTCAAAACGCACACCGAAGTCCGACCCGTCACCCAAAAGACGGCGGAACCCTGGCAAATCGTGGGGGGTGGAGATAATCAGAATCTCGCGAATGCCAGCCAACATCAGCACCGAAATGGGGTAGTAAATCATTGGTTTGTCATAGACGGGGAGCATCTGCTTCGAGACTCCCTTCGTAATCGGGTAGAGACGAGTGCCACTACCACCTGCCAAAACAATTCCCTTCATATTTCCAATTCAAAATGTACGATTTGCAAATATACACCTTTATAATTAAAAACAACGAAGAAAAGGCTCAAAAAGTGCGACGGAAGGGCAATTTTTTCATTTTTCAACGAAACTTTACCCTCCGCTACAAAAAAAATGGAACAAGAATTTCTTGTTTTTAATTTATTTCGTACCTTTGCAGCCGATATAGACAAATCGCAAGGAGAGATGCCAGAGTGGTCGAATGGACCGCACTCGAAATGCGGCGTACGGGCGACTGTACCCTGGGTTCGAATCCCAGTCTCTCCGCATTAAGAAGGTACCCATACAACAGGGTGCCTTTTTTTGATTCAAGAGAAAAACGCCCATTTTGAACGGGCTTTGTCCCCATTTGACCATAGATTTTCGTTGCATGGATAACATAGTTTGTACCTTTGCTTCCACATTAACCCATAAGCGCAATTGACAGATGAAATCAGGATTTTTGAGAGTTTGCCTGACCTGCTTCGTCCCTTTGGGATTGTGTGGGCAAACGGCAGACGAGGGGGGAGAGGTGACGGCGACGTGGAATGCCGAGAACGTTCTTTTGGCCTCGTCGCAGTTCACGCCCGGTCAACCGTGGGCGGCACAGGTGATGGTCTTCAATACGGGCCGCCGCTACGCCGACAGCGATTACAATCACGTCTGGGGCACGCCCCTGGACGACAGCGAGGGACGGCCTTGGTACGCCGTAGACTACCAACTGACCGATGGGGAGCAGGCGTGGCAACCGCAGACCTCGCCCTTCAGTAGCGACGAGGTCTACCAAGGGCAGCGTTCCTTCCGATGGATTACGGCGGACATCACGGGCGACATTTACCTGCGCCGCTCGTTCACGCTCTCGAAACCTATTGCGGGCGACGTGTTCCTGACCTGCGGCCATGACGATGCCCCATCGGAGTTCTATATCAACGGTGTGCAAGTCTTCACCGTGTCTGACGGTTGGAACAATGACGAGCACACGCTCCTCACCGCTGAGCAAAAGGCACTGCTCAAGACCGACGGTTCGGAAAACGTACTGGCCCTGCATGTCCACCAAAACTGGGGCGGAGCCTTTGCCGACTGCGGTCTGTACGAGGCCGACATGAGCCGGCAAGTCGTTCTCCTGCCCACCTTGCAGCATGGGGCCTGGCCCTGCCTCTACTATTGGCTGAACTACAACGACGACATTGCCGTGGCCGAGGCCGCCCACTGGGCATCGACCGAGGAGGGGGAATACGACTGGATAGAAGGTATAGGACCCTTCAGCAACAGCAACGACCAGTTCCGCACGACCGACTGGGCCAGCCAGACGCGCCCCCTGCTGGTGCGTCGTCACTTCTCGCTCTCTGCCGCCCAAGTGGAAGCCCTCGCCGAGAGCATGGTGGAACTGACTTGCAGTTACGACGAAAATCCTAAGGTCTACCTCAACGGCACACTCATTTGGAGTGCCTCGGGGTGGAATGACAACGACTACGCCCGCTATGTGCTCACCGCACGGCAGAAGGCTCTTCTGCGTGAGGGGGACAACGTCCTGGCCGTCTCCGTGATGCAGGGTGGCGGCGGTGGACACATCGACTATGGGCTGGCTCTCACTTCGCCCTACGTGCCCGTGGTGGACGGAATAGGAGTCATTGACAAGGAACAACGGACAGTGGACAACGGACAATGTTTCGACCTTGGCGGCCGCCGTCTCTCTTCTCACTTCTCACCTCTCACCACTCACTCTTCCAAAGGCATTTACATCGTGGGGGGACGGAAGGTGGTGAAAGGATTTTGAGATTTAAGGATTTAATGATTTAAGAAAATACAAAAAACATGAAACGCATACTTTTCTCAATGGCTCTGCTGACAATGTTGACTAATTTTCAACCTTCGACTTGTTCGGCTCAGACCGACGAGGTTTCCGTGGTGGAGCGCCCCACGCTGGGCACGGCGGCCTATCGTGCGCCCCTGCACGGCGGCTATCTCCGCAAACTGCCCGTCGGACAGGTGCAACCCAAAGGTTGGCTGCGCGAGTACCTCAACCGCCAGCGTGCGGGACTGAACGGCCAGTTGGGGTCCGTCAGCGACTGGCTCGACAAGCAGGGCAACCAGTGGCTCAGCGACACGGGTAGCCACGGTTGGGAGGAGGTTCCCTACTGGTTGCGCGGCTACTCGTCGCTGGCCTACATCCTCGACGACGAAGCCATGAAGCAGGAGGCACAAGTATGGTTCGAGGCCGTGCTGACCCACCTGAAGCCCAACGGTGAACTGGGACCCAGCGGTACGGACGGCGATCCCAATACGCCCGACCTTTGGGCCAAGATGCCCATGCTCTGGGCCTTGCAAACCTACTACGAGCACAGCGGTGACGAACGCGTGTTGACGGCCATGACTAACTACTTCAAGTGGGAACTGACCATCCCCGACGAACATTTCTTGAAGGGACTGTGGCAGGGGAAGCGCGGCGGCGACAACGAGTGGAGCGTCCTGTGGCTCTACAATCTGACGGGCGACGATAGCATCCTGCCCCTCATCGAAAAACTGCACCGCTGCGGTGTGGACTGGACGATGGCCGACGACTTGCCCAACTGGCACGGTGTGAACGTGGCACAAGGCTTCCGCGAACCTGCCACCACCTTTGCCCTCACGGGCGAACGCCGTCTGCTCGATGCCGCCTACGAAAACTTCAGCACCATGCGCCGCCGCTATGGCCAGGTGCCTGGCGGTATGTTCGGAGCCGACGAGAACGCGCGTGCCGGTTATTTCGACCCGCGACAGGGCACCGAGACCTGTGCCC
>JAFTEX010000118.1 GCA_017453445.1 Bacteroidaceae bacterium
GAATAAAAAGGAATATCCAGATAATTTTTTCGAACGGCATGCGGAAATAGACAAACGTCATGGCGAGCGGAAAAAAGAGAATGGATTCGACGGAAATGAGATAGGAATAGCTGTCGCGCCAGATTTTTTGTTGAGATTTCGGAAAGAAAATCCAGTTGATGAATGCACTCAATATCCGGCGGACGATGAAGAACAAGAGGAAACTGCTTGCGTAGATTCCAAGCAGCCACCGGGGGGACAACTGACCCAGAAAGACGTTAAGTTCGTACTGGGAGTAGGCAAACATCATGAGGCCTCCCAGCAGACAGAGCTGGAAGACCATGAAGAGGTGGACACGACTCTCGATGCCGGTCTCCACGGCGAAGAGTCCCGTGTGTTCGCGTGGGGCGAAAAAGAAGTCCTTGGTCTGCTGCTGCAGTTGCTGGCGGGTCTTGTTGATGCCGTAGACCAGCACCAGGAAGCAGAGCAGCAGCCCGCCGGTCACCAGGTCGTCGCGCCAGAGCATGTAGGGGAGGGGGACGGCACTTTCTCCCTGGCTTCGATAGGGAAGCTCGGGATGGTACATGGGGCTGGAGCGGATGAATTCCGAATCGAAGCTGAATGTGAGGTCGCCTTGTTTTTCGTAGGTCTTCTGCCCTGGCAGTCCGGGCAGCGAGAGTGTGTCTGGGCGGTCGCTGCGGACACGTTCGCGTTCGGGCAGATTGGCCTGGATGGCCGAATCCAGCTGTTGCGGTGTGCAGCCGGCCATCTGTTGGGCGATGCGCCACACGCTGAAGCCGTGGTGGGTGAGCGAGTCGCCCTCGGTGGCAGACAGGGAGTCAGAGTCGGCATGATAGGCCGACATGCCCAGAGTGTCCCTGACTGATGATAGCGAATCGTGCTGCAACATACTTCTTACCTCCAGCTTCTTACCTCTTACCTCTTACTTCTCACTTCTCCCCTCTCATATCTTCGCGAAGCGGCGCACGCTCTCTTCGATGAGAGGGGTGGTGAACACCAGTTCGATGGCCTCCTCGGCCGTGGTGGCCACGCACCAGTTGAGCGCATGTTCGCGGCGCATGAAGTTTTCCTCGATGGAGCGTTCGAGGTGCTGCAAAAGGAAGTCGTAGTATCCGTCGACATTCAGCACGACGATGGGTTTCAGGTAGACACCCAGTTGCTTCAGGGTGAGAATCTCGAAGAACTCGTCCATCGTGCCGCAACCGCCGGGCAGTATGACAGCGGCATCGGAGATGCCGTTGATGCGTTGCTTGCGCGACTCCATGTCGGGGGTGGTGATGAGCTGCGTCAGTCCCGTGTGATGCCAGTTCTGTTCAATCATGAACTCGGGAATGACCCCGATGACCCGTCCGCCCACCTCCAGGGCCGCATCGCTGGCGGCCTGCATCAGCCCCATGTTGCCGGCGCCGTTCACCTGGGTCACGCCCCGCAGGGCCAATCCCCGGCCCAGCTGGCGTGCCACTTCGTAGTATACGGGCTTAATCTTCGTGCTCGACGCGCAATAGACAGCCACATTGTGAATGTCATTCATGGCATTAGAGGTTAAACTCCTTGCGGATGCGGTCCACGTAGTCCAGTTTCTCCCAGGTGAAGAGCTCCACCTGCACCTCCTTCGTCTCTCGGTACTTCGACTCGAACCGCTTTGTCACCACCTGAGGCTCGCGACCCATGTGGCCGTAGGCGGCCGTTTCTTCGTAGATGGGGTTGCGCAGTTTCAGCCGTTGCTCGATGGCATAGGGGCGGAGATCGAAGATTTCCGAAATCTTTTGGGCAATTTCGCTGTCGGTCAGCGAGACGTGGCTGCGGCCGTAGGTGTCGACAAAGATGCTCACGGGTTCGGCCACCCCGATAGCGTAGCTCACCTGCACCAGCATCTCGTCGGCCACTCCGGCTGCCACCATGTTCTTGGCGATGTGGCGTGCGGCGTATGCTGCCGAGCGGTCCACTTTCGAGGGGTCTTTGCCAGAGAAGGCACCACCGCCGTGGGCGCCCTTGCCGCCGTAGGTGTCGACGATGATTTTGCGTCCTGTCAGTCCCGTGTCGCCGTGGGGGCCGCCGATGACAAACTTGCCCGTGGGGTTGACGTGGAACTTAATCTGGTCGTTGAAGAGGGCGAGAATCTGCGGATTGTGGATTCCCTCCTTGACGCGCGGTATGAGGATGTGGATGACATCGTCCTTGATTTTTGCCTGCATGGCCTCGTCCGAGTCGAATTCGTCGTGCTGGGTCGATACGACGATGGTGTCGATGCGCACGGGGCGGTTCTGCTCGTCGTATTCGATGGTCACCTGGCTCTTCGAGTCGGGGCGCAGGTAGGTCATCACCTTGCCCTCGCGGCGGATGTCTGCCAGCACACGCAGAAGGCGGTGAGCCAGGTCGAGCGAGAGGGGCATGTAGTTCTCCGTTTCGTTGGTGGCATAGCCGAACATCATGCCCTGGTCGCCGGCCCCCTGTTGCATGCGGTCGGCACGGTCGACGCCACGGTTGATGTCGTCGCTCTGCTCGTGAATGGCAGAGAGCACGCCGCAGGAGTTGCCCTCGAACATGTATTCGCTCTTGGTGTACCCGATGCGGTTGATGACCTCGCGGGCAATGCGCTGGAGGTCGACGTAGGCGCGAGTCTTGATTTCGCCGGCCATTACCACCTGTCCGGTGGTCACCAGCGTTTCACAGGCCACCTTCGAATCGGGGTCGAAGGCGAGCAGCTTGTCCAGCACGGCATCCGAAATCTGGTCTGCCACCTTGTCGGGATGTCCCTCAGAGACGGACTCGGAAGTAAAGAGATAGTTCATAAAGCACAATTACGTTTAATGGTTACTAATTGTGTGGTTGGAAAAAGGCTGTCGGGGGGGAATGCGTGACAACCCGCAGGTCGTCGTTTTAGCATTTTTTATTGTGGTTGCAAGCAGCCCAAATCTGTCCACATGTCATTTCTGGCTGCAAAGGTACAAATAAAAAGTGAAACATGACTCATTTATGTTAGTTTTTTGTGCATATATTCTTTGGTCCCTACGGGCATTTGCCTAATTTTGCATCATCGAAACAGTGAAAAACTTAATGATAGAATGGTATGATGAAAACTTATCCTAAAATCGGTATTCGCCCCACCATCGACGGTCGTCAGGGTGGCGTGCGCGAGAGTCTCGAAGACAAAACTATGGCACTGGCTCAGGCCGTGGCAAAGTTGATAACCGCTAATCTGCGCAACGGCGACGGCTCGCCCGTGGAATGTGTCATTGCCGACAGCACCATCGGTCGCGTGGCCGAGAGTGCCGCTTGTGCCGAGAAGTTCGAGCGTGAGGGGGTGGGGTCTACCATCACCGTCACCTCCTGTTGGTGCTATGGTTCGGAGACCATGGACATGAATCCCCACTACCCGAAGGCCGTCTGGGGCTTCAACGGAACGGAGCGCCCGGGTGCCGTCTATCTGGCTGCCGTCTTGGCCGCACACGCCCAGAAGGGGCTGCCCGCTTTCGGCATCTACGGCCACGACGTGCAGGACTTGGACGATAATACGATTCCTGCCGATGTCGCTGAGAAGATTCTGCGCTTCGCCCGTGCGGCACAGGCTGTGGCCACGATGCGCGGCAAGTCGTATCTGTCGCTGGGCAACACGTGTATGGGCATTGCCGGTTCGATTGTGGATGCCGACTTCTTCCAAGACTATCTGGGACTGCGCACGGAATATGCCGACCTGGTGGAGATTCTGCGCCGGGTCGAAGAGGGCATTTACGACCCCGAGGAATACAAGCGGGCAAAAGCCTGGACTGAGAAATATTGTGAGCCCAACGAAGGGCACGACTACAACCACGACAAGGGTAAGGGCAAGACGCGCGAACAGAAGGACCGCGACTGGGAATTCACGGTGAAGAACATGATAATCATCCGCGACCTGATGCACGGCAATCCGCGGCTGCGCGAACTGGGCTTTAAGGAAGAGGCACTGGGGCACAACGCCATCTTGGCCGGTGTGCAGGGGCAGCGCCAATGGACCGACCACTGGCCCAACTTCGACTTCCCCGAGGCACTCATGTGTACCTCGTTCGACTGGAACGGCATCCGTGAGGCTGACGTGCTGGCCACCGAGAACGACTCGCTGAACGGCACGGCTATGCTCTTCGGCCATCTGCTGACGAACAAGGGCGTCATGTTCTCAGACATTCGTACTTACTGGAGTCCCGAAGCGGTGCGCCGCGTGACAGGAAAGGAACCCACGGGACAGGCTGCCGGCGGCTTCATACATCTTATAAATAGTGGCGCCACAACGCTCGATGCCACGGGTGCCATGAACGACAAGGACGGGAAGCCCACGATGAAGCACCACTGGGAGATGGACCAAACGGATGTGGAAGCTTGCCTTAAGGCTACGACGTGGTATCCCGCCGACTGCGAGTATTTCCGTGGCGGAGGCTTTTCGTCGAACTTCCTCACTCGTGGGGGCATGCCCATGACGATGATGCGCGTGAACATTGTGAAGGGCTTGGGACCCGTCATGCAGCTGGCAGAGGGATGGAGTGTAGACCTCGACCCTGAAATCCACGACATACTGAACCGGCGTACCGACAAGACATGGCCCACGACGTGGTTCGTACCTCGCCTGGATGCCACCCGTGATGCCTTCAAGGATGTCTACTCGGTGATGAACAACTGGGGAGCCAACCACGGAGCCATTGCCTACGGTCACATCGGTGCCGACATCCTCACGCTGTGCTCCATGCTCCGCATCCCCGTTTGTATGCACAACGTGAAGGACGAAGACATCTTCCGCCCGTCGGCTTGGAATGCCTTCGGAATGGACAAGGAGGGGGCCGACTATCGCGCCTGCCAGAACTTCGGACCCCTCTATAAGTAAAAATGTCAGGAGGAATGGTGGGAGTATGACATAAAAGTTGTACTTTTGCAGTGAAATCGAAGAACAAAATGAAAGGAAAAAAGATATGAAAGACAATTCGCTTTATTCGTATAAAGGACACAATTATCTGGTTCCCTTTGTGCTCATCACGTCGCTCTTCTTTCTGTGGGGTTTTGCGCATGGCATATTGGAAGTGCTGAATCCCCATGTGCAGGAGACGTTCCAGGTGACGAAAGCCACGGCTGCACTGGTACAGGCGGCGGTGTATGGGGGGTATTTCCTGATGGCTTTGCCTGCCGGTTGGATTATCCGCCGCTATGGCTATCGCCGCGGTGTGGTCTCGGGCTTGCTGCTTTATGCGCTGGGTGCCTTGCTCTTCATCCCCGGGGCGTACATCAATTCATTTTACTTCTTTGTCTTTTCGCTTTTTGTCATCGGCTGCGGCCTGACTTGTCTGGAGACCTCGGCCAATCCCTATGCCACGGTGCTGGGCGACCCGCGCAAGGCTGAGAGCCGCATCAATCTCTCGCAGTCGTTCAACGGGCTGGGCTGGATTTTCGGTCCGCTCGTTGGCGGCCAGTTGCTGTTCTCGGGTGCCAGCATAGCCTTGCCCTATACCATCGTCGGCATCGTAGTGCTCATGGTGGCCATGGTCTTCGTGCGTGTGCCGTTGCCTGAGATTGCCGATGCGGCCGAGGAGAATGTGGCTGAGTCGTCGGCTTCCGCTTCCACCAAGATGTGGAATCTCTCGTTCGTGCTGGGAGTGGTGGCCTTGTTTCTCTATGTGGCCGCACAGACGGGAGTGAACAGTTTCTTCATCAACTACATGACCGAGGCGGCCGACATCTCGAAAAAGACGGCAGCCAACTGGCTGGCTTTCGGCGGCATGGGGCTGTTCGTCATCGGACGGTTGTCGGGGAGCTGGATGATGAGCCGTGTTTCGCCTCGTCGCTTGCTTGGTGTCTATGCCCTGCTTGCTTCGCTGGCCACGTGCTTCATTGTGTGGGGCACGGGTCGCATGACGATGGGGGCATTCTTTGTGGTCTA
>JAFTEX010000021.1 GCA_017453445.1 Bacteroidaceae bacterium
ACGAATCCAAAGTGTGACTTGGCGGCACACAAGGTAGCGTACGGTGGCATTCAGCAGACAGAAGTTTTCCTTCGTCTCGGTGGTTCCGACGGAGGTGTAGAGACCGGCCACGAACTGGAGGCCGGCATTGGCTCCCCATCGGCCGTATTGCATGTCGGCTCCGAGGAATCCCTTGTAGGTGGGGGCGGAGAGGACTTTGTGCTCCATGTGGAGCCAAGAATGGTTGGTCGTCAAGTTCCAGTGGGTGCCTGCGTGGTAGGTCAGCTCAAACTCAACACCGCAGTTTTCCACCTTTCCCGTGTTGACGTTACGTGGTTTCCCGTCCACCATCTGGGTCTGTATCATGTTGTCACCCTTCAGGTAGAACAGGTTGGCTCCATAGGTGACAGGACCGAGTGTGTGTTGCCAGGCCACTTCGTAGTTCCAGAGACGTTCTGGGGCGAGTTCGGTGTTCGAGGGGGGGTAGAGGTTCATTTCGCGCATGGTCGGGTTGCGGAATCCCTTGCAGGCTGTCAGTTTCAGCGTGCCCTCTTGTATGGGGCGCAGGACTATGCCTGCCTGGGGAATCCATTCGGTGCCTGTGGTGCTGTGGTGGTCGAGCCGGATGCCTGCGTCGAGGGTCAGCCATTGGGTGACATCCTGCCGGAAGTCCAGATAGACGGCAACCTCGTTGCGATGCGACTTTCCGCTCTGCTTGTTAGGGGTGTCCAGGGTCTCGCCCGTGGCTTTCGAGGTGTAGTAGGCATGTCCGTAGATGTGCTGGTAGTCCAGTCCTGCGGTGACACGGTTTCCTCGGAACAGGCGGGCACTCTGGTAGAGGGAGAAGCCGCTCAGATTGTCGCGAGAACGGAAATAGCGCTGTGTAGGCGTGGTGGGGTCACTGGTTCCGTCGTCAATCTTGTGACGACCGAAATTGGAGTAGGCACTGATGGCTCCGCTGGTTCTTTCGTAGTGGTTTTCCACGACTACGGATGCGGCTCCGCGCGTGATCCACTGATCCAGGTCGTACATGGGCGTGGTGACAGAGCCGGGGAAGGAGTTGTTGAAGTGCGTGACATTGATGTCGCCGTAGGTGTTCCAATGTGAGTTGATATCGTAGCCCACCTTGGCATATCCTCCATACTGCTCGAATCCCATGCGCGGACGGTGGTTGTTCGAATGGTTGTATTGTGCGGCCACGGTCGTAGTCAGTCGGCCATGGCGCATTTGGTTGCTGGCTTCGGTCTGGTAGGTACCGTGGCTGCCGGCTCCGATGATGAGTCGGGTGGCCACGGAGTCGCGTTCCGCTGGGAATGCCCTAGTGACGATGTTCATCACGCCCCCCATGGCATTTGAGCCGTAGAGCACGGAAGCCGGGCCGCGCACCACCTCCACGCGTTCGGCCATCAGTGTCTGATAGCTGTCAGCGATGGGATGACCGTAGACACCCTGATACTGTGGATGCCCGTCGATGAGCACCATCATCTGGCCCGCTCCTCCTGAGATTCCGCGTAGGTTCATACCCCCGGACCCATAGGTGCTCACGCCGTAGCCCATCATGCCACGTCCCGTTATCATTAGTCCGGGCACCCGTTGCACCAGTGTCGGCAGCACGGAGGGCTGGAAGTTCTCGGTCAGCAGTTCCCTGCCCACAACCGTGACCGTCATGGGCAGATGCTTTGTGTCCACGGCATTGCGGGTACCCGTGACTACCACCTGGTTCATAGTCTTTACGGAGTCGCTCTGTGCGGCTATGCCGGTACTGATAGTCAAGGCAACGGCCAGTGAATGGAAAAGTCTGAGATTCATATTGGTGGTTTAGTGGTTAGGTTTATTTTCGGACGCAAAGGTACGAAATATATTTGGATGTTTAGTCATATAACTATCAGATTTTTGAGCGTTTATCATATCGGGGTGGGGAGACGAATAGTTCGGTTCCGGTGTTAAACGAATCGTTTCAAATTGTGTCATATACATTATATAAGTATATAAACTCTAAACCAATCATGATGAAAAAGATTCTTATGTCCGTCGCCCTGCTGACATTGTTTGCCATGGGCGGCATGGCTCAGGAGGCGGTGCGCCTTCCCCAACCAGACCTGTCGCTGGGCACCACGCTGACCGAGGCCCTGCAAAAGCGTCGTTCCGACCGCATGTTCCAGGCCGACAAACCTGTCACAGACAAGCAACTCTCCCTGCTCCTTTGGGCAGCCTGCGGCATCAACCGCCCGGACAAGGGTCTGCTCACTATCCCCACTGCCATCAATGCTCAGGACATCGAGGTCTATGTCTGCACAGCCAAGGGCGTTTCGCTGTATAATCCCAAAGCGAATACGCTCACGCCCGTCACGGACCAGGATATTCGGCTTCCGCTTGCAGAAAGACAGGAGAATATGGCCACGGCTCCCGTCTTTCTGCTCATCGTCAGCGACCTAAGCCGCTTCCGTTCCAATGCCGAACACTACGGGGCGATGGATGCGGGCTACGCCTCGCAGAACATTTGTCTCATGGCGGCTGCGCTGGGACTGAAAACCGTTCCGCGAGCCATGATGAACCGTAAGGCCGTCGTCGAGGCACTGGGACTGAAGGAGACGCAGGCATTGGAACTCAACCATCCCATTGGATACTGATTCCCAAGGACGTTCACAATCCGTCCGTCCGCTTCGGACAGCACAGAAAAAGGCCAGAATGCGCCCGTTGGAGCACATTCTGGCCTTACGTTTGCCGAAGAATGAAAACTTTTTTATAAATTTGCCCCTTGTAAACCAAGGCAAATGGCGAATGACTGAAGACCAACGACGTGAGTGTTCGGCTTTTGCCTTTCAAAGAACGCAAACCATGAATCGCAAATCAGGAATCAGAAAGGCCCTTCTGGCACTTGCCCTATGGGCCGGCGGCACTGGCAGCGCAACGGCGCAGAGCCAAATCTATCCCCAACACTTCAATCTGTCGGAGGTGACGCTTCTTGACGGTCCCATGCGGACGGCCATGCTCACCAATGCGCGCCTGCTGATGCAGTACGATGTCGACCGCCTGCTCACCCCCTACGTCCGCCAGTCGGGACTGGCCGCGACGACGGACACGAAGAGCAAGTACTACCAGTGGGAGCAACGCCATCCATCGTTCCCTAACTGGGGCGGCCCCGACTTCAACCTTGACGGCCACGTCGGCGGGCACTATCTGTCAGCACTCGCGCTGGCCAGTGCCGCCCTTCACGACGACAGCCGGCTCTGTCAGCAACTGCGTGAGCGCATGGAGTACATGCTGGACATCATGGCCGACTGCCAACAGCAATACGCTGGAAACACGAAAGGGCTGCGCGGATTTATTGGCGGCCAGCCCATTAACGATGTCTGGACGACGCTCTATTCGGGCAACATCTCTGCCCTGCGCAGTCGGGGCGGATGGGTGCCCTTCTATTGTGAGCACAAGATCCTGGCCGGACTGCGCGATGCCTACCTTTATGGAGGCAGCGAGAAAGCTCTCGAATTGTTCCGCAACATGGCGGACTGGAGCGTCAACGTCGTGGCTCGGGTGAGTGATGCCGACATGGAGTCGATGCTCGGGATTGAGCATGGCGGCATGAACGAGTCGATGCTCGATGCCTACCAACTCTTTGGCGACAAGAAATACCTGACCGCTGCCAAGAAATATAGTCATCGGATGATGCTCGACGGCATGCAGACCCTTGCCACCACATTCCTCGACGGCAAGCATGCCAACACGCAGGTACCTAAGTACATCGGTTTCGAGCGCATCGGGGAACAAGACGCGGCGGCCACCAACTACCTGCGGGCTGCCCAGAACTTCTGGACCGACGTAGCCCAGAACCGCACTGTCTGCATCGGCGGAAACTCCGTCAGCGAACACTTCCTCTCCCGCGAAAGCAGCAATCGCTACATCGACATCCTGGACGGCCCCGAGTCGTGCAACTCCAACAACATGTTGAAACTGACCGAAATGCTCGCCGACCGCACCATTGCTGAGCAGCCTAAAACAGCTGCCCGCTACGCTGATTTCTACGAGGGCACGATGTGGAACCATATTCTCTCCACCCAGGACCCCCAGACCGGGGGATACGTCTACTTCACCACCCTGCGCCCCCAGGGCTATCGCATCTATTCGCAGGTCAATCAGGGAATGTGGTGCTGTGTGGGCACGGGCATGGAAAATCACTCGAAATATGGTCATTTTATCTACACCCACGACGGGGTAAAGACGCTCTACGTCAACCTGTTCACCCCCAGTGAACTTTTCAGCGAGCACTT
This sequence comes from Bacteroidaceae bacterium, assembly GCA_017453445.1. Taxonomy (GTDB): domain Bacteria; phylum Bacteroidota; class Bacteroidia; order Bacteroidales; family Bacteroidaceae; genus Physcousia. The sequence continues at coordinate 4,248 of JAFTEX010000021.1, forward strand.
CGGCATCCGTCAGGAAACCCTCTTCCCCTTCATTGACCCCACAGACTCCAACCTCCCGACCCCCTTCACCGCCACCTCTACGCTTACCGTCACCCGAGGCGGCACCTATCGGATAGCCTTGCGCCATCCTGCGTGGGCTGGAAAGGAATATAGTGTCACCGTCAATGGCGAAGCTGTAAATGCCGCCGTCACCAAGGGTACGGCCAGCTACGTCACCATCGACCGCACCTGGAGCGAGGGCGACCAGATAAGGGTCTTTTTGCCCATGGAACTCCGCTATGAGGTGTGCCCCAACTACACCGACTATATCGCCTTCCGATTCGGCCCCATCCTCTTGGCCGCACAGACCACTGCCCAGAAGGCCGACGACGGGAGCGGACTCCCCTACGAACAACTGCAAAACGAATATGCCGGAGCGGGCCGAATGGATCATGCACCGGGCAACATGGCCTCGTCGCGGACACTGACTTCTGCGCCGCTGCTCATCGGCAAACGCAGTGAGGTGCTCAAGCGCATCCAGCCCAGTGACCTGAGCCGACTGGAGTTTCTTCTCGATGCCAGTAGGCCCGAGGTGGCCTCTTATCAGTGGGGGACCTTAAAGCTTCAGCCCTTCTACGCCATCCACCATGCACGCTATCAGTGCTACTGGTATCAACAGACGGAGGAAGCCTATGCGGCCAGTGACATGGCAAAGACCGAAGCCCAGAACGAAGCCCTCAAGGCACGGACGCTCGACTTTGTGGCCCCCGGCGAACAGCAAAGCGAGGCGGGGCATGAGTACAAATACAGCAGCGACTCAGGTTCGGGCTACTATCGTAGTGAGCAGTATCGCGATGCGCAGTCCGGCGGTTACGTCCAGTACACGCTCTTTAATCCCGAGGGCGTTCGTGAGCGTCTTTCCGTCATGTGCCGCTTCACGACTGCCGACCGCGGACGGCGTGCCACGCTTACCGTCGACGGAAAGTCCATTGCCGACATCACCATTCCCGCCACCCATCGGGGTACGGACAGCAACGGTTTCTTCAACATTGAATATCCCATTCCCGAATCCTTGATGGTGAATGCCGACGGTTCGGCCAAGGCGAAATTCGTGGTACGCCTCGCTGCCACGGGCACAACTCCCAATCCCGGACTCTACTACCTGCGCCTTATGAAGGAATATGACGACCACGCCTATCAGTTTCACGCTTCCGACTGGACAACGGGGGACATCAACCGACTCGCTGCAGGTAACATCGCGTATGATTCAGAGGCGAATACCCTGACCATTCGGAGCAGCGGAGCGAACAACGTCTGTCTCTCCCTCGACCATGCTCGCGTTGACTATACCCTCGCCCGTAGTCAGACCTGCCTCGTCGTGCGCGGTACGGGACTCCGCCAGACCGACGGAAGTTCTTACCTTTGGTGGCTCAACGGCACGAATCACGCCTCTCAAGTCAAGCCCACACGGCAGACTACCCTCACACGCGACGGAGTGACACAGCAGGTCATTGCCTGGGACATAACACAAAGTGGACTTTATGACAATTTCACCGACCCCGAGCGTAACAGCATCTGCATGGGAGCCACCATCTTCGGACTTACGGCCAAGAGCAGCACGACGCCCGTTGTCATTTACGACATCAACTTTGTGGAAGACCTTGATCAGTACATCGCAGCCACAACGCCCGTTGTCCTCCCTGTCGCCTCCGCTTCTGAGTCTGACGGATTATATTATACCATCAGTGGTCAGCCCGTCGCCGAGCCCCGCCGCGGCATCTATGTCCGCCGTGGGCAAAAGGTGGTGGTGCAGGAATAGACGTTAGAGTTGTATGCTGTCGATGCGGAGCTTGAGCAATCCGGCTGGGACCTGAACCTCGACGATTTCACCCGCTTTCCTGCCCAGGAGAGCCTGCCCGATGGGCGACTTAATGGAGATTTTTCTTTCTGCGGTGTTTGCCTCGTGCGGGCTGACCAGCGTATAGGCCATCTGGGCGTTGTTGTTCATGTTGGTCATTTCCACGCGGCAGAGCAGTTGGACGGTGTCGGCACTGAGCCGTGACACGTCGACGACCCGGGCATGTTCCAGCACGCGCTGCTTGAAGCGGATGCGGCCCAACAGTCGGGCCTGTTCGCGCTTGGCTGCATGATACTCAAAGTTTTCGCTGAGGTCACCCTTGTCGCGTGCCTCGGCTATCGCGTCTCGGACGAGTGGCAGTTCCACACTCTCCAGTTGGTGGAGTTCGGCCACGAGTTTGTCATAGCATTCTTGTGATAGGTATTCCATCTCACGTATTCGGTTTTCGATTTACGATTTTCGATACAAAGATACAACAAAAGATTGAAAGTTTGTGATTATATTACAATCATTACAGAAATTTCAGGGCATTTAAGGGCGTTTTTATCTCAATATTTTGTAACTTTGCCACGAAATGTATTTTTATCAAGAATGATGAAGAACTTGATTCTCATGGCATTGGCCATAACTGCTTTTGCATCTTCAACATTTGCGCAGGGACCGCGTCAGCGGTTTCGCCGCGAGGCTTTCCAAACAGAAACGCCGATGGTTCACGACCCTGTCATGGCGCGCGAGGGGGATACTTACTACGTTTTCTCTACGGGAATGGGCATTCAGCAGATGTCCTCGAAAGACCGGAAAACCTGGACTGTGGTGCCCCAGCCTGTGATGAGCGTCATTCCTGGGTGGACGACGGATTCCGTGCCGGGATTTGGCAGTCATGTCTGGGCTCCCGATGTCATTCGTTGGCACAATCGCTGGTGGATGGCTTACAGCTGTTCCACCTTTGGCAAAAATGGTTCTGCCATCGGCCTGATGAGTACCAATCGTTTGGGCGGTTCCATCTGGAAGGATGAAGGCTGCATTGTCTGCTCGCGTGAAAAGCGTGACAACTGGAACGCTATCGACCCCAACTTCGTCATAGAGGAGGAGACGGACACACCCTGGCTCGTCTGGGGCTCCTTCTGGGACGGTATCCAACTGGCTCGGCTCGACTCCACCATGCACCTTGCATCCAAGCCCGTGACCATAGCTCGCCGGCATCGCCCTGGAGACCCCGGTGCAGCCGAGAACCCGACGTCGAAGTATGCGGGGCGGAACGCCATCGAGGCACCGTTCATCTTCCGTCACGGCGATTACTACTACCTCTTTGTTTCGTGGGACTATTGTTGCCGAGGGGCAAAGAGCAACTATCGCGTGGCCGTAGGCCGGAGCAAGCATGTCGGCGGACCTTATCTGGACCGCGACGGGCGTGACATGCTCGTGGGTGGCGGCACGCTGGTGCTGGAGGGCGACAAACTGGAATGGGAGGCAGCCGGTCATTGTGCCGTCTATCGCTTCGACGACGCGGACCTTTTCGTCTGCCACGGCTACAGCGCCCGCCAGAACGGGGCGGCCTTCCTCATTCAGCGTTCCATTTCGTGGACCGGCGACGGATGGCCCGAACTGATGTCTACCCAGACTAAGGAATGACCTTCGAAGACCATCCGCTCCAGCCATTTCTGCCAGCCGAAGGACGCGTTCTCTTCTTGGGTAGTTTCCCTCCTCCGCGGGCGCGGTGGTCGATGGATTTCTTCTACCCCAATTTCATTAACGATTTCTGGCGCATCATGGGGCTGTTACATTTCTCCGATGCTCAGCATTTCGTCGTCCCTGGCGAGAAACGCTTCGACCGGGAGCGTATCGTCGCCTTTTGCCATGAGCGCGGGCTCGCTTTCTACGACACAGCCCGACGAGTCTGCCGTTTGAAGGACAATGCCTCGGACGACCATCTGGAAATCGTGGCCCCCAGCGACATCGCGTCCCTGCTACGCCCGATGCCTTCTTGTCACGACATCGTCACGACGGGCGGAAAGGCCAGCGAAGCCCTTCAGGCACAACTCGGTTTTCCCCTTCCTCCGATAGGCGAATACGCCGAGGGGGAGGCCTTCGGGCGCAGCCTCCGTTGGTGGCGTATGCCCAGCTCCAGTCGTGCCTATCCTCTGAAACTGGAGAAGAAGGCGGACTTTTATGCCCGCTTGTTCTTGTCATGAAACATTTAATATCAGACTATGAAGACTGTAAGTTTTGAGAGTGACTATAACAACGGGGTGCACCCGGAGGTGCTGCGCCGACTGGTGGAAACGAACGACAATCGGAGCCTGTCATACGGTGACGACGAATGGAGCGAACTGGCACGGAAGAAGATTCGGGATGCTATCGGGTGCCCCGAAGCCGCGATTTTCTTCCTGGTGGGCGGCACGCAGGCCAATGCAACGGTGATTGATGCACTATTGCGCCCCTATGGGGCCGTGGTGGCTGTGGAAACGGCTCACATCAACGTTCATGAGTCGGGGGCTGTGGAGGCGAGCGGACACAAGGTGGTGACACTGCCGTCGCACGAAGGTCGTATGGACGCAGGGGAACTGCATGACTATTTGCGGCGATTCTTTGCCGACCCGACGTGGCAACACATGGCAGTGCCAGGAATGGTCTATGTGACGATGCCCACCGAACTGGGAACCATCTATCATCGGGAGGAACTGGCGCACATCAGCGACGTCTGCCGCGAGTATGACCTTCGGCTCTTTCTGGACGGGGCTCGTTTGGGCTACGGACTGACGGCGGAGGGGTGTGACATGGACCTCCCGTGGCTGGCGCAACATTGCGATGCGTTCTACATTGGTGGCACAAAGGTCGGGGCACTCTGCGGCGAGGCTGTGGTGTTCCCGAAGGGAGCTCCGGAGGGCTTCTTCACCCATGTGAAAGCGCATGGGGCCTTGTTGGCCAAGAGCCGATTGGCAGGTGTGCAGTTCGATGCGCTTTTCACCGACGGGCTCTACCTGCGCATTTCCCGCCATGCGATAGACATGGCGATGCGGTTGCGGGAGGTGTTTATCCAGGCCGGAGTGGAGATAAAACCGTCGCCTACGAACCAGCAGTTTGTGGTCTTGGAGAACGATGTGATGGGGAGGCTGATGGAGACGGTCCGCTTCGAAACCTGGGCACCCGTCGACGAACGGCATACGCTCTGCCGTTTTGTGACCAGTTGGGCCACGACGGACGAGGAACTGGGTGCATTGCGGGAGGGAATCGGGAAAATTCTGAATTATTACTGTCCGCTAAACCATAATCCGCATAGCCCAACTTCTTGACCGTCAGAAGTTGGGCGTTTTCACATTCTTGTACAAGCCCCCTCAGTCTTTTCCCTCATCTTCTGGAGGTGCTTCAGATGCTTCCTCCAACAT
>JAFTEX010000022.1 GCA_017453445.1 Bacteroidaceae bacterium
ATGCACCTACGCCGTCTTCAACGGTGAGCAGTTCTACATGGAGAACTATATCGAAGGAGATACGCAGGTATAGAAAAGACTGAAAGTCGCCCTAACGGACGACTTTCAATTTTCCATCTACTATGTAAAGTCCGCGAACGGGACTTGTGACCCGCTGCCCCGCCAGGTTGTAGCAACCGCCCGGGACCGGTATCGATTGCGCCTCGGGAGCCTCTATCGCAGTAAGGATTCCATCCAGTTCCTGCAGCCACTTCGTCAGGTCGCTGACGATTTGGTTGTGATAGGCAAAGTCCGTCTTGAACCCGAAACCGTGATTGCCGACGTTCAGAGGGAGTGTATGCACAGGCACGCCGGCCGCCTCCAAAGCCTTCACATAGTTCTTGCTGTTGGCCGATGGCACGGTTCCATCGTTCTCGCCCCAGCAAAGGTAGGCCCGAGGAGTCTCCGACGTGACTTGCTTTTCATTACTATACAGGTCCACAAGAGCCTGTGAGGGATTTGTACCCAGCAAGTTCTCACGCGATCCGGCATGGGTGTACGAGGCCTCCATGGTGATGACAGGGTAGAAGAGAATCTGGAAGGCTGGCCGCTCGTCGCCCGTGGTGTGGGTGGCAATGGTGCTGGCCAAATGTCCGCCCGCACTGAATCCCATGACACCAATCTGGTCGGGATGCAAGCCCAGGTCATCGGCATTGTCACGCAGATATTTCAACGCCGCACGCCCATCGTTCAGGGGCACGTCGGCCTTCCCCTTCGGCAAGTTATAAGAGAGCACGGCCACCGTATAGCCCAGTTCGTTCAGCATGGGAGCCCAATCGGCCCCCTCGGTGCTACCTGCGATGTACTGGTAGCCACCGCCTGGGATGACAATGACGGCACGTCCCTTGCTCTTCTCTGCCGAGGGGGCAAACATGCGCATAGTGGCTCCCGTGGAAAGTTTCACGCTCTGCAATGTTCCCACCTCCTCTACGGTGAAGATGCTGTTCACGTCCGTGGCACTATGCCAGAAACTCAGATGCCCGTCCTGGCTCTTATATTCATTGATGAACCTGCCGTCAGCGGGGTTTGCCAGCAAGAAACCGTTAGCGTGCTCCACGATGCTCCAACGGAAGTCTTCGTCAACCAGCACAACGAGGTCGCCGCTCTTACCCAGAGAGCGTGCGGCATTGCTGCGGTTACGCACCACAATGCCCTCGTAAGGATTGCCCTGGAAGGCCCATTGATAGGCATCAGAAGTCAGTTCGCCCCTCGTGGCGCCCTCCTTGCACTTATACCCCTCGTTGGCATTCACCGCGTCAGAGCCACTGCGCAGATAGAGGTTGTACCAGTGTGGCTCGCTCATGTTCTCGGAGGTAGAGAACGGCATCTGGAACACGGCTTCCACCTCCACGATGTTATCTTCGCCCTTAGTCAGCGTCACAGGATTGGCAATGGAATAAAGCGTATAAGCCTTGCGGACAAAGTCAGCAGGCACGGCACTTATCACAGCGCCCGATTTGCCCTTCAGCGTTTGTGTTTCAAGCAGACGCCCCTCCACATCGCGCACGTTATATGTCACGGTGGCATCGGTGGAGAAGTGGCCCGTCAGCGTAGCCAACGCCTCTGTCGGGTCGAAGTCGTCCGCCTCCTCTATCTTGTAAAGGTTGCCGGCGTCCTGCTTGGTCCACTGGCTCAGGCACACGCCCTTCTGCGTGCCGGAATAGGTGTTGAATACGTAGTCCCCGCTGGTCAGATAGTAGGGGTAGGCATTGTTCGTCTTGGTAATCTCGATGGGTTCGATAATCTCATTCGAGAGCACCACGTTACACCAGGTATCGCGGTAAGGGGTCTTGTCGCGATACATAAACATCTTGTCGGCCACACTGTAAAGGTACAACCTTTCGTTGTACGAGACAAAGGCGAACTTGCCTTTGGGACCGGCTGCACTTGGGGTGGCCGTACTCGTTAGGAAGCCGTTCTTGGTGCCGAAGTCACCACGCTGACCACTGATGGTATAGGACTTGCCACTTGCCGGTACGAACGTTGAACTCTGGGCACTTACAAGCATCGTACCGCTGCTCATAAGCAACCCTAATGCCAGAAGTATCAACTGGCACTTCTTCATCATCCTTAGAATCATGTTTGTTGCCTTTTTTGTATTTCCTTTAATCGCTGTCATTTCGTCAGATTACCCAATATGTCGCGCGTCAGTTCCCGAGTGATGGTTCGGGTGGCAGCCGAAGTCGCATTCTTGGCCATCTTGCCGGCCGTGGAGGTCTTCGACTTTGTCTTCTTGCCCGTGATGGCATCGGACACCATCGTGCCGGCAATGGTGGCAAGGGTGCCCGTAATGGCTGTGATGATGGCCTTGATTATCTTCGACACGATGCCGGGCTTCGACTTGCCGGCCTTCTCGGATTTGCCGGATTTGCCGGAATCTTCAGACGCTTCGCTTTGCGCTGCCATCTCCTGCTCCATCTGCTGCAGTTGTTCGTAGGCACTCTCGTTGTCCACGGGGGTATCGTACTTGCCATAGAGGCGCGACTGCTTGATGATGTCCATGCGCTGCCCCTCGGTGATGGCACCGATCTGACTGAGCGGGAAGAGTATCTTGGCACGCTCCACCACACTGGGAGCACCCTTTTCGTCGAGGAACGATACCAAAGCCTCACCCGTTTCCAGGTTCATGATGGCCTCGTCGGTCTTGAATGCCGGATTGGCACGGAAGGTGTCGGCCGCTGTCTTCACGGCACGCTGGTCCTTCGGAGTGTAGGCACGGAGGGCATGCTGCACACGGTTACCCAACTGGCCAAGGATGTTCTCGGGGATGTCCGTCGGGCTTTGCGTCACGAAGTAGATGCCCACGCCCTTCGAACGAATCAGGCGGATGACCTGCTCTATCTTATCGACAAGAGCCTTGGAGGTATCCTCAAAGAGCATGTGCGCCTCGTCGAAGAAGAAGATGAGCTTCGGGTATTCCAGGTCACCCACCTCGGGCAGTTGCGAATAGAGGTCGCTGAGCAACCAAAGGAGGAAGGTCGAGTATAACTTAGGCTGCATCATCAGTTTGTCGGCTGCCAGCACGTTCATGATGCCTTTGCCGCCCTCGGTCTGCAAGAGGTCGTGGATGTCGAACGAGGGTTCGCCAAAGAACTTCTCGGCCCCCTGGTTCTCCAGTTGCAGCAGGGCACGCTGAATGGCACCCACTGTGGCCGCAGAGATGTTGCCATACTTCGTGGTGTATTCCTTGGCGTGCTTCGACACGAAGTCGAGCATCGAGCGGAGGTCCTTCAGGTCGGTCAGCAGCAGCCCCTGTTCGTCGGCAATGCGGAAGGTGATATTCAGCACACCGTCCTGCGTCTCGTTCAGACCGAGCAGGCGCGACAGCAACTGGGGTCCCATCTGCGAGATGGTGGCACGCATGGGATGCCCCTGCTCCCCATAGACATCAAAGAAACGCACGGGGCACGATTGGAACTCAGGATTCTCGATACCGAACTCGGGCATACGCTTCTCTATGAAGCCCGACAACTTGCCGGCCTGGCTGATGCCCGAAAGGTCGCCCTTCATGTCTGCCATGAAACAGGGCACACCCACTTGGCAAAAACTCTCGGCCAGGACTTGCAGGGTTACGGTCTTACCCGTACCCGTAGCACCTGCCACCAGTCCGTGGCGATTCGCCATCTTGCCCAAAATGCTCAATGGGCCATTCTCGCAATGGGCTACATACAGCCCGCGTTCTTTATCATACATATATTATCAGGTTATGAGGTTTTAAGGTTATGAGGCTGTGAGGTTAAACCCGCTCACCTTTGGCCTTTATTTCCGCTACAATTTTAGCAAAAATCTTTGGATTAGGCAAATTATTCCCGCACAAAATCACTGCCTGTCCAACGATATCGCACGGGACGGACATAGCGACGGGCCACTTTCTTCTCCTCCTGCGCCAATTCATCAATAGAAAGCGTCAGGGTGAAGACGGGTTCGTCGGGACTGACGGCAATGTCCACCAGCCTCAGGTCGTCGATGGAGCGCTGGGCAAACAGCAGAAGACTCTCCCCCTGCCCCTCCCTGTCAGGGAGGGGAGCAGAATCAGTATCCTCCTCATCTTCTTCCATAGGAGGGAGAGGTTGATTGCTAAAGAAATCGGCTGTCGCAGGAGTGGGCAAACTCACCGATGAGAGTTGCCGCCATTGGCTGTCATAGAACTTCACCCTGCTGTCACGAATGGGCTTCGTAACGGTCTGCACAAGGCAGATTACCGTTGTACTATCGCTTGTTTCCAGCAATCGCATCACCACCTCACTGGATGGAGAGGGCGTGAGATGGAGATACTGATTTGTGAGTGTATCGAGGCGAGCATAATCGTTCAGCCGGTTGCGCACCTTGGCCTCCATCTTATTGTTATAGAAGTCCACCATATCCTTACGGTTCTTTGCCGTCAGCAAGGGGTAGATGCTGTCGGGCATGGAGGTGAAGACATCGGCGATGCCTTCACAATGGACAATGGACAATGGACAATTGACAATGATAAGAATGAAAGTAAGCAGATGAATGAATCGTTTTGTCATAATCGCAACTCGTAGTTATTTTGTACCAATATAGAGGAATATCATACCCAAGAGAACCAGGAAGAGGTCGATGGCCTTGCTGCGCAGGTTCTTTTCATGAAAGACAAAGGCTCCCACCGTGAAACTGACCAGCACGCTGCTCCTGCGCACCATGCTCACCACGCTTATCATCGCCCCGTCAAGACTGAGGGCATAGAAGTAGGCAAAGTCGGCCAGACTGAGGAAGAGGCTGACCAAGAGGACCCAAAGACTCAACGGACCCACCCCCAGCCCCTCCCTTGTAGGGAGGGGGGCATATACGTTCGTCCCCTGACTACTCCCTTCCCTACAAGGGAGGGGCTGGGGGAGGGTCCGCTGGGGGAGGGTCCGCTGGGTCTTTTTGGTTGTCCACAATACAATTGCCATGATTGCGCACTGATAGAAGTTGAAGTAGCTTTGGACGGTCAGGCGGTTGAGCCCTACCCCACCGGCTTCGGGCGAGGCCATGAGGAACTTGTCGTAGAGACCACTTACGGCCCCGAAGACAGCTGCCAGGACGGTAAGCACAATCCAGCGATTGTGGCGAAAGTCGATGCCCTCCTTCTTGCCGCTACGGCTCAACATGTAGAAACTGAGGATGGCCAGCAGGACACCTATCCACTGATAGACATTGAGCCGCTCGCCGAACAGCAACAATGCGCCCAACAAGACCATGACTGGGCGCGTGGCATTGATGGGACCCACCAGTGTCAAGGGCAGGTTCTTGATGCCATAGTAGCCGCAAAGCCACGAACTGAGGACAATAAAACTCTTCAGCACAATGTACTTCTGCACCGCCCAACCGCCGAAGGGCACACTGGGATGCAACGCCACTGGCAGGAAGATGAGGGAACAGAAAAGCGTGTTGAGGAACAGGACCGGCACCACCGCATGTCCCTGCAATGCCTTTTTCTTCGAGACATCGTAGAGGCCCAGAAGGGCGGCACTGAGGAAAGCAAAGAGGAGCCACGTCATAGAGCCCCCCTCCTACTCCCCCCATAATGGGGGAGAGATTTACCTCCACATTCCTCTTCTATAGAGTCCTTAGGGTCTTTAAGGTCCTTAGAGTCCTTAAGGTCATAACCAACGTTAGTCAGGAAGAGGGCGTGGCCCGGCACACTCTCGCCTGCCGAACAACGGTCCTTGCGCTCAATGACCTGACAGAATTCCTCGACCGTCATGCGACCGCGCCCCACCTCGATGAGCGTGCCGACGATGGCGCGCACCATGTTGCGCAGGAAGCGGTTGGCCGTGATGGTAAAACACCAAGAAGAAGCCTCCTCCAGCAGACCAACCCCCAATGGACCCTCCCCCAGCCCCTCCCTTGTAGGGAGGGGGGCATATACGCTCGTCCCCTGACTACTCCCCTCCCTACAAGG
>JAFTEX010000023.1 GCA_017453445.1 Bacteroidaceae bacterium
CGATTATAAAGGTACTCATTTTCTGTGAGTTACACAAACTTCGAAGCCTTTTTTATTCCTATTTTATGTTAAATTATGCAGGTGCGCCATCACTTGCGAAACTTTAGTAATCTTATCCCCGTAAGCATAGTAATCTTACCCCCATAAGCATAGTAACCTTATTTTTGAGGAGAATGCGATGTAAAGATTTTTCTCGCTTCCCCTGCCCCTTGAGGGGGAAGTTGGAGCCGGTCGGCCTGTCGGGGGACAAAAAAGAGGGGGCGTGAGGACGAATTCGGGCAAACGGGTTGAGATTTTGCGCTGGAGAGAGGTACTTTTTGTACTCTTTCGGGGGGGGGAGGAAGATATTTTGGGCTTTTCTGTGGGAAATTAGGGAGATTTCTATTAAATTTGCATCCGATCTGCGGAAAAGAAGCTACATAAATTAAAAAATAAATATAAAAGCGTAATGAAAGGAACTAAAATTCTTAGGAGGGCACTTTGCGGCATGATGATGCTGGCGATGGTGCTCTGTGCGGCTACGGCCTACGCCGTGCCTGCAAAGCCGGGGCAGACCCGGACACTCACCCTGACCGACGGCACCACGGTGACGGCTCGGCTCGTGGGCGACGAACACGGACACTTCTGGCTCGGACAGGACGGACGGGCCTACCAGGTGAGCACCGACGGCAAGACGTACCGGGCGGTGGATGTCGAGGCCGTGAAGTCTCGCGCACAGGCTCGCCGGGCGCAGAACAACGCTCGCCGTGCCCGTCGTATGGCTCCCCGCAAGGTGGGCGAAGTGGGCAGCATCACGGGCCAGAAGAAGGGGCTCATCATCCTGGTCAACTTCAGCGATGTCAAGTTTCAGACGGCTAACAACAAGGCCCTCTACCAGCGTATCGCCAATGAGGAGAACTTCTCGTATGGTGACTTCAAGGGGTCGATGTACGACTACTTCAAGAAGCAGAGCCTGGGCCAGTTCGAGCTGACGTTCGATGTCGTGGGCCCCGTCGCGGTCTCCAAGACGCAGTCTTACTATGGCGGTAACGACAGCAACGGCGATGACCAGAATCCTGCCACGATGGTCATCGAGGCCCTGAAACTGGCCGATTCGCAGGTGAACTATGCCAATTATGACTGGGACGGCGATGGTGAGGTGGAGCAGGTCTATGTGGTCTATGCCGGACAGGGCGAGGCCGACGGTGGCAGCGACGATACCATCTGGCCCCACGAGTGGGAACTGTCGAGTGCTGCACAATATGGTGATGGTTCGGGCGCCCAAACACTGGACGGAGTGACGATTAACACCTATGCTTGTGGTGGTGAACTGAACGGCGACAGCAATATTTCCGGCATCGGCACCATGTGCCACGAGTTCAGCCACTGCCTGGGCTATCCCGACTTTTACGACACCGACTACTCCGGCGGCCAGGGCATGTTCGCATGGGACCTGATGGATTCAGGCTCGTACAACGATGACGGCTACCAGCCTGCGGGCTACACCTCCTACGAGCGCTGGGTGGCCGGATGGGCCACGCCCACGGAACTGACCACTACACAGCAGGTCAGCAACATGCCCGACCTGCAGGCGAGTGGCCAGAGCTACGTCATCTACAACCCCGGCAACCAGAACGAATACTTCCTTCTGGAGAACCGCCAGAAGACGGGTTGGGACGCAAGCCTTCCCGGAGCCGGCCTGCTCATCCTGCATGTTGACTACAGCAGTTCGGCATGGTCCAGCAACACACCGAATGACGACCCCAGCCACCAGCGCATGACCTGGATTGCGGCTGACAACCAGTATCAGTACACAACCTATCAGGGCACGAAATATTACACGGAATCGGGCGCAAAGAACGACCCCTTCCCCTACGGGAACGTGAATGCCTTTGGCCCGACGACGACCCCTGCCGCCAAGCTCTACAACAAGAACACCAACACGAACACTTACTATCTCGACTCGTCGGTGGAGAACATTACGCAGAACTCCGACAAGACCGTCTCCTTCAAGTTCGTGGGCGTGAGCAACGTGGCCACACCCACCTTCTCGCCGAAGGGCGGACGCTACGCTGAGGCACAGACGGTCAGCATCACCTGCGCGACCGCCGGAGCCACCATCTACTACACGCTGGACGGCACCGCTCCCACCACGTCGAGCACGCGCTACACCGGCCCAATCACCATCAGCGAGACCAAGACCCTGAAGGCCATGGCCGTCAGCGACGGTGAAGAGAGTGCTACGGCCACGGCCAAGTACACCATCGGCCAGGCCACGAGCGACCCCACGACGACGACCTTCCGTCTGGTAAGTTCCGTCGATGACCTGGAGCCCGGCCTGCGTTACATCATCGCCTGCGGCAGCAAGGCCACGGCAGCCGGCAGCCTGGGCAGCCAGATTCTGGGCAGCGAGAGCGTGACGGTCAGCGACGACGTCATCACCATCGACAACAGCGTGGCAGTCTTCGTGCTCGAAGAGACGGCTGACGGCTGGACGTTCCAGAACGAGAGCACCGACCAGTACCTCTATGCTACGGCCCTCAAGAAACTGGCCTACGGCAGCGATGAAAATGTCTGGACGCTCAGCAACGGCACCGCCGGCGTCATCATGACCTACGGCAGCTACGGCACGATGCTCTACAACGCCAGCAGTCCCCGCTTCACCACCTACACGAGCACCCCGAATGCCTCAATGATTCAGGCCAACCTCTACGTGGAGGACGGAAGTGCCACCCCCACCACGCCCGACCCCCTCATCGTGGCCGACGAGTCGCTGACCTTCTCTGCCACCGTGGGCACCTCGCAGACGAAGGCATTTGAGGTGCTGAGCGAGGGTCTGACGGAGGACATCACCGCCACGCTGACCGATGCCAACCACGTCTTCACGCTGGGTGCCACCACCATTTCGCGCACGGCCTCCAAGTCGGGGGCTTCCGTGAACGTGACCTTCCAGTCGGCCACGGCCGGGACCTTCACGGGCACAGTGACGCTGACAAGCGCCGGAGCCGCCCCCGTGACCATCACCCTTTCGGCCACGGCCACGGAGAGCACCACGCCAGGGAGCGACCCCGATGCCACGGCTTTCCGGCTTGTCACCTCTACCGATAACTTGGTGAGCGGAAAACGCTACATCATAGCCTGTGGCAGCGAGAATGTGGCTGCTGGCGGACTGAACAACAAGTTGCTTACTCCTGTGGAGGTTACGGTGTCGGACGATGTCATTTCCCTCGTCGACGGCGTGGCCGTGTTTGTGCTCACGGGCAGTGGCACAAGTTACAGTCTGAAGAACGAGAGTACGAATCAGTACCTCAACTCTACGACTGCAAAGAGCATGTCCTACAGCACCTCTGAGGTGTCGTGGACGCTGAGCAATGGCACCAACGGCGTAGAACTGACCTGCGGAAGCAACGGTTCGCTGACTTACAACGTGAGCAGTCCCCGCATTACCACCTATACCAGTAATGCTACGGCCACGATGATTCGTGTCAACCTCTATATGGAGACGAGTGAGGGTGTGACGCCAGGCAAGACGACCCCGACGATGACCTTCAGTACCTCTGCAGCTACGGCCACGATGGGTGGAACCTTTACCGAGCCCACGCTGACCACCAACCCGACGGGCCTGGCCGTGACCTACGCGAGCAGCAAGACCTCCGTCGCCACCGTGAACGCCTCGACGGGCAAGGTGACGCTGGTGGGGGCCGGCTCGACCACCATCACGGCCACCTTTGCCGGAAATGACAATTACAATGCCGCCACGGCTTCGTACACGCTGACCGTAAGCGCCCAGAGCGTGGAACCGGGCGACGGGAACTCGGCCGACAATCCCTACACCGTGGCCGAGGTGCATGCCATCTATGCCAGCGGCACGCTGCCCACGGAGAACGTCTACGTGAAGGGCATCGTCTCGAACGTGAAGTCGCTTGACACCTCCAAGTTCACGAATGCGCAGTACTACATCAGCGACGACGGTTCGACCACCGACCAGTTCTACATCTACAACGGTAAGTATCTCAACGGAGCCGACTTCACCAGCAACGACCAGCTGCAGGTGGGCGACACGGTGGTTGTCTGCGGCAAGCTGACCACCTACAACGGAACCAACGAGATGAACTCCGGCAACTATCTTGTGAGCTTAATCCGTCCCGGCACCACGCCCGATGACCCCGATGAACCGGTGGTGACAGGCGACGACAAGTACGAACTGGTGACCGACGCTTCGACGCTGGCCGACGGCGACCAAATCCTGATTGCCTTCGTCGACGACCTCTCCTCGACACAGGATGTCATCGGTGCCACGCAGGCTACCAGCAACCGTCCGGCCGTGTCGGTGACCCTCAATGCCGACGGAACGCTCACGCCTGGCGAGGATGCGCAGGTGATAACGCTGGAGATGGACGAAGAAGGCAACTACCTCTTCAACGTGGGCACCGGCTATCTCTATGCCGCCAGCAGCACGAAGAACCAGCTGAAGACGCAGGCTACGCCCTCCGACAACGCCAAGGCCACCATCGACATCGCCGACGGCGAGGCCGTCATCGTCTTCCAGGGCACAAATACGCGCAACACGATGCGCTACAACCCGAACAACGGCAGCCCCATCTTCTCCTGCTATGTCGAAGACACGGCTACGGGCTATGCTCCCCAAATCTATCGCAAGGTGGCCGACTCCGGACAGGGTGGCGACGACGAGACCGATTCCGGCGACGTGAACAAGGACGGTTCGGTGTCCATTGCCGACGTGACGGCACTGGTGAACATCGTGCTGGGCAAGATTGAAGCCACAGACGACCGCTACGACTTCACGGCAGCCGACGTGAACAAGGACGGCTCAGTCACCATTGCCGACGTGACAGCACTGGTGAACGTCGTTCTCGGTAAGAACTGACTGCACGGAGAACCGTGACACTTAGCACGAAAGGAATGATGAAAGACATGGGGATCGCAATCTATGCACTTACGTCCGAGCTCCACAACGAGCAGGCCGTAAGTGCTTCCACCAAGGAATTTCTCGGGAGTCTGGACATCGACTTCCAGTTCCGGGGTAGCGACTATTCGGACTACGGGAGCCATGCGCTCGACCTCATCTATGTCCGCACGGGCGGCACGGAAGGCATCTTCCAGAGGCTCTTGCCCACGCTGAGGGAAAGGTCGGCCCGTCCCTTCTTTCTGCTCACTTCGGGGAAGAGCAACTCGTTGGCAGCCTCGATGGAGATTCTTTCCTTCCTGCGGCAGCACGGATTCCGTGGCGAAATCATACATGGAAGCCCCGCCTACGTCTCTCGCCGCATTGCGCTGCTGAGAGGGGTGGGGGAGGCCCGGAAACGACTGGAGGGTTGTCGGCTGGGCATCATCGGGAAACCCTCGGACTGGCTGATTTCAAGCACAGCCGACCGTGAGAAAATCTTGGATTTCTTGGGGGTGGAATTGGTGGACATTCCCATGCAGGAACTGTTGGACGTCATCGGCCAGACACCGGTCGAGGAGGTGATGGAGACAGTCCCTGCAACCCAAATCCGGGAGGCCCTGCCCGTGGCCGGACAGATTTATCGGGCACTGAAAACTGTCGTGGAGAGGCATCGGCTGGAGGGACTTACCATCCGCTGTTTCGACCTCTTGACGTCGGTTCACAACACAGGCTGCCTGGCTTTGGCCCGGCTCAATTCGGAAGGCATTGTGGCCGGTTGCGAGGGCGACGTGCCCGCCATGCTCTCCATGAAGATTGTCCAGTCGCTGACGGGGTTGCCAGGCTTTCAGGCCAATCCGGCCTCCATCGACCCCGAGACGGGAGAAATCGTCTTTGCCCATTGCACCATCCCCTTCGCTCTGGTGGAGCGTTACGAATACGACACCCACTTCGAGTCAGGCATCGGCGTGGGCATCCGAGGCTATATGAAGGAGGGACCCGTGACGGTGTTTAAGGTCGCGGGCGACCTCTCCCGATGCTTTGCGGAGGAAGGCCGGCTGCTGAGAAACGAGGCCAAACCAGACTTGTGCCGGACACAGCAGGTCATTCGGCTGAACGACCCGAGCCGAATGTCTTATTTCCTTACAGACCCCATAGGGAATCACCACATCATCCTGCCAGGCCACTATCGGGAGGCACTGGAGGAACTCGTGAGATCTTAGCGAAAACTCTTCTTCACTCGTTCTTCCGCCCACTGGAAGGCGACAAAGAGGACGGGGACGACGAAGAGGAGCGCCACGGTGCCGACGACCATGCCGCCGATGGTGCCCACGCCGAGCGAACGGTTGCCGTTCGCCCCGACACCTGTGGCCAGTGCCATGGGCAACAGGCCGAAGACCATCGTCAGGGAGGTCATGAGAATGGGACGCAGACGGGCTCCTGCGGCACTGAGGGCGGCCGCGGTGATGCTCATGCCCTGACGGCGGCGCTCGGCGGCGTACTCGGTGAGCAAGATGGCCGTCTTGGAGAGCAGACCGATGAGCATGATGAGGCCCGTCTGCATGTAGATGTTGTTCTCCAGCCCCCACATCCGCGCAAACAGGAAGGAGCCGGCCAGACCGAAGGGGACACTGAGGATGACCGCCACGGGAATGAGCAGGCTCTCGTAGAGGGCGCAGAGAATCAGATAGATGAAGACGATGCAGAGGACGAATACCAGCGCGGTGGTGTTCTGGGCGGAGGCTTCCTCGCGTGTCATGCCTCCGAACTCATAGCCGTAGCCTTCGGGCAGGACACGGGCGGCGGTGCGACGGATGGCCTGGATGGCCTGGCCGGTGCTGTAGCCCTCGGCAGGCGTGCCGCTGACGGAGATGGAGGGGAAGAGATTGAAGCGCGAAAGTTGCTCCGAGCCGTAGATGCGCGTCAGGGTCAGGAACTGGCCGATGGGGGCCATCTCACCCCCTTCGGTGCGGACGTAGATGTTGTTGAGCGACTCCGTGTCGAGCCGGTACTGAGGGGAGGCCTGCACCATGACGCGATAGAGTTTCGTGAAGCGGTTGAAGTTTGAGGCATACGAACCGCCGATGAAGCCCGACAGTGCACTCAGCACGTCGCTGGGCGAAACGCCGTGGCGCTTGCAGAGGGCGGCATCCACGTCAATGCGATACTGCGGATAGCGCGTGCTGAAGTTGGTGTAGGCACGGGAGATTTCGGGTTGCTCGTTCAGGGCCGAAATCATCTGCTGGGTGTATGTGACCAAATCCTCGATGGTTCCGCCCTTCTTGTCCTGAATGTAGAGTTCGAAACCATTGGTGCGGCCGAAACCGGGAATCATCTGCTGGGTGTTCACCTGTATCTTGGCATTCGAGATGTCGGCGGTGCGGCGGTAGATTTCCTGCATGACGGACTGCACGTCGTCGCCCTTCCCGCGGCGGTCGTTCCACTTCTTCAGCTTCAGCGTCAGGTTGCCGTTCGACGACGATTGTTCGAAGCCGATGCTGTTGCCGGCCACGAGCGAGTACATGCGCAACTGGGGCAATGTCTTGACGCGGCGTTCCACCTCTTGCAGGATGCCGTAGGTCTGGTGCAGGCTGCTGCCCGGTGCAGCCTGGACGTTGACGAACACCGTGCCCATGTCTTCGCTGGGCACGAGTCCCGTCTTGGTGGAGCGCATGAGCAGGCTCAGGGCCACCACGGCCACGACCACGCTGCTGCCCGTCAGCCACCGGTGGTGGAACAGGCGGATGACCGTGCGCTTATACTTCTGGATGAGGCTGCTGAAGCCCGCATCGAAGGCCCTGTGGAAACGGGAGGAGAAGGTCAATCGTTCGCCTTCCTCGGCATGGGGCCGCATGATGAGGGCACAGAGGGCGGGCGAGAGCGTCAGCGCGTTCAGGAGCGAGATGCCCACGGCAATGGCCATGGTCAGTCCGAACTGGGTGTAGAAGGTGCCCGTCACGCCTCCGATGAAGCAGACGGGGATGAAGACGGCCATGAAGACCAGCGTCGTGGTGAACAGGGCGGCCGTGATGCCGTGCATGGCATCCACCGTGGCATCGTAGGCCGAACGGTAGCCGGCATCGAACTTAGCCTGAACGGCCTCGACCACGACAATGGCGTCGTCCACCACCGTGCCGATGACCAGCACGAGGGCAAACAGCGTGAGCATGTTCAGGCTGAAGCCAATGGCGTAGAGGAACCCGAACGTGGCCACGAGCGAAACGAGAATGGCCACGGCGGGGATGAACGTAGAGCGCAAATTCTGGAGGAACACATAAACCACGAGGATGACGAGCAGGAGAGCCTCGAAGAGCGTTTTGATGACACTCTTGATGCTGGCATCGAGGAAGTCCTTCTTCGACTCCAGGTCGTCGATGGCAATGCCTGGGGGCAGCGACTGGCGGATTTCCTCCACCTCGCGGTCTATCTCAGTGATTATCTCGTTGGCATTCGAGCCCGACGTTTGCGAAATCATGATGTTCACGCCCGGGTGCCCGTTGGTCTCGCCGATGTAGTTGTAGTCCTGGGAACCCAGTTCCACCGTAGCCACGTCGCCGACGCGTAGCACGTCGCCGTTGGGCAGGGCGCGGATGACCATTTGCTCGAAGTCGCGCTCCTCTTCGTAGCGGCCGCGGTATTTCAGAACGTACTGGAAGGTGTTTTGCGACTCAGCACCCAGGGTGCCGGTGGGTGTCTCCACGTTCTGCTCGTCCAGCACCTTTGCAATGTCGCTCGGAACGATGCCGTAACGGGCCATCTTCTGCGGGTCGAGCCAGATGCGCATGGAATAGTCGGCTCCGATGACGTTCACCTCGCCCACCCCCATGATACGCGACAGGCGCGGTTCGATGTTGATTTTCGTGTAGTTGGCCAGGAACGAACGGTCGAAGGTGTCGTCGGGGCTGTAGACGGCAATCTGCTTGATGTTGCTCGTCTGCCGCTTGCGCACGGTAAGTCCGCCTTTTACCACGTCGCTCGGCAGGCGGCCCTGCACGGTGGCCACGCGGTTCTGCACGTTTACCATGGCCATGTCGGGGTCCGTCCCCTGGCGGAAGAACACTTGCACGCTGGCATTGCCCGTGTTCGAGGCCGTACTGGACATGTACATCATGCCCTCCACCCCATTGATGGCTTCCTCCAGGGGGACGATGACGCTCTTCTGTACCGTTTCGGCATTGGCTCCCGTGTAGTTGGCATTGACGCGCACCGTGGGTGGGGCAATTTCGGGGAACTGCTCGACGGCCAGTCGCGACAAACCGATGAGCCCGACAATGACCAAGAGCACGGAAATGACTCCTGCCAGAATGGGACGGTCGATGAATGTTCGGACTTGCATAACTCGTTATGTCTTATTTTGACCACAGATTACGCAGATTTCACAGATTATTCTCTTCAATTCTTCAATTTTGAAATAATATATGAACTCATTATGAATATTTGCTTAATCTGTGTAATCTGTGAAATCTGTGGTTGAAAAACTTATTCGTTGCTCTATTTTACTTCCACGCCGTCGCGGAGCAGTCCGGCCCCCTCGGCAATGATGACATCGCCCGCCGAGAGTCCATTGCTGACAATGTATTCCTGGCCGTTGTTCGTGGGGTGGACTTCGATGGGGGTGGCTTTGGTCTTCCCGTCGATGACGCGGTAGACAAAGAGGCGGTTCTGCAGTTCGTAGGTGGCCTCCTGGGGGATGATGATGACGTCGCGCATTTCCGTGGGGAACACCACCGTGGCACTGCCCCCGTTGTGGAGCAGGTGCTGAGGATTGGGGAATACGGCTCGCACACTGACCGCACCCGTCTGGCTGTCGACCGTACCGCTTACGGCGTCTATGCGTCCCTTCTGGCTGAACATTTGGCGGTTGCTCATGCGGAGTTCCACCTCGGGAGCCTTGCGCAGGAACTCGTCGATGCTGCCATAGTGGCCGATGAGGTCGAGTGACTGGTTCTCCGTGATGGAAAAGTAGGCATAGATATGACTGTCGTCGGCCACAGTGACGAGCGGTTCGACAATGTTGCTGCCGACCAGTGCCCCGACGTGGTAGGGAATCATCGAGGCCGCCCCGCTGACGGGGCTCTTCACCACGGTGTAGGACAGGTTGTTGCGGGCAGCCACCTCCTCGGCCTTGGCCAAGGTCAGTGCAGCCTCGGCCTCGTGCAGGGCATTCGTGGCCGTGGAGAGGTTGAAGTCCGAGACCACCCCCTGCTCTTTCAGCTGTTTCTCGCTCTGGTAGTTCAGTCGGGCCGTTTCCAGTTTTGCCTGAGCACTCTCCACTTTGGCCGTCGCCACGCGCAGGGCTGCCTCGTAGGGCACCTGATCAATGACGAAGAGCGTCTGCCCCTTCGTCACCCGGTCGCCCTCCCGAATGCGTATGCTGGTGATGTTGCCAGACACTTGCGGACGGATTTCCACAATCTGCTGACCCGTCAGCCGGGCCGTGTAGTCGCTGTGGAGCAGGTGGTTGCCTTGGGTCACCTTCAGGGTCTTATACTCCGCTTCGCCGCCCTTCCTCTCTTCCTTCTTGTCGGTACAGGCTGCTGTGAGAAGTCCCAACAACGTGAACCATAGTATAGCTTGATAACCTTTCCTTCTCATGGTTAGCCTTACGGTAGTTAGTAGTCTAAAAATCATTGCAATATTACAACTTTTTGTGCATATTTACAAGAAAAGGCACAAAAAAAGTGGTGCAGCATGTTCACCATTTCCAGTAATCCCAATTGGCAAATCCCAAGCCACATTTATGTCAACCAAGAGCTGAAGAAAGCTATTCGAAAAGCGGGTTTGCAAAAAGGTATTTATTTTAATCAAACAGGTATTTTCTTTTAAGTAAGTTGGCAATCAGATAAATGCCCCTATTACAAAACTAACATCTCATATTTCCAACTCAGTAATAAGAGAAACCTTGAATGGGACGCTTGGAAATGCGGCTACGGGCTTCATTGTAGGCACTGGCATGAGTTTGGTGACTGGGAATGACCTTAAAACCTCTCTTCGTCTTGGTGCAAGTACAGCTGCTTCTGCTGGAATTGTTGGAGGTGTTAAGGGACTTACAAAAGGGATAGAAATTCGTAAAACGGGGCGTATACAAAGGAACAATCCTTATTATCTGCTCCAGAAAGAAAAAGCCCAAATGCAGTATCCAGATAAAGCGGAAACTATGAACTACATCATATAGACCCTCAATATATGGGTGGTGACAAATATGGAAAATTAGTCAAAATAGATGCAGTATATCACCAAATAGTGACTAATGCCTTTAGGGAGCAGTATGGTGTAGGCAAGATTCCATTCGACAAAAGGCAACTTATAATGAGAAAAGTTTATATGCAATACCCTCTTCCATATTAAATATTTATTGTACCTTTGTGACAAAGAAAAATACACCAAGATGAAGGAACTATTAGATATAAGGGTTGACTCTCTCTATGCATGGCTTTTATATAAGCGGAGCGAAAGAGAAAACTTGGGAGGAATATACAAAGTTGTTATTGATACAAGTCAGCCTATATACAGACGAACAGAGAAGGCATATAAAATATTAAGGAAATTAGGTTTGTACCTTTTCTATGGATGGGGCTTGGATAGAATTTATAATGAAAAGGAACTGCAAGACACCCGTTTCCTGCAGATATTACCCAAATTGTTCACTCTTTCAGGTGAGGAGTGTGGCACACAATACGACGAGTCTTTTGCCTGCCCCATTTGTGGCGCAGGAGGGAAGATGATACCTCCATTGAAAATCCATCAAAGCCGCATACCCAAGACAGATATATCAATGACACTTGGACAAGGGGAAGAGATTCTTGTTTCGGTACGGTTCAAACAAATCATGGAAGACAATCATATAACAGGAATTAGATATGAACCGGTATATTCTGGACATAAACAGATAGATTTCTTTCAGTTGTTGCCAGAACATTATATTGAGCTATCAGAGAAAACAAAAACGGGCATAAATCCTTTTGACTTGTCTGGAGAAAGTCCACCCTTCAATATCCACCATCAGAATCCAGATGGAAAGGAATGGATAGAACACGTACCTTTGACGGTGTATAAATGTCCCAATGGTGACAATATTGGGCTTAACATCTTGTCTGAGGCATACATTAAAGACAATCCATTACTTAATGAACTCGATTACTTTGCAAGCAGGCAGACGATAGGGCATAAAGGGAAAGGTCTTATACGACCGAGACATCTTCTTTTCTGTTCCAATCGCATGATGCGTCTTATCAAAGAGAATAAACTGAAAGGCTTCAAGTTCGAGGTGGCACATATAGTTGATGAATAAACTACAATGCGATGAAACGGACTATTCCGACAACTCCACTATCGAAATATAATTTTGAAGTAAAATGGTATCATCAATACAGATATCCTTTATATTAATGTGACAACCAATACTATTGGGATATTTCATTAAAATTCTTATTCTTTTTTGCTACAAATAAAAAATTAAATATCTTTGTATGTAGAATTGAATTTATCCAAGACATACCATGAACTACACGGAAAAAATACGATTGGCCCTGCAAGAAGAGCTGGAACCGTTAGGTTTTCGATACCTCAAGACAAGAAGTTCTTTTACAAAAAAATTAGACAAAGACACCACGCTGAAGTTCGTTTACAATCCAATCCGTTTCCGTTATGGAACAAGCGTCTCAATTCTTTCTGGGGCTGAATACCGCGATATTGAGGAAGTGGTATATAAGCTGTCAGATTACACCGTGGCCCGATATGGGCATTTAGACCTTTCTGCCAGACTTGAATGGCTTATGCCTAAACAAAGGTCCTGGGGGCGGGATTTTGAATTCCTTGAGCGCGAAAGCGATGAAATAAACGATGAGAAACTGGAGAAACTGATGCATCGGGTAAGGACGTTCTCGCTCCCCTATATAGAAAGGCTGTCGCACAAGGACACCGCATTAGAGGCTGCAACGGAATTGGAACGAGAGGGACACATTTTCACCGAAGGGGTCGTCCCTGTCATGCACTGTCTATGGAGGCATGACAAGAAGGCGGCACTGGACTATCTGGAGGAAAAGAGGCTGCGGATGTTAGCGGATGTAAAACCCTGGGAATGGGAACTTCTGGAACGCTTCAAGAATGGCGAGTGGTTCGCAGGAGTAGAGTACACAAAGGATATTGTCCACACCAGAGGGGTGGAAATTATTAAGGAAAGCTACCACTGCGGTGTGAACAATCCGTCTCATGCGGCCGCCTATGATGACTACATGCAGTTCATCCCCCGCTTCATGGATTGGATGGAGAGCCAAGATTTATAAACTTCATAATATAACGTGAGTTCGATGAATTCAGAATAGTGTGAGTTGTGTGTCTATGGCTCTTTCGCAAGCGATGCTTGGTTTCTTTGGAAAGAAACAATACGCTGCTAAGGCTCCAAGCATATTGACGATGAAGTTGTCGAATGA
>JAFTEX010000024.1 GCA_017453445.1 Bacteroidaceae bacterium
AGATAGGAACATAATATACATTATATAATATGAGTAAATCACAAGAGGCAAACGTAACTGCCCCCCTCCCTCACAGGGCAAACGCAAGTCGGGCGTTAGCGTTTGGGGAGCCTGCGACGGAGGGCAGGCTGGGGGAGAGTCTGCTGAGGGTGGGACTGCTGGGGCTGGGTCTTCTCTTTCTCCTTGTCGCCTGCACCGACAGGGAGCCGCGCCAACTGTCCGAGTCTAAAGGCCAGCCGGCAGAACTCCTGGTGGTGGTGCCTTCGGGCATGCAGCATGGCGAACTGGCCGACACGCTGCGCGAAATCATTGACTGCGACGCCCCCGGGCTGGGCTCCTCCGAGCGCATATTCCGTTCGATGACCATCGGAGAGCGCGGCTATCAGAAAATCTACCGGGTCATGCACAGCCAGTTGCGTGTGGAACTGGACCCCTCGCTGAAGGAACCCACTCTGGGCGTGGCCCACGATGTGCATGCACGCCCCCAGTTGCAGTTGTTGGTCAGGGGGGCTTCGCAGCAGCAGCTTTGTCGCTTCCTCAGCCAGAACCGCGAGCGCATTCAGCGCATCATTCTCGACTTCCAGCTCGACCGCTATGCCGGCATCCTGCGCCACAAGTCCAGCCAAAAGGTGACCGACGACCTGAAGAAACTGGGCTACGACGTGCGGATGCCCGTTGACATGGTGGCCACGAAGTCGGGGCGCGACTTCCTGTGGGGCTCCTCCAACCGTGGGGGGGACAAGGACATCCACTTCGTCTTCTACACCTATCCCTGGCAGGGGGAGGACGTGGCCGATACGGCCCTCTTCGTCCAGAAGCGCGACTCCGTGCTGAAGGTCAACATTCCGGGCAGCCAGCCAGGGCAGTGGATGACCACTGCGCGTGACGATTATGGCCGGCCTGTGCTGTGGCCGGTACTGCGCAGGCGCGATGGTCGGCTGATTTACGAAGTGCGCGGTCTCTGGGAGATGCACGGAGGCTTCATGGGAGGTCCCCTTGTGGCCAACGTACAGGTGGACACCGCTGCCCGTAGGGTGGTGGTAGCCGAGGGTTTTGTCTTTTCGCCCAATAGTGCCAAGCGCGACCTCCTGCGCTCTGTGGAGGCTGGTCTGCGAACCTTGAAAAAAATCTCTGCAAAGTGAAAAAGATACTATACGTTGCGATGCTCATGCTGCCTCTCATTGTGAAGGCTGATGCCGACGTTGCTTCTAACCTGCGACGGTTCGATGAGGCAAAAGGGCAGGAGCAGTTCGCTCTTGCCAATCAGATGATGGATAACTTCCGCGAGGCGGAAATCACCGATGAAACCGTGCATTTTGCGACAGGCACACCGTCGGACACCCTACGTATGCAGGTGTGGTACTGGGCAGCCGAATACTTCTATGCCGAACAAGACTATCAGCAGAGCGTAGTCTATGGTAAAAAGGCCCTGCCCCTCACGCATGGCACCAGCTGGGAAGCCGACTGCCTGAGCATCATCTCACTGGCCTATTTTCGTCTGTCCGACTACGACCAGGCAGCGCACTATGCCAAACTATGCTACGAACTCGATGAACAGACGGGCGACCCCGGCATCATGTCCTCCTCGCTCAATACGTTGGCGGGCATCTACGTCGGAGCCAACCAGCCCAAGGAGGCCGAACAGTATATACTCAAGGCCATCGAACTGGCAGAGGAGGTGGACAACCCCGCCCGCATGGCCGTCCTGCAAGGTACGGCCTCGGAGGTCTATCACCAGATGGGTGACGACCAACGGGCCCTGCCATACGCCCAGAGGGCATGTGAGATAGAGGAGCAGCGGGGCGACCTCTACAAGCTGGCCGTGCGCCGCACCCAGCTGGCTTCTGTCCTGATAGGTCGGCACGACTATGCCCAGGCGGAAGCCACCCTTAGGGAGGCCATTCCCGTCTTCCGCAAGGTGGACGACCGCCACTCGCTCGGCATTGCCCTCAACAAGCTGGGCATGGCCCTGCTCTGCCAGGAGCGTCAGGCAGAAGCCATCCCCCACTACCGCGAAGCCGAGAAAATCTTCGATGAAATGGGCGATTTAGGCAACGAGATGCACGCCCAGCGCGGACTCTATGAGTCGTATTGGAAACTCAATCCCGACAGTGCAAAGATAGCCCTCGATCGCTTCGACCTCCTCAAGGACTCGCTCTACTCGAATGCCACAGCTGAGAGCATGGCCCGCTACAATGCCGAGTTCGGCACCGACTGGCTGCATCGCGAAAACGAGCAGTTGCGTTCGCGCACACGTCTGTATATAATAATAGGTATAGTGCTCACGCTGCTGCTCGTGGGAGGCGTGTGGCTGTGGATGCGTCGGCGTATGCATGTGCGCGAGGCGGCCCTCCGTGCCATCATCGACGAACTGCAGCGCGACACATCCTCCGAGACATCCGATTACCCGGAAGCGCCCGCCTCCTCCGATTCGTCTCACTTCACCGCCACTTCCGACGGCCTTTCTCCTGCCGACCGCGATTTTCTGAGTCGGCTGGTGGCACTTGTCCGGCGCAATATGACCCAGTCCGACATCAACGTCGAGTCGCTGGCCGCCGACCTATGCATCACCCGGGGACAGCTCAACCGGCGTGTGAAGGCACTGGCCGGAGTCACCACCCAGCAGTACGTCATACGTATCCGCATGGAGCAGGCCCGCCAACTTTTCACCCGCCATCCCGACCTTCCTGTCCAGGAGGTGGCTCACAAGTGTGGTTTCTCCGACCCCGCTTCCTTCTCACGCTCCTTCCGCAACACCTTTGGCCTCTCGCCTTCGCAATACAAGAGTCAGGAATAAATTCTTTTTGGCAGAGCGCATTGTTCCGATGCCATAATACTTTTTTCACCCTTCAACGTCAAAATCCGTGATTTTTGCCCCCAGAATCACGGATTTTGACGTTGAAAAGCCTCATTTTGCCAAGTCGATGCACGATTATGCCAAGCAAAAGTCCCGAATTCTTCATAACTTTGCACCGAGGTTATCACATGAAGATACAATAATTCGGATAAAGGATTAATCGCATGCGACAAAAAACAGCAAAACGAATCGACAAAGCCAGCGAAATGCGCCACCGCGCCGCCATGGCCTACACGGTCAGCCAACTGACCCTGCTCAACGACTTCGACCAACTCGTGGAGCAGAAGGTGGCTCAAGTCCTTGCCCGCCAGTCGCGTCCTTCATGATTCCAAGACATAAATCCCAATAGAGATACAGCTATGATGAAGAAGTTACTCACCCTCCTGCTTGCCCTCGTGGCACTGACTTTGCCCGCACGGGCTATCCTGTATGAAGTCAAAGGCCCCGTTTCCGGTTTGAACTATGGTGGCACCTACACGCTCAACGGCGTGGAGTATAAAATCTATGCCGACTGCTATGTCGTCGACCTGAATAATGGCTATCCGGCATCCATCAGTGTCATGAAATTCGTAGCCTTTGTGAAATCCCTCTCTGGCGTCACCACCGAGGAGTGCGTCATCCCCGCATCGTTCGAACATAAGAACATCGCATTCACCGTTGGCCGGATTGACATCAATGGTATATGCGATTACAAGTATGTCTGGACCACCGACCCCAATTTCGTAGAGCCTGATGCGGGCGGCAAACCTGCACGCCAAGTGTCTCCCACCGTCGAGGTATGGGGGTTCTCCAGCCAGTTTGGAAGCAGTTATGGCTACGAGACCAATTCCAACATCAAGACCCTCCGCTTCGAGGGCGACATACGCAAAGGGGCATACGCTGTCTACACCTATGACAACGAAAGAACCGTTGCGTACATACAGGAATCCCCATCAACAAGGTATGATTACTTCTACAAGAAAATGTCGCTCGTCGAGGCCCAATACGATTTCACCGAAACTTACAAGCCCGACCTGCCCAACCTGGAGAATCTCTACATCCGTAACCTTCCGGGCTACAAAGCACCCAGCTTCAGCAAGTTCACCAAACTGACGGATGTCTATTTCACATCCACCACAGCCTACCCCGACACCACCAAAGTCTATGGCGTAGGCAACGCCACCGCGCACCTCACCAACACGGCCTTTGCTGCCTACCTGCCCGGCAACCCCAATAGCTGCTTTTTCAACTTCAAGCAGGTGCTGCCCGAGTCGTTCAACATAAACCTTACCGTGGAAAACGGAGCCTTGGCAAGAATCGCCGGCCAGGACTACACGGCAGGGGAATACGACCTGACCATGGACGTTGTGGACGACTCGCCTTCATTCCTGACGTATGATGCCATCGGTGCACGCAGTTGGGTGAACGGAAAGGAGGTGACAGACGACATGGAATATGCTGGTACGCCATTTGGCGACGTGGAAGGCTACGAATACACCTTCCCCGTCGTGTACCCCCGACATGTACGTACGCTGCACGGCCGACGAGAAGATTATCCAGTTTGCCGACCCAGCGGTGGAAGCTCTCTGCGTGGCCGAGTGGGACAGGAATGCCGACGGCAAGCTATCAACGTGGGAGGCCAGCAACCCCACCTCCCTTGGCGAGGTGTTCAAGGGCAACACGGAGATACAAAACTTCGACGAACTGCAATACCTCACCAACCTAACATCAATCAACAAACAGGCCTTCGACGGCTGCACGGGCCTGAAGCACGTCACCCTGTCCGATAACATAAAGGCCCTCGGGCAGTACGCCTTCCGAAACTGCGCCCTTACGAACATTGACCTGCCCGACGGGCTTACGTCATTCGCCTCATACACATTTGCAGGATGCAGGAATCTGGAAACCATCGACATCCCCTCCGGGGTGACGTATCTTCCCATGCAATGTTTCGTAGAGTGTACAGGTCTCAAGCACCTATATATCCCCAAGACTTGCCCCCGAATGAGTCAATATACTTTTGGAGGTTGCACGGGACTTTCCTCCATTGTGGTGGAGGATGGCAACCCCATGTTAAGTTCTCCTAAAGGCTGCAATGCCCTCATACTTAACGACACGTTGCTTATGGTTGGATGCAAGAACTCCTCTATCCCTGAAGGCATCAAGGGCATTTATAACTATGCCTTCTATGACATGGCCGAACTCACCAGCATCGAACTGCCCGCTACGCTGACAACCATATCCCAACGCGCTTTCCAGAACTGCACGGGCCTCACCTCCGTGGTGTCGCACATCCGAGAGCCTTTTGCCTTTGGCACTGGTGCTTTCGGCAACATCTCCTCCTCCTGTGTGCTCACCGTGCCCCATGGCACGCGCCAAGCCTACATCGACAAGGGCTGGACTGAGGCCGTCTTCAAGGGCGGCATTGTGGAGATGCCCCTCAACTGCGACGTGAACCAGGACGGCACCGTCTCCATCGCCGACGTCACCACCGTAGTGAATGGTGTGCTTGGAAGATAATGAAAGTTAGTAAAAATAACCAAAAATAATACAACTATGATGAAGCAACTATTTATGGCCCTTGTGCCCTCGTGGGGCTGAGCACTACGGCACGCGCCGATGTGTTAATCAATGCCACGAACTTCCCGGACGAGAACTTCCGTAACCTCGACTGCCAAGAGAATTCCCTGACTTCGCTGGACCTTACGGGCTGTCCTGCCCTCTATTCGGTCTATATCTACGAAAACCAAATCAACCTGAATTCCATGCGCGACCTGATAAACACCATCGAAACAACGGGGCATGTGTCTGCCCGTGCTTATGACTCGACATCGGAAACCGAAGGCAATGTCATCAGCGCGGCACAGGTGGCTGCTTTCAGTGCAAAAAAATGGCATATTACATACCGTCCTGCTGTAGGCGCGGCATGGACAACTTATGGTGGAATGTCCGATGTCGCCTACGACCTATGGGTGAACGGCACGCAGGTGACTTCCAACAACTGCAACGACATCGAAAACCTGTCACAATCAGGATATGACCAGGGCCGCATGAGTTACGACGAGATGACCAACACACTGACCCTGGACAATGCCTACATCGGTGCCACTGTTGACATCGGTATCAACGACAGCATACCCGGCCTGACCATACAGCTCATCGGTGAGAGCACCCTCAACATGAGCGACAACGACGGGCTGCGGCATCTGTTGCCGCATCAGCACGAGGAAGATAGGTACAACAACCCGAACCACCTACTACGGTTCTCTGGCTGTGGAAGGGAGCGACACGAAGGTTTCGGCCATCGGCAGCCTGATGAGCATGGGGCCGCTCAAGGCGCTCACCTATCCGTCAGCCGCCACGCTGACCGTGCTGAACGCAGCTGGCAACGAGGTGACGGGCTACTTCAATGACCATGCCGTCTGCCTGCGCTCGGGCAACGGCACCCTCATCAGTCCCTACACCTACACGCCCACGACCTTCCGCGTCAGCCTCACCTGTCCCGTGGACGGCATAGCCATCGACGCGGTGAACTTCCCCGATGCCCAGTTCCGCGCCTACCTGCTCTCGCAGTCCTACGGCACGGATGCCTGGCTGACGAACGCAGAACTGGAGAGCATAACGAGACTGACGATGATTAGCCAAGGGATTGCCGACCTCACGGGCATCGAACACTTCACTGCCCTGAAGGAACTCGGCGTCAACGGCAACGCCCTGACCGCAGCCGACCTTTCGGGACTGTCACAGCTGACGAACGTGGAAGTCATGAACAACCAACTCTCCACGGAGGCCATCACCACCCTCATCGCCAGCCTGCCCGCCTACAATGACGGTCTCTGGACCAAAGTCCTGCTCCTCTACGCCGACCAAAGCGGAACGGAGGGCAATGCCCAACCCACGGTAGCCCAAATCGTTTCGGCCTACCTCAAGGGCTGGCGCATGATGTACTACTTATCGGAAGAGAGCCGTTTCGAAGAGTACGAACTGCCGGGCGTGTTCATCGACGAAGCGAACTTCCCCGATGTAGCCTTCCGCGCCTATGTGGCCGAGCACTTCGACGCAAACTCCGACGGATTTCTCTCCTACGACGAGTCCGACGCCGTGACGACAATGGACGTTTCCGGCCTGGGCATCGCACGCCTCACGGGCATCGAAAACTTCCGTCAGCTCACCTCGCTCGACGCTTCCGGCAACAGCCTCACTTCGCTCCACCTGTCGAACGCCAACCAACTGCTCACGTTCCTCGACGTTTCCCACAATCAACTCGTCTTTCTCTCCGTCAGCCCCTGTCTCCGACTGAGGACGCTCTACTGCTACGAAAACCAGTTGACCGAATCGGCCATGGAGTCGCTTGTCAGTGACCTGCCCACGGCCACCACGGATGGTGTCCTGCGTGTCTTCTACGAAGGCTCCGAGGCCGAAGGCAACGCCGTCAGTCTTGAACTGCTGACCACGCTGAAGACCGACAAGAACTGGATGAGCTACTACACCACCGACGGCGTGACGTGGCAGGAGTATGCCGTGACCTACGTCCGTGGCGACGTGAACGGTGACGGCTCCGTCTCCATTGCCGACGTGACGACTCTCGTGAACATCGTCTTGGGCAAGGGCGGTGACTCCGTGGCCTCCGACGTGAACGGTGACGGCTCCGTCTCTATTGCCGACGTGACGACTCTCGTAAATATAGTCCTCGGGAAGTGATTACTTTCCTACGTCTGTAAGAAAGTATTCTTATCGCTACAAGAAAGCTTTCTTCCGCCCGGAAGAAAGCTTTCTTGTTTTTTGCCCTGTTTTTCGTGGTTTGAGTGGGTCACCTTTCCACGAAGGTGTGGAACGAATGAGGCCGTAGCGAAGCCTTCAGCTGTTTCTTCCCGAAGCGGACGCTGACGGTGCGCTCTTCGCCGGTCAGGTTGGCGGTGACCACCACGCGCCTGCCGTCGGGGCGGCGAAATGCGATAGTGGGTGTCCCCTCCGTTTCCTCGCGGCTGGCGTAGGCCAACACGCGGCTGCCGGGTTCCACAAAGTGGGAGAAGTGCTTCACGGCATAGAACTCTGGGCGGTAAGAGAACGTGCGGTCGGTCGAGTTGACACGCACGAGCGCGTTCTGCTTCCATCCCCACGGGCTGACCCCTTGGTCGCAGAGGATGAAGTTCCAGATGTAGTATTCGTCGCAGCCGCGCCCGACGTAGTCCGCGAGCAGGTGGAACGTGTGCTCGCCGGCCCGCCAGTCCATCGAGCCGTTGCCACACTCGCTCTCGCTTGAGATAAGGTGCATCTCGGGGTAGCGCTGGCGTATGGCCACGATGTTGTCGCGGCCCTCCCATTGCAGTCCGATGCCCTCCACTTGTCCCTTCAGCCCGTCGACAATCCGCTCCACGCAGTCCAGTCGGTTGGTGTTGAACGTGCCGATGTACAGACTCACCTCTGGGAGCCTCTTTCGAAGCGTGGGAACCAGGTAGTCGCGATTGAAACGGACCGTGCCGTCGGGGGTCCAGGCGCAGCCGGGGTAGGGCGTGTAGGAGTAGGCCTCGTTCTGGTACATCACCATGTCGATGGGTATCCCCTCCTCGCGATAGAGTTCAATGAAGCGGCAGAACATGTCGGCGTAGGCCTGCAGGTAGCGCGGCTCCTGAATCATGTAGTCCTGCGAGGCCAGCCTGCGGGGAAACTGCCCCTGGCGCTCGCCCAGGAACTGCATCTCGTCGGCATCCACCTCGCCACCCTCGTAGAGCAGGTAGTCCTTTTCCCGGGGCTGCTTGTTGAATCGGCTTGAGAGCACAGGGTAGTCCTGATTGATTTTCATCCACGTGGGCGGACTCCAGGGCGAGACCCAGAAGGTGAGGTGCGGCTGGTGCTTCTGTGCCCGGCGTATGAGGCGGATGACGTTCTGCTTGTCGTGCTCGATGTTGAAATATTTCAGCCGGAAGTCACCGCTCACCGTGTCGCACTCATACCAGGCGCGGCTGTAGTCGTTGGCGTTCATCGTCAGCCTTCCGCGTGTGAAGCGCAGGTCTCCGTCGGGGGCAAACAAATCGTGCATCACGTGCTCCTGCTCCTCCGCTGTGAGCAGTTCCAGGGCATCCAGGTCCAGTTCGTTGAAGCACGTGCCCCAGGCACGGAACTCATGTCCCTGTTCCCCACTGTCCACCGTTAGCGTGGGGGACTGCATGTCTTTTCCCGAAAGTGTCGTGCGCCGGGCTGCCTGCCAGGGTTGTCCGTCTGTGGTCGTGAAGTGGTCGAAGGTCTGTGCCCGCAGTGTCGGGGCACACAGGGCCGCGAGAAGAAGCGGGAGGCTCAGTGTTCGTTTCATGTTGCTGATGTGTTTAGTTAGTTCCGTGTTGTTGGGATGTGATTCAGCTTCCCATCCTCCGCTCTCCGGGAGGGGGCGTGAACGGAATTCCCGGACAAAATTACATAAAAATCGCGATATATAAGCCTTCCCGATAAAAGAATTATATTTTCTTCGGAGGAAAGCTTTTTATGCAATAATTTGTGCGGAAACGGAAATTTCCCTATTTTTGCACTACGAAACGGACACGGCATGAAAAGACTTTCTACGACACTGGCGGCCACGGCACTGGCTTTCGGCCTGTGGGCACAGCCCCGCATGGCGGTGGACGCCGATAACCTGAAACTGGGAGAAATCATGTGGCAGAACCCCAAGACGGTGAGCTACGGCTTCACCAACAAGGGGAGCGACCCGCTGGTCATTACCGAAGTGCGCGCCTCGTGCGGATGTGTGAGTGTCAGCTACCCGAAGACGGCCATCCCTGCGGGGAAGCAAGGGACCGTCACGGCAGTCTACGACGCGGGGATGCTGGGCACGTTCTATCGGGAGCTGGCCGTCTACACCAACGCCCAGGATGAACCCCTGTACCTCTCGTTCGAGGGCCGCGTCGTGGAGACGGCGGTGGACTACGAGGGCGACTTCCCCATCGACATGGGCAACGTGCGCCTAAGTGCCAATTATGTGGAGTTCGACGACGTGCAGAAAGGCGACCGTCCCGTGGTGGAACTGCAGGTGGCCAATGCCGGCACGGCCGTCTATCAGCCGCAACTGATGCATCTGCCACAGTATCTGTCGGCTGAATACGTGCCCGCACAGATTCAGCCCGGGCGAACGGGCAAAATCCGGCTGACGCTGGACAGTGGAAAACTGCCCTCGCAGGGGCTGAACCAGACGAGTGTCTATCTGGCCCGACGCATCCCTGACCGGGTGAGCGACGAAAACGAGATTCAGGTCTCCACGGTGCTGCTGCCCGCCTTTCAGAACCTGACGGCTGACAAACTGGCTCGGGCACCGCGCATCGTCTTCATGGACGGAGAAGAGATGCTGACGGACGAGGTGGACGTGGTGATGGGTACGAAGAAAAAGGTGACGAAAACCTTGACGGTGACGAACATCGGCGAACTGCCGCTGAGCATCACTACCGTGCAAGTCTTCAACCAGTCGATGACCGTCAGCCTAAGTGACCGTCGCATTCCGGCCCATGGCAGTGCGAAACTGAAGATTACCCTCGATGCCCACCAGCTCGCAAAGGCGAAGAGCGGGCCGCGCATCCTCTTCATCAGCAACGACCCCAGACAGCCGAAGACTATTCTTAATCTTAATGTGGAGTGAATCATGGAACATCCAGAAAACAACGAAGAATATAAAGGACTGCAAGTGAACAGCGGCGTAGGCCCCGTGTCAATCGTGAACCCCTACCTGAAGCGCGGACGATTTGCGCGGCGCAGGCTGACGGCCGATGACTATGTGGAGGGCATCCTCCGAGGCGATTCTGCCATACTGGGGCAGGCCGTGACACTGGTGGAAAGCATGAACCCCGAGCATCAGCAGATGGCACAGGAGGTCATCGAGAAGTGCCTGCCACACAGCGGGCGGAGCGTGCGTATCGGCATCAGCGGTGTGCCCGGAGCCGGCAAAAGCACGAGCATCGATGAGTTTGGAATACACGTCTTGAAGGAATACGGCGGCAAACTGGCCGTGCTGGCCATCGACCCCAGCTCGGAGCGCACGAAGGGCAGCATCCTGGGTGACAAGACGCGAATGGAAAAACTGTCGGTACACCCCGATTCCTTCATACGCCCCAGCCCTTCGGCTGGTTCGCTGGGCGGCGTGGCCAGAAAGACGCGCGAAACCATCATCCTCTGCGAGGCCGCCGGCTACGACAAAATCTTCGTGGAGACAGTCGGCGTGGGACAGAGCGAGACGGCCTGCCACTCGATGGTGGACTTCTTCCTGCTCATCCAACTGGCCGGCACGGGCGATGAACTGCAGGGCATCAAACGCGGCATCATGGAGATGGCCGACGGCATCGTCATCAACAAGTGCGACGGTGAGAACGTCGAGAAGTGCCAGCTGGCAGCCACGCACTTCCGCAACGCACTCCACCTGTTCCCACCGACGGAGAGCGGATGGACACCGAAGGTGATGTGCTACTCGGGTTTCTACGGCTTGGGCATCAAGGAGGTCTGGGACATGGTCTATGAGTACTTCGACTTCGTCAAGAAGAACGGCTACTTCGACTATCGCCGCAACGAACAGGCCAAGTACTGGATGTACGAAAGCATCAATGAACAGTTGAAGAACAACTTCTATCAGAACCCCACTATCGAGGACATGCTGAAGCTGTCGGAACAGAGTGTGCTCAGAGGGGAGAAAACGTCATTTGTGGCTGCCAAGCAACTGCTCGACACGTACTTTGCACTCCTCCATTAACCACTTGGGGGTGCTGGTAGCCCCACAGATACCAATCGAATCACAATCGCTCAGCCAACGGGAGTCAATCTCGTTGGCTGCGTCTGTCATGTAACTGTGGGGATTGACGCGCCGACACTCGTTGAAGAGCACGCGCCCGTTGCTGGACTTCTTGCCGCAGACGAAGAGCACCACGTCGTGGCGGGAGGCGAAGTCGCGGATGTGAGGCATGCGGTTGGCCACCTGGCGGCAGATGGTGTCGTAGTAACGGAACGTGGCGGTGGGGGCAATGTGAGCCTCGATGTATTCCACAATACGGCGGAACTCGTCAAGGGGCTTGGTCGTCTGGCTGTAGAGGCAGATATCCCGATTGAAGTCGAGACACAAGACATCCTCAGGGCGCTCGATGACGATGGCCGTGCCCTGAGTCTGTCCCACCAGCCCCAGCACTTCGGCGTGGCCCGGCTTGCCGAAGATGACAATCTGCTTGCGGTGGTCGGGGTCGCTGTCGTACTCCCGCTTGATGCGTTCCTGAAGGTGGAGCACCACGGGGCAGGTGGCGTCGATGATGTCAATGTGGTTTGCCTCGGCCAACCGGTAGGTCTGGGGTGGTTCGCCATGTGCCCGGAGCAGGACCGTGGCATCGCGAAGCTGGTTGTACTGCTCGTGGTCGATGGTCTTCAGCCCCATGCGCCCCAGACGGTCGCACTCCATCGAGTTGTGTACGATGTCGCCCAGACAATACAGAGGCTGCGGGCTGCTGCCCAATACCTCCTCCGCCTTGCCGATGGCACGTGTCACACCGAAGCAAAACCCGCTGCGCTCGTCTATTTCTATGGTCATGGCTATTTGAGGGTTCCGGATAATCCGGATATTTTGGAGTCTCCGGACATTCCGGACTTGCCACCGTTAACTACGCGTTCAAACTCGCGCAGCAGCCACTGCTTCTGCTCAGGGATGGTCATGTGACTGTTGTCGAGCACCAGCGCATCGTCGGCCTGGCGCAGGGGACTGATGTCGCGGTGTGTGTCGATGTAGTCGCGCTCCTCCACGTTGCGCAGGATGTCCTCCATGTTACAGGCCTCGCCCTTTGCCGTGAGCTCGTCGTAGCGGCGCTGTGCACGTACTTCAGCTGAGGCAGTGACGAAAATCTTCAGCTCGGCCTGAGGGAACACTGTGGTGCCGATGTCGCGACCATCCATGATGATGCCGCCCTCCTGTCCCATGCGCTGTTGCTGTCGAACCATCTCCTCGCGCACAACCCCCAATGTGGCAATGGGGCTGACGCGGTTACTCACCTCCAGGGTGCGGATGCGGTCCTCCACACACACGCCATTAAGATAGGTGTCAGGGCGTCCGCGCTCGGGGTTGAACTGGAACGAGATGACGATGTCCGGCATCGCGGCGCGCAGGCGTTCTTCGTCGATGGTGCCGTCCGGGGCTATGAGACCGTGTTCCAGGGCATAGAGCGTCACGGCACGGTACATGGCACCGCTGTCTACATATACATAGCCAATCTCGCGGGCGAGATCCTTGGCCATAGTGCTCTTGCCGCACGAGGAATAGCCGTCAATGGCAATGGTGATTCTCTTCATGATTCTATAAGATTGTTATATGTATTAGGGTCTTTGGGGGCACTTCACAGGCTGTAGGTGGCACTTAGGGAGAAGGTGGGGGCACTGACGTGGTACTTGGCGTAGGCCAGCCCGATTTTTATCTTCCTGAGGTTGACACCGGCACCGAAGGAGAGGCCTGCGGCGTGACTGCCGCCGGCGGCTTTCATTTCATAGGCACGGCGGAAATTGTAGCCTGCGGCAATATAGAATTGCCGGGAGGGTATGATGTCGATTCCGAGGTCGAAGTGGTTCATCAGGATGCTGCCGCCCTTGGGCTTCTTGCTCACGTGGTAGTAGTACTTCGTGCTCCATCGCGTGAGGTCGGTCAGGGTGAACGTGAATCGGATAGGGGCATGGCCGAGCGATTTCGAGAAACCCACCTGAAGATTGAATGGCAACCGCTCATGGTCGTTGCCAAAGGCCTTCACCTGGCCGCCCAGATTGGCTGCTACGGCAGAGAACGAAAAGTCGTTGTCTTCGTCGAAGTAATTGAGACCTAAGTCGACGGCGAGTCCCACGGAGGTGTAGTTGGCATATTTCGAATAGATTATTTTGCCTGTGGCGCCGCCCACCCAGCGGTCGCTCAGAGCGTAGCAGTACATTCCGCTGACGGCCATGTCAAGGGCGCGCATGTCGCCTATGACCTCTCCCGTCTCATTGGTCTCCTGCATCTTGCCGTAGCCGACGAACTGTATGCCGGCCCCCCATGTGCCACGCTCGCCTTGCAGGCGCACAAACGAGGCGCTGCCCGTCTTGGAACCGCGCATGTAGGTCATGAAATTGAGGTTCATGGAGTTGTTGCTGACACTGGCCATCAAGGCGGGGTTCTGGAAAATCAAGGACGCGTCGTCCTCGATGGTCGAGATGTTGCGGCCTCCCAAGGCCACCGTGTGAGCCGAAGTGGGAAGATTCAGAAAAGAGAACACGCTGGCACTCTCTTGTCCCCATATAATAATAGGGAGAAGCAAACTCAAAGATAATATTGCCAGACGGAGTCTCATGTGTTTTTTTAGTTTTCAGCCCCAAAGGTACACTTTTTTCGACAAATTCTCCCTATCTTAACGTCAAAAGTCCTATAAAAGTTGCATAGAAACCATTAAAATGTATGAAAAGTGAAAAAAAAATGGGAGATAGGAGGTATAAATAAAAAAAATGTGTTACTTTTGTTCCCGTTCTTTATGAAGATTAATGAAAAACTATATGGAAAACGTACAGAACACAACCGTGAACATCAATGATGAACTCACCGGCCAGTCGTGGACCAGTATGCTTATTGGTTACGTGATTGTCTTGGGAGCCATGTTTGTGGCTTTCGAGTGGACTCAGCGTGAGATCAAAATTGAGGAAAACAACGAGCCTATCTATGATATGGCCGTGGAGGAGGACATGATTCCCATCACCAAGCAAGAGCAGCCCATGCAGCAGCCGCCACCACAGGCTGCGCCCATGACTCCTGAGATTCTGGACTTGGTGGACAATAAGGAGGAGATTCCCGAAGAGGAAATCCAAACAACTGAGGAGGTAAACCAGAGTATCACTTCCGTAGTGGGTACGGGTGCTCCCACCTCAGCCGTAGTGGCAGGTCCTCCAGCACCGGTGGTCGAGGAAGTCGATGACGACCGCATCCTTGATGTGCCCGAAGAAAGTGCCGAGTTCCCCGGCGACGTATATGCTTGGCTGCAGAAGAACATCAAGTATCCTTCCGTATGTCAGGAACAGGGTATCCAGGGTCGTGTCAGCGTTCAGTTCGTTATTAATAAGGACGGTTCCATCGTAGACGTGAAGGCTCTTCGCGGTCCCGATGAAGAACTGAAGAAGGAGGCCGAACGCGTAGTGAAGGCTATGCCGCGCTGGAAGCCCGCACGTCAGGGCAACAAGCCCGTGCGTATGCGCTACGTTCTCCCCGTGCTGTTCAGATTGAGCTAAGACAAAGTTTAGCATATCGGAAGGCTGCCCAACGGCAGCCTTCTTTGCTCTAAAGAAATTTTAACACCTTCATTTATATATTATAGTATGTACACAAGCGCCCAAATATTGGAAAAGGTGAATGCTGCCTTGGCGGCACTGCCTTATGACCGATGTCCCCAAGGACTCTATGCCCCCGTGCGTTATGTGCTCTCTCTTGGAGGTAAACGCATTCGCCCTGTGCTTATGCTGATGGGATACAACCTCTACCGGGACGATGTGGAAAGCATCATGATGCCCGCACTGGGACTGGAAACCTACCACAACTATACCCTGCTGCACGATGACCTCATGGACCGGGCAGACGTACGTCGCGGCCAGCCTACGGTGCATAAAAAGTGGAACGAAAATCAGGCTATCCTGAGCGGTGATTCGATGCTTGTGCTTGCTTACCAGCGCATGGCACAGTGTCCCGCAGGGAAACTTCCTTCCGTCATGGCGCTCTTTACGGAGACGGCACTCGAAATAGGTGAGGGGCAGCAGTATGACATAGAGTTTGAAACGCGCAATGACGTGACAGAAGATGAGTACATCGAGATGATACGGCTGAAGACATCCGTCCTTTTGGCCTGTGCCTTGAAACTGGGTGCCATGCTTGCAGGCGCTCCCGAATCCGACGCTGCGGCATTGTATGACTTTGGAGAACAACTGGGGCTGGCCTTCCAACTGCAGGATGACTATCTTGATGTCTACGGCGACTTTAAAGTCTTCGGCAAACGCATTGGCGGTGACATCCTCTGCAACAAGAAAACCTATATGCTCATTAATGCCCTCCTCCATGCCGACGAACGCCAGCGCAGGGAACTCGACCGTTGGCTTGCTGCCACTCACTACGACGAAGACGAAAAGATTCAGACCGTGACTCAGCTGTATAACGAAATTGGCATTCCCCAAATGGCTCGGCGGAAGATTGAGCATTACTACCAGTTGGCTGAACAGAGCCTGGCTAAAGTCAACTTGCCGGAAGAACGCAAGCAGCTCTTGTGGCAGTATGCCCAGCAGATGCTTAACCGCCAAAGTTAGACAATTCCTGCCTCTTACCTCTTACTTCTTACCTCTTTTAATTTGATAGATACACATAGTCATATTTACGGTCCAGAGTTTGACGAAGACCGCGATGCAGTGGTAGCCCGTGCCAAAGAGGCAGGGGTGGAGCAAATTTTGCTCCCCAACATTAATGCTGATACCATAGCTCCCATGCTCGACCTCTGTGGCCGCTATCCCAACTATTGTCTGCCAATGATGGGGTTGCATCCGGAAGATGTGCACGAGGATTTCCAGGAAGTGCTTGACGGCATGTGGCAGGAAGTCAGTTTGCCCTCCCGTCCTTACATCGCTATTGGCGAGGTCGGGCTCGACTTCTACTGGGATGCCACCTATCGCCGCCAGCAACTTGATGCTTTTGAGCAACAGGTGCGGTGGGCTCGTGACCTTGGTCTGCCGCTTGTCATACATAGCCGCAATGCCCACCGGGAATTGATGGGCGTGATGGAACGCTATCGTTCGGATGGTTTAAAGGGCATCTTTCATTGCTTTGGCGGCACGGTGGCCGAGGCTCATGAGTTGCTTTCTTTCGAGGGCTTTGTCTTGGGCATAGGAGGCGTACTTACTTATAAGAAGTCATCCCTTGCCGGTGTGCTGAGTGAGGCGGTGCCGTTGGAGCGTGTCGTCCTGGAAACCGATTCCCCCTATTTGGCTCCCGTGCCCTATCGGGGAAAGCGAAATGAGAGCGCTTATGTGGCTCAGACGATGAAGCGCTTGAGCGAGGTCTATGGTCGCTCGCTGTCAGAGGTGGAAAACGTGACGACGAAGACCGCAAAAAGACTCTTTGGCCTGCTATAATGGATGGTTATATAGCGATTTTAAGAAAAAATATCGAAAAATATGTCCTAAATCGTTCTTATTTCACTTTTTTTTCGTAACTTGCACACCGTTTAACGGTGAAGAGGGTAGAAATGCCCCCATTAGTCGTTATGGAGAGATGCTCGAGTGGCTGAAGAGGCACGCCTGGAAAGCGTGTATACGTCAAAAGCGTATCCGGGGTTCGAATCCCCGTCTCTCCGCTAAGGAAATATTAATTAATTAACTTAAAACACAAAAAAAACAATGAAAAAGTTATTCGCAATTGTTGCACTGGTTGCTGCTTGTTCTTTTGCCGCAACTTCTAACGTGATGGCACAGGAAGAAGCTGAGGTTGCTGAGGAGGCTGCTGCTACTGAGCAAGTGGATTCTACAGCTCAAGACACCACCGCCGTTGAGGCTGCTCCCGAGGTAGCTCCCGTTGTAGAGGAGGAAAGCGAGAGCCTTCACAAGACCTTGAAGACAAAGTTCATCGAGGGTGATGCAGGCTTCATGTCTCTCGTAGCCCTGGCTCTTGTGCTCGGTCTTGCATTCTGCATTGAGCGTGTTATCTATCTGACTTTGGCAAAGGTGAACACCCGCAAGTTCATGGCTGAACTGGCAGACCTCGTAGCTAAGGATAAGGTTGAGGATGCCATCGCTCTTTGCGATGCTACTCGTGGCCCTGTGGCTCGTGTGTCCAGCAAGGCGCTGCACAACCTGAACAGCAAGGAGCAGAACGATATCGCTTCTATCGAGCGCGCCATCAACACCGAGGCTGAGATTCAGGGTTCTTATCTGGAAGAGCACTGCTCTTGGATTACCTTCTTCATTGCTTCCGCTCCTTCTCTCGGATTCTTGGGAACTGTGATTGGTATGGTGATGGCCTTCGATACGATTGAGAAGGCTGGTGATATTTCTCCTACGGTTGTGGCCGGTGGTATGAAGGTGGCCCTTATTACAACCATCTTCGGTATCGTTGTAGCCCTGATTCTGCAGCTGTTCTATAACTTCATCCTTGGCAGCATCGAAGGTCTGACCGCCAACATGGAAGAGTCTGCACAGGAACTGCTGACCATGTGCGTGAAGTCGCCCAAGTGCCAGAAGTAATCAAACGACAAAACACTGATTTTTACAATCGTTAATCAAGAGAGTTATGAAATTAGAGAAAATATCAAATAACGTACTCTATGCAGTTTGTGCTGTCATCGTACTGGTGTTCATTCTGTTCTTTACGGTAGGACATGACCAGTATGACGAAAAGGGCAATGTGGCTCCTGCGATGACAGACGTATTGCTGTGCTTGCAGTACCTCTTGGGTCTCTTCACATTGTGTCTGATGGGCTGGAGCCTCGTGAAGGGGGCAATGAGCTCGGGCGGCAATGATGAGAAGACCACGACAGGCGTGCCTGGCAAGATGATTGTATTTGTTACGGCTATCATCACGTTGCTTTCTTGGGTAGTAGGCTTTGTCTTGAACCTTGGTGAGGAACCTGTTGTCAAGAATAACGACGTGCTCGCATCCAGTACTATGGTGACCGTGACGGATGCGTTCATGTTCTCCATCTATGTGTTGGCCCTCGTGTCTGTCGTTGCTGTTGTTGTCTCTGCAACGGGCATCATGACCAAAACTGCAACAAAGAGGTAATAAAACGTATTTAACATAAACGAGATATGGCAAAGAAAAAAAGGAAAGTACCCGGTCTGAACGCCAGTTCTACAGCCGACATCTCCTTCATCCTGCTTATCTTCTTCTTGATTACGACCTCCATGGACACGGATATAGGTCTGGCACGTCGTTTGCCACAACCGCCCGAAGATGAGGAGGTGAAGCAAGAGCTGAAGATCAAGGAGCGCAACGTAATGGAGGTGCGTATCAACGCTGCCGGTTTCTTGTGGGTGAAGGATGGCTCGGAGTCTGGTTATGTCGATTTGGCACATAATCCCCGTGCATTGCGCGACAGGGCAAAAGCTTTCATCCTGAACGAACAGAATCTTAGCGTTCTGCCCGAAAAGCACGTCATCAACATTGACTTGCTGGGACAGTGCTACCTGACCGATAAGCACGTCATCTCTGTACAGACAGACCGTGGTACACCATACGATATGTACTTCATGGTACAGAACGAATTGGTGGCTGCCTATAACGAGCTGCGTAACGATCTGTCGAAAGAGAAGTTCCATCGTCTTTACGATGCGCTGACCGACGAGCAGAAGGTGGCAATCCGCACCTATTTCCCTCAGAAGATTTCCGAGGCCGAACCTAAACGATATGGAGGAAACTAATTATGGCAAAGAAAAAAGGTAGTCGCGAAATGCCAGAGATGAACACC
Organism: Bacteroidaceae bacterium; assembly: GCA_017453445.1. Classification (GTDB taxonomy): domain Bacteria; phylum Bacteroidota; class Bacteroidia; order Bacteroidales; family Bacteroidaceae; genus Physcousia. The sequence goes on from JAFTEX010000024.1 coordinate 19,291, forward strand.
TCATCTCTCCCTGACTTGATTTTCACCATCCTGTTCTTCTTCATGATTGTGACCACCATGCGTGAGGTTACGCTGAAGGTTAAGTTCACGGTACCTGCCGGTACGGAACTTGAGAAACTGGAAAAGAAGAGCGCCGTGTCATTCATCTATGTAGGTCCTCCTACCGACAATCTGCGTGCTCAGTTCGGCGGTACCACTCGTATTCAGCTGAACGACCGTTATGCAGAGCCGAAGGAGATTATGGACTTCATCTATCAGGAGCGTCAGTCAATGTCTGACCAGACGGCCCAGGTAGTGTCCATCAAGGCAGACCAGAAGACCCAGATGGGCTATATCACCGACATCAAGGAGGTGCTGCGCAAGTCTTGGGCTCTGAAGGTGAATTATTCGGCAACGCATAGACAGTAATCGTACAAGCATTTACTAAGTAGATAAGGGAAGAGCCTGGCCTGGGAGTCAGGCTCTTCTTTGTTTTTGTTTAGAGATTTATGAACAAGGTGCTCAAAGGTCTGTTGGCAACATACGTTCTTCTCGTAGCGTTGTTCCTGTGCGCGATGCTGGCCGTGCATACCATTCCGCATGCATGGATAGAACGTCATGCCGTGGAATCGGGACGGCAACTTCAAGATTGCGGGAAGTATCCGCGCCTATGGGGCAATCCCTTGCTACGCATTGATACGTTCACCGATGCCTTGATGCTTAATATGGCATGGTGCGCCGACGAAAGCCGCCCGTTGGATGCTGCATTGCAGAATCGCTACTATACGGACGACGACATGAATGTCTTCGAGCGTACTCAGGACGTCCTTAATGGGAGAATGTCGGCGGACGGATATTATTATTCCTATGCCCGTTACTGGCATGGCTACCAGACCTTGCTGCGTCCCATGCTTGTGCTGACGGACTATCAGGGTATACTTTGGGCAAATGCGGTGTGCCTTTCGCTATTGCTTGCCCTTTGCCTGTGGGCGGTGGGGCGCTACTTGTCGTGGAGGGTTGCAGGCTTGTTCTTGTTTTCCCTTGCGCTTGTGGCCCTTCCGGTTGTTCTTGTATGCATACAGTTTTCCACGTGTTTCTTTATCGCGTTGCTCGCGGTTTTCGCCATTTTGTGCTGTCCCGGATTGACTCGAAATGCAGTGGCAGCCTGTTGCACCTTCTTTGTGATTGGTGCTTTGACGGCCTACCTCGACCTGTTGACCACTCCTACGCTGACCCTGGGGCTGCCCCTGACGGTATGTCTTTTGTCTCGTCCCGTGTGGCAATCATCCAAGTGGGTGTTACGTCTTACGTCAGTTTGGTTGGGAGGCTATGCCTTGCTGTGGGTTTCGAAGTGCGTCGTTGCCCAGCTGCTTACGGATTATGACATCGTGGGAAGTTTCCTTCATGCCGTTCAGGTACGTTCCGTGACAGGTGCAAGCACACTTTGGGCTCCCGTCCAGTCCGTCTTGGGAAATGTGCCATTTTACCTATTGGGCAGTCTGTTATTCATCGCTGCTGTCCTATGCCTTGCATTAATTGTAGGGTTGTGGAGATGGGGGCGGCGGAATGAGGCCGCTCGCATGAACGCGTGGTTAGTTCTCATAGCCCTGCAGACTCCCTGTTGGTATCTTTTGACCTTGCAGCATAGCAGCGTACACTATTGGTTCACGTGGCGCGCCTTGGCCTCCACGTTTTTTGCTCTTTTCGTATTCATTTATCGTGTAACTTCCATTTCCCATGAACAGAATCGCAGTACTCATACCGTGCTATAATGAGGAACTTACCATTGCCCGTGTGGTGACGGACTTCCGTGCCCAGCTGCCTGAAGCGGAAATCTATGTCTATGACAATAACTCGACCGACAAGACAGCCGAGGAAGCCCGTCGGGCAGGTGCCATAGTCCGTCGCGAACCCCGTCAGGGGAAGGGCAATGTCATACGCTCCATGTTCCGACAGGTGGATGCCGATTGCTATCTGATGGTGGACGGCGACGACACCTATTCGGCTCTTCATGCCTGTGAAATGTGTCGTCTGGTACTGGAGGAGGGGGCGGATATGGTCATTGGCAATCGCCTCTCTTCCACCTATTTGGAGGTGAACAGACGTCCGCTTCATAATTCGGGCAATCTCTTTGTGCGATGGCTTATCAACAAGCTCTTTCACAGTGAAGTACATGACATCATGACGGGCTATCGGGCTATGGGACGGGCTTTTGTCAAACACTTCCCCGTCTTGTCAAAGGGGTTTGAAATAGAAACGGAAATGACCATTCATGCCCTTGACCACAATCTCTATGTGGAAGAGATTCCTGTGGAATATCGTAACCGCCCCGACGGCAGTGAGTCGAAACTGAACACGGTGAGCGACGGATTCCGGGTCTTGAAAACCATCTTCCTGCTGTTCCGCGACTACCGTCCCTTCCTGTTCTTCTCTTCGATAGCCTATGTGCTTGCGGCCGTTGCGGTGGTGCTGATGATACCTGTTTACCGAGAGTACCTGCAGACGGGTCTGGTGCCCCGTTTCCCTACGTTGATAGGCAGTGGCTTCATCCTTCTTTTTGCCATCGTGTTGTGGGCAGGAGGGCTGATACTGGAGGTCATAGGGAAAAAGCACCGGCAACTCTATGAATTATTGCTAAACCGCAGTGCTTGCTGACGAATATTGGGAAAAATGGACGCTTTATATCTAATTTTCAATCTCCGATTTCCTAAATTCGATTAAAAGCATTATCTTTGTTGCCAACAAAAGTGAAATACAATGACTACATTAGACGAATTAGACGAAAAAATCCTGAATCTGATTGCCAACGATGCGCGCATTCCGTTCCTGGAGGTGGCTCGTAAGTGCAACGTATCAGGTGCAGCCATTCATCAACGTATGCAGAAACTCTTTCAGATGGGAATCATCAAGGGGTCTCAATATGTGTTTGACCCCGAGAAGGTGGGCAATGGCACGTGTGCTTTTGTCGGCATCTTATTGAAGGACCCCTCTGACTCAGACCGGGTCGTGGCAAAGTTGAAAGAGTTCCCAGAGGTGGTGGAGTGCCATTATACGACGGGCGACTACGACCTCTTCCTGAAGGTCTATGCCCACGACAATTCCCATCTGTTGAGCATCATCCACGACAAGTTGCAGCCCATCGGTGTCCAGCGGAGTGAGACGATGGTTTCATTCAACGAACCCATCAATCGCCAGATGCCCATTTATGCTGCCCGATGATTAGCCTGATTGCAGCCGTTGCACGTAATCGGGCGATAGGCTTGGATAACAGACTTTTATATTGGTTGCCCAATGACCTGAAGCGATTCAAGTCGCTCACCACGGGGCATACCATAATCATGGGGCGCCGTACCTTCGAATCACTTCCGAAGGGTGCATTGCCCAATCGCCGGAACATCGTATTGTCTCGTGGCGGGCAACACTTTCCGGGGGCGGAGACCTACCGTTCCCTGGAGCAGGCCCTTTCGGCCTGTACGTACGAAGATGAGGTCTTCGTCATAGGCGGTGCCAGCGTCTACGAGCAGGCCATGCCGATAGCCGACCGCCTTTGTCTGACGGAGGTGGACGATACGCCTGCTGAGGCCGATGCCTTTTTTCCGGAATATAGCGATTGGCTCCCCGTCTGGGAGGAGCCCCACGATGCCGACGAACGTCACTCCCATCGTTACAGATTTGTAGATTACATACGGAAATGAATGGAGGGGCAGACATAGCCTTCCTGTCCTGACAGTTCCTACCCATATCACTATGAAACCATATCTCGACCTCCTGCAACGCATCCTTGACGAGGGTGTCACGAAAGCTGACCGGACGGGCACGGGCACCCTCAGTGTCTTTGGTCACCAAATGCGTTTCGACCTGGAGCAAGGTTTCCCCCTTGTGACCACGAAGAAAGTCCATCTCAAAAGTATTATCTATGAGTTGCTCTGGTTCCTGAAAGGCGACACCAACGTGAAGTACCTTCAGGACAATGGGGTGCGCATCTGGAACGAATGGGCAGACCCCGAGACTGGGGACCTGGGCCATATCTATGGCTACCAGTGGCGTTCGTGGCCGACTTACGATGGAGGCTTCATCGACCAGATACAGCAGGCGGTGGACGACATCAGGCACAACCCCGATTCGCGTCGCATTATCGTCTCGGCATGGAACGTGGCAGACCTCGACCGTATGAACCTGCCTCCCTGCCATGCCTTTTTCCAGTTCTATGTGGCCAATGGGCGGCTTTCGTTGCAACTCTACCAGCGGAGTGCCGACATGTTCCTGGGCGTGCCCTTTAACATCGCGTCGTATGCCCTGCTTTGCATGATGATGGCTCAGGTGTGCGGCCTGCGTCCCGGCGAATTCATCCACACCACGGGCGACACTCACATCTATACGAACCATCTTGAGCAGGTTCGTCTCCAACTCAGTCGCGAGCCGCGCCCCTTGCCGCGGATGATTATCAATCCCGAGGTGAAGAGCATCTTCGATTTCCGATACGAGGACTTCCGCCTCGAAGGGTACGACCCCTGGCCGGCCATCAAGGGAGTCGTCTCAGTGTGAGGCCATGCCGCCTCTCCATAGGGTTGGGGCATAGATTCGGGCAAAGAAATATATGAGAAGCGGAAAGAAAACAGACCATGGCAGTGCCCCCTCCTTTCCCACGGGCAAGGGACGGGGCGAGAGTCTTCTCCCGTCAGACTTCATGGAGCTGATGCGCACCCATTGGGGCGATGAACAGGCCGAGGCGCTCTTTGAGGGGCTTCGGCAGGAACCCACCGTCAGCGTGCGCTTCAATTCTCACAAGACACGCCGTCTTGCGGTCAGCCCTCGGCTTCAGACCGACCCCGTGGCCTGGTGCCCCGATGCCTATTACCTGGCGGAACGCCCGGCGTTCACCTTCGACCCTCTTTTCCATGCGGGCGCCTACTACGTCCAGGATGCCTCTTCGATGTACCTGGCTGAGATGCTCCGCCGCTATTTGCCGGGCGACACCCCCGTGACGGCCCTCGACCTCTGTGCTGCCCCGGGGGGGAAGAGCACGTTGCTCGCCGATAGACTTCCCGCAGGCAGTTTGCTCGTATCGAACGAACCCATGCGGAAGCGGGCTCAGGTGCTGGCTGAAATTATGGAAAAGTGGTGCGGCCCGTTCACATCCGACGGCACTTCCGAATATCCGGTACGAAGTGTCGTGACGCAGAATTTTCCCGATGAATTCAGCCGTTTCCGCGATACGTTCGATTTCCTGCTGGCCGATGTGCCCTGTTCGGGAGAGGGCATGTTCCGAAAGGATGAACAGGCCGTCCGCGACTGGAGCCTTCAGAATGTCCGCCAGTGCGTCGGGCGGCAGCGCGACATTCTGTGTAGCATCCTTCCGGCACTTAAGCCTGGGGGGCTACTCATCTACTCCACCTGCACCTTCAATCGCTTCGAGGACGAAGAGCAGGTGGCGTGGCTCGCGAACGACTTCCGGCTTCAACTGTTGGAGGAGCGCCACTTCTTCCCCGGGCGCGACAGGGGCGAGGGGCTCTACATGGCAGCGTTGCGTAAGCCGCTGACTGCTGAGGGCTCGGCGGATGCGGAACATGGCGCCCCTTCAGGCTCCCCGCAGTCGTCGTCTCGCTCCCGGAAACCTTTGACTTTTCTCAAGGCTCTGAACGTCCTCCCCATCCAGAACCCCATACCCATGGACGCTCCCGTCGTGGAACTTTCCTACGACCAGGCCATTGCCTATCTCCGCCACGAGGCACTTCATCTTGCGGCCCCTCGCGGCCTGGTAGCCGTGGCCTACCGCGGATTCCTGCTTGGCACGGCCAAGAGCGTCGGCACCCGCCTCAATAACCTTTACCCCTATGAGTGGCGCATCCGCACGACCTACAGCCCAGGCGACCCGATGCCCGACCTCCTGCAATAGTCCCCTCCCGTGAGCGGCATACTATGCCGTGCTCCGGGGCTATACTAATCCCCCCGTCGGAGGAATACTAATCCCCTTGCCGGAGGAATACTAATCCCTCCGCGGGGGCTATACTAATCCCCTTTTTGCCCCCTTCGTAAGGCTTGCTGACAGACGTCTCATGGCTCGCTTCTTCCTCATGTGTTTCTTTGCGTTGCGGAATGGATTGTGTCTACTCTTTTCTTTGTATTTTCATAATATTTCCGTACCTTTGTACCCGAAATAGAACATCGTAATTCAAACAAAGACAAATTTTCATTATGGATTGGTTAATAAATCTCTTCACGGACACCGATTCGGTAGCCCACATCGTACTGCTCTATGCACTGGTAATCAGTGTGGGCATCGGTCTTGGGCGCATCAAGGTGTTCGGCATCTCCTTGGGCGTGACCTTCGTGCTCTTTGCCGGCATTCTGGCCGGTCATCTGCACTTCACGGGCACGACCAACATCCTCACCTACATTCAGGACTTCGGACTCATCCTCTTCGTCTATTGCATAGGCTTGCAAGTGGGCCCTGGCTTCTTTGAGAGTTTGCGCGATGCGGGCATCAAGATGAACATGATGGCCGTGAGCATCATCCTGCTCAACGTGGCCTGCTGCATCGGGCTCTTCTTCCTCGTGTTCTATAAGGGAGGTCCCATCGCGGGCGAGACGGCCCACGACCTGGCCATGATGGTGGGTGTCTTGTGTGGTGCCATCACCAACACCCCCGGCCTTGGTGCGGCCAATGAAGCCTGCTCCACTGTCTTCGGAGCTGACGCGCCCCCCATTGCCAACGGCTACGCCTGTGCCTATCCGCTCGGCGTGGTGGGCATCATCATGGCCACCATTGCCATCCGCCTCATTTGTAACGTGAGGTTGCAGAAAGAGCAGGAACAGATTGAAAAGGAACGTGCCGAGAATCCGCACGCCAAGCCCCACAAGATGACGCTGGAGATTAGGAACCACGCCATCGAAGGCCGCACGCTGTTGCAGGTGAGCCAGTTCATAGGACGCGACTTCGTCGTATCGCGCATACTCCACGAAGGACACGTCAGCATCCCCAACCGCGACACCGTGTTACACTACAACGACCGCCTCTTCGTGGTCTGCGCCGAGGAGGCCGCTGAGGCCATCATGGCCTTCATCGGCGAACCCTGCGAGGTGGAGTGGGAGGAACAGGACACGCCGATGGTCAGCAAGCACATTCTGGTGACGCAGCCCAAGATGAACGGCAAGACGTTTGGTTCGCTCCACTTCAGCTCGGTCTATGGCGTCAACGTCACCCGCATACGCCGCAACGGCATGAACCTCTACGCCGACCGTAACCTGCGTATGCAGGTGGGCGACAAGATAGTCTGCGTCGGTCCCGAGGATGCCGTGGACCGCGTGGCCGCCATGATGGGCAACTCCGTGAAGAGCCTCGACGCGCCCAATCTGGCCACAATCTTCGTCGGCATCATGACCGGCATCATCTTCGGCATGATGCCCATCGCCATTCCCGGCATTCCCACCCCCGTCAAGCTCGGTCTGGCAGGCGGCCCGCTGATTGTCGCCATCCTGGTCGGTCGCTTTGGCTATCGCGCCAAGCTGGTGGCCTATACCACCACGAGTGCCAACCTGATGCTGCGCGAGATAGGACTCGTCCTCTTCCTCGCCAGTGTGGGCATCAAGGCCGGAGCTTCGTTCTGGGACACCGTGGTGGCAGGCGACGGACTGACCTACGTCTGGTGCGGCTTCCTCATCACCGTCGTGCCCATCCTGATTGTCGGCGTCGTGGCTCGCCTGCGCTACAAACTGAACTATTTCACCCTCATGGGCCTCATTGCCGGCTCCACCACTGACCCGCCAGCACTGGCCTACGCCACGCAGACGGCCAACAACGATGCGCCAGCCGTGGGCTACTCGACGGTCTACCCGTTGAGCATGTTCCTCCGCATCCTGACAGCCCAACTCATCATCCTTCTGCTATGCGCCGCCTAAGTCTGTTGATACAACTCTGTTTCGTCTGTGCCACGGCTCTTGTGGCACAAACGAGCTATTATGAGACCGCTGAGGGGCTGACGACGGTGGAACTGAAACGTGCCCTCCACGACCTGATACAGCCCCAGCGAACACTCTCCTACGGTTCGGGGGCCGATCATACATGGCAAGGCTTCTGGCAGACCGACCGCATGGCGGACAATCAGGTCTGTGACAGATACAGCAATGAGTTGCGCTACTTCAACCCCGAGGACACGACCGCTTCCATTACGGGCATCGACATTGAGCACGTCTGGGCTAAGAGTTGGTTCGGGGGGAGCCTGACGGTGACGCCGGCCCGCGACCTGTTCAACCTTTTGCCGTCTGACTACTCTGCCAATCGCAGCAAGAGCAACAACCCCATCGGTGTGGTGACGCAGAAACCTGCCGGCTTTGACAATGGCAGTGCCAAACGCGGCACCAGCACCGTGACCTATCCGGGGGAGACCGTGAACGTGTGGGAACCGGCCGACAAGTGGAAGGGCGACTTTGCCCGCATCTACTTCTACATGGCCACCTGCTACTGGGATATCAAGGACGAAGGGGGAAACAGCCTGTGGGGCGAGGAAAGCCTGCGAACGCTCGACGGTTCCGAGTGGCCCACACTGCTGCCCAATGTCTATAACCTCATGCTTCAGTGGGCACGTCAGGACCCTGTCGACAGCATCGAGATAAAGCGAAACGAGGCTGTCTTCCGCATTCAGGGCAATCGCAATCCCTACGTCGACCTGCCCGCGCTCTCGGAATATATTTGGGGCACGATGGTGGACAGCGTCTTCCATGCCGATGCCGTCATTGTGGTGCCTGTCGACACTGCGGACATCGAGCCCGAGCCTGACATCGCAGACTTCATCGAAGACTTTGAGACCGGGACGAAGGGCGCATACGCCGAGAAGAGCGTTGTCTGCACCGCAGCCGAATGGAACATGGCGGATGCCCTGCTGGGAACGCTTGATAACGACCGGAAGAATGGCGTGCGCAGCGTGCGCATGAAGGGAGGCGGAAGCGTCGAGATGACCGAAGACTATGCCTACGGTTGTGACTCGCTCAGCTTCTATGCCGGACTCTACGGCACGGACAAGGGAATGACCCTTTCTGCCTATTATTCGACCGATGGTGGCAGCAACTGGCAACCGGTAGTTGAGGCTTTGGACGTTTCCACGTGGCAATCCTACGCCTATCACCTTGACGTGGAAGGCACCATCCGTCTGCGCTTTGTCTGCGGAGGCTCGAATACGAAGCGAGTGAACCTCGACGATGTGCGCATGACTCATTATGTGACGGAGGAGATAGCTGTGCTGAAGGGCGACGTGAACGAAGACGGGCAGGTGACGATAGCCGACGTGACGGCCCTCGTGAACATCGTGCTCGGAAAGTCCACGGATTTCAATGCGGCGATAGCCGACGTGAACGAAGACGGGCAGGTGACGATAGCCGACGTGACGGCTCTCGTGAATACCGTGCTCGGAAAATAGTCCCTTGGAGCTTATGTTGCGCTACTTCATCCAACTCAGCTACGACGGCACGGCCTACCATGGTTGGCAGATACAACCTAACGGGGTGAGCGTGCAGGAGACCCTGGAGAGTGCGCTCTCCACGCTCCTGCGCCGCGACGTGGAGGTCGTCGGTGCCGGTCGCACGGACACCGGGGTACATGCCCGGATGATGGTGGCACACATGGATAGCCCGGTGGAGTTGGATGCTGCTCAACTTTGCTATAAACTCAACAAACTCCTGCCGCGCGACATTGCCGTGCAGCGCATCTGGCCCGTGGCGGACGACATGCACGCCCGCTTCTCTGCCACCTCGCGCACCTACCATTATTATATACATACGCGCAAGTCGCCCTTCCTGCGTCACTACAGTTGGTTGGTCACCTTCCCGCTCGACTTCGACCGCATGAACGAGGCGGCCCAGTGCCTGCTCCGCTACGAGGACTTCACCAGCTTCTCAAAGACGCAGACCGACACGAAGACCAACCTATG
>JAFTEX010000025.1 GCA_017453445.1 Bacteroidaceae bacterium
GCATCCAAAGTAGGAACCGCCGTATGCCGAACGGCACGTACGGTGGTGTGAGAGGTCGGAAAATGAAGTAGGAGGAAAACTACTTCATTTTCCTCCTACTCGATTGTCGGGGCGACCCGACTCGAACGGGCGACCGCCTGGTCCCAAACCAGGAACGCTACCAACTGCGCTACACCCCGATTGCTTTCTTTTCTCCGAAAGCGACTGCAAAGATACAATAAATAAATTAAATAATAAAAATTAAAAATTAAAAATTGCAGGCGCAAGGCGCATTTTAGTGTTTAGCCACGTTTCATGCTTACTTTTCTTCCAGTAACTTCCTTGCCCGTTCCAGTGCCACGTCGATGTGGGGACAGATGTGGTCGGGATTCATCTTCTGATAGAAACCCGCCTTCTCCAACTGGCTGTGTACTTTGGGCGTGACGCCGGAAAGGATGACGTGCGTACCACTCTCGTGGTTCATCTCGATGAGGTTCTGCAGGTTGTGGATGCCCGTCGAGTCGATGAAGGGCACCTTGCGCATTCGGATAATCTGGACGCGTGGCTTCTTTCCGTGTACAAGGTTAGTTTGCAGGTCGTCGAACTTGTTGGCGATGCCGAAGAAGTACGGGCCGTTGATTTCGTACACGGCACAGCCTTCTGGAATCACAAGATGTTCGTCGTGGAGGTGCATGTCAGCCTCGTCGCTGGGGTCAATCTCATCCTTGATGACGGAGATTTCCGTGGTCTCCATGACGCGCTTGATGAAGAGGGCGCAGGCAATGATGAGCCCCATCTCGATAGCGATGGTGAGGTCAAAGATGACCGTCAGCAGGAAGGTGACAAGTAGCACCGTAACGTCGCTCTTGGGGTTCTTCAGCAGGCCGCGGAAGGCACGCCAACCGCTCATGTTATAACTGACGATGACCAGCACGGCGGCCAGTGATGCCATGGGGATGTACTCGGCGTAGGGCATGAGCAGCAGCAAGATGAGCAACAGCACGACGGCATGGATGAGTCCGGCCACAGGCGTGCGCCCGCCGTTGTTGATGTTTGTCATGGTGCGGGCGATGGCTCCCGTGGCGGGAATGCCGCCGAATATGGGTGTTACCATGTTTGCCACGCCCTGGGCAATGAGTTCCATGTTCGAGTCGTGGCGGTCGGAGATGGCACCATCGGCCACCGTGGCAGAGAGCAGACTTTCGATAGCACCCAGGATGGCGATGGTGAAGGCCACGGGCATCAGTTGCTGCACCATCTCAAACGTAATCTTAGGCATCTGCATCGGGGGCAACTGCGACTGGATGTGGAAGCGGTCGCCGATGGTGTCGATGCCCGTGATGCCATATTGCTTCAGCAACAACACACCCACTGTGCCCACTACGATGCACCAGAGCGAACCTGGAATCTTGTTCAGCACAGGTACGGAGCGCAGGAGGCGGGGCGAAACAATGATAATCAGTATGCCCACGATGGCCACCAGAAAGTTCCATAGGTTGAACGAACGGATGTGCTGGGCATAGCATATCCACTTGCCGATGAAGTCGCCGGGTGTCTTCAGGGGAATCAGTATTTTGTCCCCAGTCTCGGTCACGGCCTCCTGCGTCAGTCCCAGCACGTCGCCCATCTGTGTGGTGAAGATAGTGACGGCGATGCCTGCGGTGAAGCCAATGATGATGGGGTAGGGGATGAACTTGATGACCGCCCCCAGACGGAAGGCCCCGAGCGCGATGAGTATCACGCCGGCCAGCATCGTGGCTATCAGGAGCCCGTGCAACCCGTAGTCCGGATTGTTCACGATGCCGTAGATGATGACGATGAAGGCACCCGTGGGGCCACCTATCTGCACTTTCGTGCCGCCCAGCAGCGAGATGATGAAGCCTGCCACGATGGCCGTCACGATACCCTTTTCGGGCGTGACGCCCGAGGCAATGCCGAAAGCGATGGCCAGGGGCAGGGCCACGATGCCCACGATGATGCCTGCCAGCAGGTCCTTCATGAAGAGCTCCTTGTTATAGCCCCGAAGGCTTTCCAGCAGTCTTGGTCTTAATGCATATTCCATAAATTCTGAGTCTTATTCGTTATTTTGGGCGCAAAGGTACAAACAAATGGGAATAGATAATGGATAATTGACAATTATTTTGTATTTTTGTCGTTATATTTTGACGCATATCAATAACTAAAAACTTAAATACTATGTTTGAAGGACAACCTAAGGGCCTCTATGCGTTGGCCCTGGCCAACACCGGTGAGCGGTTTGGCTACTACACGATGCTTGCAGTCTTTGCCCTGTTCCTGAGGGCCAATTTCGGCCTCGACCCTGCTTGGGCTGGTGAGATTTACAGTGATTTCCTGATGTTGGTCTACTTCCTGCCGGTGGTGGGTGGTATGGCCGCCGACCGTTGGGGCTATGGAAGGATGGTGACCATTGGCATCGTCATCATGTTCCTGGGCTATCTGCTCCTGTCGTTCCCCTTCGGAGGCGACATGTTTGCCCTCATCGTCATGCTGCTGGCCCTCTTGCTCATTAGTTTTGGCACTGGCCTGTTCAAGGGAAACTTGCAGGTGATGGTCGGTAATCTATATGACGACCCTCAGTATGCCTCGAAGCGTGATGCCGGGTTCTCCCTTTTTTACATGGCCATCAATCTCGGTGCCCTTTTTGCTCCGACAGCAGCCGTGAAGATTAAGGAATGGGCAGAAACGTCACTTGGCTATTCTTCTAATGATGCCTATCATTTCTCCTTTGCCGTGGCCTGTGCCTCGCTGGTGCTCTCTATTGCCATTTATTATGCCACGCGTAGCACGTTCCGCCACACCGAGGGTGGCAAGGTGAAGGATGAAGGGCTAAAGGTGAAGGATGGGGCTACGGCAGCTGTGCAGGAACCCGAGCTCACCAAAGAGGAAACCCGTCAGCGCATTGTAGCCTTGTGTCTGGTCTATGCCGTGGTCATCTTCTTCTGGATGGCCTTCCACCAGAACGGTCTTTCGCTGACCTACTTTGCCGATGAGTTCACCGCCCATACGGCCACTGCGGGCGTTCAGAGCATGCTCTTCGACGTGCTGAATCTGGTGGCCCTCATCGTCATTGTCTATGCTGGCTTCTCCTTTTTCCAGAGCAAGACTGCACGTGCCAAAGGTCTTTCCGCTGTCGTTGTGGTGGCAGCCCTGTGCTTCCTGGGCTGGCAGTACATGGGTGCCGACTCGGACATCAGCATTGAGGCTCCCATCTTCCAGCAGTTCAATCCTTTCTATGTAGTGGCTCTGACCCCCTTCTCCATGCTCATTTTCAGTAGCCTGGCCTCGAAGGGTAAGGAACCCTCGGCTCCGCGCAAGATAGCCTACGGCATGTTGGTGGCTGCCGCAGCCTTCCTGATTATGATGGTGGCCTCGCAAGGGCTGTTGACCCCCAATGCGCAGAAGGTGGCTGGTGAGGCTGCCATGTTCGTGTCACCCTATTGGCTCATCTCTACGTATCTCATCCTCACCTTTGGTGAACTGCTACTCTCGCCTATGGGCATCTCCTTCGTGTCGAAGGTGGCTCCTCCCAAATATAAGGGTCTGATGATGGGTGGATGGTTTGTGGCGACGGCCATTGGCAACAAACTGGTCGGTGTGGGTGGCTACCTTTGGGGAGACATCTCGCTCACTGTGGTTTGGGGCGTGTTCATCGGTGTCTGCGTAGTGGCTGCCGTCTTCATGTTTGCCATGATGAAGCGCTTGGAGAAAGTCGCTTGATACAAATCTAAAAATGGGGGGCAGTGGCTTGCGAAAGGCACTGCCCCTAACAGAAATCCTAACTGAGACAATGAGGACTTACGACCCCCACTTTACGGAGAAGATGCGCAACGAGACGCTTGAGTGGTTTGAGGCGCGTATGGAGCGACTGCCTCAGTCGTTGCAAATCAATCCTGCTACGAGCACGGCCAATTTGCCCCGAACGGTCCAGAGCCTGATGGGCATCCTGAAAGCCAACAAACCGAGCGTCGTGTTGTCTGGTTACATGGAGACGCTGTTGCAGATTCGTGACCGCCTGGAAGAACAAGGGCTCAAGTGAATCTCCGGAGCGGCTATGTGCTCATGACCTCACAATAGAATAAGCCCCGTGCCATGAATTTGGTGCGGGGCTTATCTTATTTGTGGGCCGATTCGCTATTTCTTCTTTAGCGTGATGTTTCCCGTTTGGTCAATGCTGGCCTGGCTATTGGGCACGTCCGTTTCGCTGAGGCTCTTCATTTCGCGGGCGGCATGATGCCCATTGTCGAGCCTTGGCCCGATGCCGCGCTGTTGCAGCATGGAGTGAATTTTCCCGTTGAGGAAACGTCCTCGGCGGTCGATGTTGACTTCCACGAGCGGGGCGTAGCCAGAGATGCCCGTAAGGCTGACGTTGTAGGGTGTGCAGAAGTTACCGAGACTATACGCAATGAAGCGGCCATTATAGACCTCAATGGCGCGGGTGACGTGGGGGCCGTGCCCATAGACGATGTCGGCTCCGTGGTCGACGCAGAAGTGGGCCAGTTGACGCAGCGAACCGCGGTTCTCGCCCAAGAAACTTTCGCTCCCCTGTGGCAGGTGGTTCTTGGTGCGTCCCTCGGCACCGCCGTGGAACGACACGATGACGATGTCCGTCTCCTTCACCAACTGGTCTACGATGCGCCCGACGGTTGTGAGGTCGGTATGTTTCAGCGTATAACTGTTGTGGCCGAAGGCGCAGAGTCCAATCTTCAGCCCGTCGCGCTCGATGACAGCCGACTCCACGCGCCCTGCAATGCCCGAGAATTTGATGCCCTGCTCACGCAGGCAACGTTCTGTCGATTCGATGCCCACCATGCCGAAGTCGTTGGCGTGGTTGTTGGCCATGCTCAGGAAGTCGAACCCGACCTCCTTGAGGCGTGGCGCGTAACTGGTGGGGGTGCGGAACGAATAACTGTTCGGGCCGCTTCCTTTCGTGCTCTTGCCTCCGTCGCACAGCGTCCCTTCCAGATTGCCCAGGGCCAGGTCGGCACGCAGCAGTATGTCCTTTGCGTCGCGGAACAGGTCGCGTCCCTCGTTGGCCGGTAGCATGATGGAGGGGTGGGTGGTGCCCATCATGATGTCGCCCACCATGGCAATGTTCAGTGTGTCCTGCGCTTGCAGCGTGAGGGTGACGAACAAGGGCAGGAAAAGGAGTAAAATGGAACGTTTCATAGTAAGTCTTTATGCTTCAGAAAACTCTTCTCACTCCCACGAAGCGGCGGGAATAGAACCCGTCGGTGGAGTTGCTCACGATGACCCCGTGGTTGGTGCTGGCATGGATGAACGTGAAGGTCTGTGTCTGGGGATTCACGTCGACTACGATGCCCACGTGGCCTACGTTGCTGCCCGAGCGGGGGCTGGTGAAGAACACGAGGTCGCCGCGTCTCATGTCGCTGCGCTTTACGGGGATGTTCTTGGCATACTGGTCGCGCGAAGAGGCACCGATGGAGTAGTCGCTCTGGTTGAATACGTAACTGGTGAATCCCGAACAGTCGAATGCGTTCGGCCCCTTTCCGCCACTGCGATAGCGCGCACCGATGTGGGTGAAGGCCTCTTCCATGATGAGGTCTATCAGGTCCTCGTCCGTGAAGTCGTGCTCGTCGTCGGCGTAGAGGAAGTCGTAGTTGTCAATCTCGTTGTTGCTATAGGACGCAGTGACGCGTCTTGTGTTCTGTCCCTGAACTTGTGTCGTCAGTGCGACATACGTCAGGAAGAACAAGACGAGTCCTATCCCTTTGCGTCCCACGGGGCAAATGGGGGGTTAGTTATACTTCAGGATTTGTCCCAGACGCAGGGTGCTGGTCTTGCTGATGCGGTTGAGGCGGCAGAGGTTGTCCACGGTTGTGTGGTGCTTGTGCGCAATGGCCGAAAGCGTCTCGCCCTTTGTCACCTTGTGGTAGTGTGTCTGCTTCTTGCTGCTTGCGGTCGTGTTGCTGGCCTGCTCTTCCTTAGCCTTGCGAGCCTGTGCCAGTGCGGTGCTGCTCTTCTTGTCGTTGTGGAAGACGTAAGTGTTGCCCGTCACGTCCTGGTTGCGGAAGTCGAACAGGTGGGTCGGGTCAATGGCGATGCCGCAGAATCGGGTTTCGAAGTGCAAGTGGGCATCGGCCGTGCGTCCGGTGCTTCCGCCCAGTCCGATGGGCGTGCCGGCTCTCACCTCATCGTCCTGGTCCACGAGGCTCTTCTGCATGTGGCCGTAGATGGTCTCCAGACCGTTGTGGTGACGGATGACGATGTAGTTTCCGAATCCCTTCTCGTCGTAGCGCACGATGCGCACCTTGCCGCTGAAAGCGGCGCGAATGGTGTCGCCCGTATAGACCTTGATGTCCACGCCCTTGTGCAACTTGCCGCGACGCATTCCGTAGTCGGATGTCACGATGTGACTTGTGGTCGGCATACAGAAATTGGAGAGCACGATGCTGAACGAGTCGGGCACGGTGGCCTTGTTGCGGGCGTAGTGCTCGCCCCAGTTGCCATAGAGCATGGCAGAGGGATTGCTAAAACTCTCTTTCTGAAGCAGTCGCTTGAGTGAAACGGAGTCCACGGCTCTCATGCGGGCGTCAATGGGAGCCTGGCGAGCCAGGATGTCCTGTGCGGCCACGGGGGCAATGGAAAGCAGTGTCAGTACAAACGCAATTATTGTCTTGAGATATATCTTCATGGTTCTTAAAAATATAATTTCGCGCAAAATCGCTGCAAAGGTACAAAAAAATATTGGAATTAAAAAGTCTTTTGCCAAAAAAGCAACCTAATTCATTTGTTCCATCCGGCTGCACGATACCACGACGTGCGGGTGAACGACTCGTTCAGGGTTCGTCCCTCTATGGGGATGTACATGGAGAGGGCCACCACGTGGTCGGGGTCAGTCAGTTCGGCATCGAAATACCAATAGGCGGTGAGCCATTCCGGGGACGTGTAGAAGTGGGGGACGACTCGCAGGACAGCCTCTCGCCAAAGCGCATAGTCGGCCTCTGTCAGCCAGTGAGCCATGGCACTGCTGATGTCGAAATATTCGGGGTGGCGTTGGATTTTTTCGTTCCACCCCATGTATTGCTGTATCCCCTCAGTGGGGTAGGCTGTGAGCCTGGAAATCAATGGGGCGGTGGCTGCGGCCAGATTGTCCAGTTCGGAGGTCTTGATGGCAGAAATAATCAGCCCGTAGTCCTCTTGATAGAATCTGTGGTACACTTCTGCAATGCGCCATGCCTCGTCAACCTTGCAAAAGAAGTAGGGCATGAGGACATGGTAGGGAGCGCCATCCCCGGGGATTTCTGCAGGCGAACCGATGCACCAATCTGTGACATTGCGCAGTTCGTAGGCCACTTCCACCCCCTGCATGAAGCACGCATCGAACATCACATAGTCCCAGTGAACCCCCGTTTGCTGCAGGACATGGGCCAGCGTCGTGATTTCCAGCTCCGTCCCGCTGTTGGACTTCTTGTTTTGTCCGTTGTCGAATCCGATGGTGCGCCGTGGATTGGCCGGAATCCATCCACTGCCGTGCGACCACATCACAAGTCCGTAGTTTTCAGCCGGGCACTTTTTCACGATGAGGTTCAGCACGTCCTGCACCGTGGTGCTGTCGGTGCTTATGGGGTCGTTCTTGTACTGGAACAGGATTTTTTCTCCCTCTTGCTTGTCCAGGGTTAAGATGTAGGGTTGCTCGTCGTTCCGGCAGTTGTCGAAGTAGACCACCATCCGGCAACTGTCGGGGATGCTGCCCATGGCCCGGCGCATTTCTTCCAGGTCGCGCTGGGCATAGTCACTCAGCGAGTTCTCCGCCATCATGTAGACCACGGTCACCTGCTTCCAACGATAGTTGGGCAGCGGGAGTGTGTCGTGGCAGGCCGTCAGCAATGTCAGGGCGAGTGGCAGTAACATGTGCGCCCCCTTTTTCATGCGCTGGAGAATTTCTTCGGTGGTAATTTTGTCCCCTCCTCCTTGCTTGTCCTTCTGCCGGGTAAACTGGGAAGGTGTCATGCCGAAAGAACGCTTGAAGGCCCGTGTGAAGTTGCCCGTTTCGTCGAATCCGCATCGTGAGGCCACCTCCCCGACGGAGATGTTGGGATGCTCTTCTGTAAGCAGTATGCACGCTTTCTGCATCTGGATGGCTGTGATGACGGCCTTGGGACTGTCGCCCGTGACATCTATGACACGGCGTCGGAAGGTGGTTGTGCTCATGTTGAGCGAGGAGGCAATGGCGTCGACGTTGCAGTTGTGCTGGGCAATGGCTTGGTTCACGGTCTCCACCAGACGCAAGACAAATTCACGGTCGTGCTCTTTGAAAGGTGGAGTTGCAGCGGTCGTGCCCTCCTCATGGGGGGAGGCGGTCGTGTCCCCGTCTTCATGCTTCCGCCCGATGCGCATTGCCTCGTATTGGCGTGTGATGCGCTCTATCCGTTCGGTCAGTTCGGCCATGCGACGACGTTGGCGACGGACACGCACACGGTGATAGCCCCATGCCAAGATAACCACAAGTATTACGCCCAAACCAGCGAACAGCAGCATCCGGCGATGGCTGTGCTGCATCGCTTCGTTCTCGCGCAGCAGCTGCTCGACTCCCAGTTCGGCACTGTACTGCGAGAGCAGTTGCTGTGTGTCCTTGTCGTAGAGCGAGTCGCGAAGTTCGTTGTAGCGGTCGTTATGAAGCATGGCCTCGTTGGGGGCCGTCTCTCTCAGTGCCTGATACAGGCCTCTGTGGCTGAGTGCTTCGTTGTAGATGTCACCCTGTCGGGTGAAGATGTCGAGTGCTTCGTTGAAGAACGTGACAGCCTCGTCGTTGCGATGCTCCTGTATGAGCAACAGGCCCATGTGATTGCAGGCGATGCCCAGTGAGTGCAGGTTCTCGGCCTTGCGCAGCTCCGGGATGGCCTTGAGCAACACCTCTTTGGCTTCGGCCGCACGTTGCAGCCCCACCAGTGCGGAGGCCATCTCCGTCTGTCTCACGGCGGCCTTGTCCGGGCGTCCCAACGCGGTCTCTAACTCGTAGGCCCGCGTGGCATACATTAGGGCCAACGTGTCGTTGCGCAGGTTCCTGTACACCTCCGATGCCATGCCGTTTATGATGGCCAGTCGGGCTGGGTTGTCTGCTTTCTGGGCGTAGTTGAGTGCCTGCATGATGTATTTTTCTGCCTCTTTGGGCTGGTGGCTCGACATGTAGATGCCGGCCAGCACGTTCAGTGACGAGGAGATACAGTCGGGGTCGCCCTGCTGCATGTCTATTTCGTTGCATTGCTTGGCATAGACCGCGGCATTCTTGAAATCCCCCAGACGGACATAGCACACCGAGAGCACAGATAGCAGGTTCCCCTCTGTGGTGCGGTCTCCGCCGGCGCGGCACAGGGGCAGGGCTCGCAAGCCGTAGCGTGTGGCCCGTTCGTATTGCTGCACGGCGTGGTAATACTCCGTGGCCCAGTACCACATCTGCATGCACAAGGTGTCGGGATGGGTCTTTGCGGTGAAGACCACAGGCTCCTCGGCCAGTCCGCCTTGGTGGAGTATATTCAGGAACTTATTGGCAGTCCCGACGTTCGGTTTTTGGTCGAACGATTGTATCAGTGAGTCGATAGGATTGGCATGCGCCCAGAGCGCAAGAAACAATGCACAGGCTGTCGCAAGGTATCGCAGGTGACGGCAGCCGGATTTCGTCTTTTCAGTGTTCATGCCTGCAAAGTTACGATTAAGTGGGCGAATAAGCAAGTCTTGCCTGATTTTTTCCAATTTTCCTCCTTGCTCCTTGCCCCTTGCTTCTTACCGCTGAACGGTAAAGAAACTTTACAAACGCAAGTCCCGTGCTGAGACGGCATTTTTCGCCCTAAACGGAAGATTACTATGCTTACGGGGGTAAGGTTAGTAAGGTTATCCCCGTAAGCATAGTAATCTTATGCCCCGAAGCATAGTAAGGTTGCAACGGATGGCAACGGAAGGGAAATAAAGAATGTTTACAAGCCGGGCTGTACGTCGGGGTTGGGACGGGAGATCACCTTACGCCCGTTCAGGATATAGATGCCAGTCGTGGGAATTGTGGGCAGGGGACGCCCCGAGAGGTCGTATAATGCTGGGGCTGACGACGCAGGTGCGGTGGGCGCAAGAATCGCATCGTAGGTGGGGTCGAGGGCGGAAAGGCGGTCGAGCTGCTTGTGGATGTTGACGAGGGCGGTGTATTGCTGGGCTGGGTCGTCGGTTTCCTGCATGGCAGAGAGGTAGCCCTGAAGTCGGTTCTTGTAGTAGTCGTCGACCGAAGGGGATGCCACAACCTCTGCTACACGCTGGGCGTACCACGGGGCGACGGCCTGGAGTGCCTGGGCATTTTTGTCGCGACGGGTCAGACGGACTTGGCCGGCCCAGAGTGCCTGGTCGGGCTGAAGGTTGCCTCGCAGGCCGAGGGTGAGGCGGCCGCCAATGACGAGTCCGTAGGCGTGGCGGAGATGGGCCGAGGGGTTGCGAAGGAGCGACTTGCTGACGTCGGCTGCGGCTTCGGGCAGGGGCTCAGCGGAGGCCGAAAGGGGGGTGAGGACACTGCCGACGCGCACCTGCACGGACTGCTCGGCCAGTGTGTGGGCCTGAAGGCTGACTTCGTAGAGTCCGTCGGGGAGTCCCGTCAGGCTTTGTTCGACGGAAAAGCTGCCTCCGGCGACGTGCATGAGAGGCATGAAGGCACTGCCGAGTCCGGAGGAGAAGTCTGTGGAGGACTCTGCTGTGGCGGTCCAGCCGGCAAAGTCACTCTGCATGAAGTCAGAATTCTGGAGTTTATAGTCCATTCGGGCACCGTCGCCCTTGTAGAAGATGGGGGCGGGTTGCTCAGTGAAGGATGGGGTGCCACTTTCGACGTAGGGCCATCCCTGCTCGTCCCAGTGCAGACGGTCGAGCATGAGAACGCGGCCACGGGTGTCGTCGGAGGCATCGTAGGCGTGATAGAGAATCCAGTCCTGTCCTTCGTCGTCGGTGATGATTTCACTGTTATGGCCGGGGCCCACCCAATGGGTGTTGCGGGATATGAGCACGGTGTAGCCGTTGCTGGTGAGAAGCTGGCCGGACTTGCTCATGTAGGGGCCCATGAGGTTGGTGGAGCGACCGACAACGGTGCGGTAGGTGGAGTTGAGACCTTCGCAGCAGGAACCGATGCTGGCGAAGAGATAGTAGTGGCTTCCGTGTCGGTGAATCATGGCTCCCTCGAAGGCGGAGCCTGCGATGCGCTTAATCTGGGACATGTCGCGTACATGGAGTCCGTCGTCGGTGAGTTGGGTGATGTAGATGCCGTTGAAGGACCCCCAGGCGAGGTATTTTTTGTCGAACTCCTCGATGTAGACGGGGTCAATGCTGTTTTCAACCTTTATCTCGGTGCTGCGGAAGAGTTTGCCTGCATCCGTGAAGCGGTAGGGAGTCAGCCCTGTGGCGACACCGATGCCAGTGCGCGACCCGTTACCCCAAAGGGCAGAGGCATAGTACATGACGTAGCGCCCGCCGAAGTAGTTGGCATCGGCCGCCCAGAGGTTGTAGTAGTCGGTCTGCTGCTTGCCGTTCTTGATGTAGGTGGTGTCGTTCCAGGTGGGACGGCTGAAGACGTTGGGCACATCGGTCCAGTGGACGAGGTCGGTGCTCTTGCGGGTCTGGCAGGCCGTTGCGTAGCAGTAGAACGTACCGTCCTGGGCACGTTGTATGCTTGGGTCGGGGGTGTCCCAGTTGTAGACGGGGTTGACGTAAGTCGTCTGGGCGTTCAGCGTTGCCCATTGTCCATTGCCCGTCGGCGATTGGATGAATGGCCACGCCGTAAGGCACGATAGCAGGATAAGGAGAAGTCGCTTATTCATATTTATTTATGTAAATTGAAGGTCTGTTACCAAATGTCTTCGGGCTGCATGGGGTTGTCGTACACCTCCTTGGGGCAATACTCGATGTAGTCGATGTAGAACTCCTTGGTGTAGCTCTCGATGCAGGAGCGGAAGCGCAGATAATACTGTTCGGAGGGGTCCATGGTCTGGCGGACGATGATGCGGCGGACGTTCCAGTGCTGCTGGCGACTGGTGATGGAGCCGTCCCAGTAGGAAACGGGCCCCTTCATGAATCCGTTGTTGCGCATTTTCTTGTCGATGAGAGCGTTGTATTCGTCGTCTTCGGTGTCTTCCAGCCAGCCCGAGATGCTGGGACGCTCACCGCTGCTGGAGTAGTGGATGAGGCCGCCGATGGTGAGGTCCATGGGGATGCCGGCAATGACCAGGTTGCCAGGGTCGGTGCCGAAGTATATCTGGCAGACACCTCGGTCACTGTTGGCCAGGACCTTGTAGCGAATCTCGTAGGTGCCGCGCTTGGGGACGGGCGGAAGGCGGAAGGTGTAGTCGTAGTAGCCGACACCCTTGAGTTCGTCGCCCTGATAGTTGTTCCAGTTCCAGCGGTAGGCATTGAAGTAGCAGAAGGTGAGTGTGTTCTCATTGATGGAGACGTTGTCGAGATACTTGTAGACGTTGTCTTGGGGGAAGGCCACGCACTGGGTCTGGGCTGAACCTACGGTGCTTTGTCGGATGTCATTGTTCATGACTTCGGGGAAGAAACTCATGACATCGAAGCGGATGCGCGAACTGCCGAGGGCGGTACGCACCTCATCGGTGTAGGCCAGCAGCCCATCGATGGGATAGATGATGCCGTTGACGGCACTGAACTCTCCCAAATTTTCGGGCACGTCGTGGATGAGGCAACCGCGGCGGTCGGGGGCGCAGGAAAGTTCAACGCCACTGCCCTGCCGACCGTTGTCGAGTTGGGGGAAGCGATTGAGGTAGATGCCAGAACTGAGGTCGGGATAGGGCATACGCGAGGTCTCGTTGCTCTGATAGATTTTCAACAGCCGGGGCAGCCCCATTGTGGTGTAGTGTTCCATGACGGGTATCGTATAGGCCGACCCCGTTCCGATGCGGAATCCGCGCTCGTTGTTGTGGAATACGAGGCGATTGTTCGGGATGCGCATCGGCAAGAAGTGGTAGGTCACGAACTGGTTGAGAAGGTTTTGTGGGTCGTGATAGTTCTGGCCGGGTTGGGCATCGGGGAGGATGTCGTGGTCGGCGAGCCAGCGCTGGATGTCGTCGGGCGTGATGTCGGAGGCATACAGGCCGAGCTGCTCTTCCCAGAAGGCATCGGGCTCGGCGAAGAGGGTGAACCCGTAACGGCGATGCTCGGGGACGTAGCAACGACCGTCCATCGTGCTGGCCAGTCCGTTGGCGGGATAGTCGGTCACTTCGCCTGTGAGATAGGCCAGTTCGTAGGCCTCGTCGCGCCGTTTGTCGAGCGTGTCGAGCAGTCCGCAGGCACGGGCCAGGGTGCCCATGACCCGATAGTCGCTGCGAAGCCCGTCGGCACATTCCTGGAGAATCTGCCCCAGACTTTGCTCGCTGGGGGTGATGACCTGGTGCATCTGGTGGATGACCCCGTTGCTACACGAGATGTCGCGGTTGCGGAGGTCTATGAGGTTCGTGGTGTTGATGTAGATGGAGTCCGGGTTTGCACCATAGTGGACCGAGAGTTTGTGGTCCTTCATGTTGGTCAGTTCAAACTCACCTTTTTCTCTGGGGAAGGTGCCCGTCTCGTATATGATGTGGTCGCCGCCGTCGATAATGCTGTTCTTGACAATAACCTCGCGGATGCTGTCGAGGCGGAAACTGTCGGTGAAGGCCTCGAACGAGGGACGCTCAATCAGTCCTTGGCGAACCAGCGAGTCGAGATAGATCTGGATAGCCTGATTGGTAGGCGCAAAGCAGGTGTAGTGCCCGCGGGCGGAGAGTAACTGGCCGACGGTGCTCTGGCTGCGGGGGCTGATGCGCACTCGATAAATCAAATCAAGGTAGTCCGTGTACTCGGGCTTGTCGGCCAGATAGCCGACTATCGTGTGCTCGCGGAAGACGTAGCGATTGTTCATGTCAATGTCTTCCTTGCACGCCACAATAAGACCTGCCAAAATCAAGAAAAGTAGATACTTCCTCATCTCAATCTTTCTTTTTCCATTTTTTATCATTAAGACAAGTTTTGTTACAACCTCGGGTAAGAATGCATTGCAAATTTAAGATAAAAATAAAGATTCGGTGCCTGTTCGTGGAAAAATGTGGGTATTTCTTTGTATTTTTGTCTGCTTCTTTTGTCTTGACTACAAAACCGCTATAAACAAATGACAGAACGAATATGATACTCAACCGAATCCTTACCGTCGCAGCCTTCCTGTGCCTCCCGCTGGCCCTCGTAGCCAAAGTGGCCTACAAAAGTAATCACATAAGAATTACGGTCATCGATGCCGGTACACTCCGATTGGAGTATGCCCCAGACGGAAACTTTGTCGACAAAAGAAGCTTTGTGGCCGTCGAACGTGAATACGGCAATACACCCTTCACAATTCGCGAGAACGGCAAGAACGTGACACTGACCACCGAGCGGCTTCGCTTGGTCTATCGAAAAAGTGAGGGCGGCTTCACGGCCGACAACCTGCAAATCAGTAGCACAAAAGCCATCGACAAGGCCTTCAGATGGCGGCCAGGCACCCGGCAACAGGGGAACCTGAAGGGTACCTATCGCACGCTGGACGGATACAACGGCGAGCATCTACTCTACGACAACAACCGCCCGATGCCCATCGAGGACGGACTCTTGGCCACCGATGGCTGGACGCTGGTGGACGACTCCAAGGGACTGCTCTTCGACGGCGACAAGGACTGGGAATGGGTGGAGACCCGCAAGGCTGCCGAGGGTGCTCAGGACTGGTACTTCATGGGCTACGGCCACGACTACAAGTCAGCACTGAAGAGTTTCACACGCTTTGCCGGACGAGTTCCCATGCCCCCAAGATATGCCTTCGGATATTGGTGGAGCCGATACTGGAGCTACTCCGACCAGGACTTCCGCAATCTGGTCCGATGGTTCCGCGAGAATGACATCCCGCTTGACGTACTTGTCATTGACATGGACTGGCATCCCATCAGCGAAGAGGCCGGTGGCGGATGGACCGGATGGGACTGGAACGAGAATCTCTTCCCCGACTATCGTCGGTTCCTGCGCTTCCTTGACCAGGAGGGGGTCAATGCCACCATGAACCTGCACCCCGCCGATGGTGTGCGCCCCTTCGAGAAAAAGTACGACGAGTTTGCCCGCCGCATCGGGCGGACTGACGGGCGGGCCGTGGAGTGGCTGGGCAGCGACAAGCGGATGGTCAAGGCTCTCTTTGATACCTATCTTCATCCCTATCAGCAAGAGGGCGTAGACTTCTGGTGGCTCGATTGGCAGCAGTGGCTCGAGGACAAACAAGTCAATGGACTGAGCAATACCTGGTGGTGCAACTACATCTTCTTCTCAGACATGGAACGCCGCCACCAAGGCCGACCGATGCTCTACCACCGATGGGGCGGACTCGGCAACCACCGTTATCAGGTGGGGTTCTCGGGCGACAGCTACATCACTTGGGAAAGCCTCAGCTTCCTGCCATACTTCAACAGCACCGCCTCGAATGTGCTCTACGGCTACTGGAGCCACGACATCGGAGGCCACCAGAGTCTGAAATACGGTACTCCCGTTCCGACGGAACTCTATACCAGAAGTATGCAGATGGCTGAGTATCTGCCCATTCTGCGCACCCACTCCACAAAGGACCCTGCGCTGAACAAGGAACCTTGGGCTTTCGACCACGCTACGCTGGGGCGACTGAAGCGCGTCATCGACGGACGATACGCTTTGGTGCCTTACATCTACGCAATGGCTCGGCAGGACTACGAAACGGGCATCTCGCTCTGTCGGCCGATGTACTACGACTGGCCCGAGGAACAAGAAGCCTATGACTTCCGCAACCAGTATATGTTCGGTGACCAGATGATGGTGGCTCCCGTCGTGGAACCCGTCAGTGAGGACGATGGTTTCGCACGGCTAAAGGTTTGGTTGCCCAAAGGGCAGTGGCTTGAATACGAAACGGGCACGATGCTCAACGGAGGGCAGACGTTGGAACGAGCTTTCACCCTCGATGAATACCCCATCTACGTCAAGGCTGGCAGCATCCTTCCCTATTACGGAAAGCTTCGCAACCTGAGCGGCACACGACAGGCCGTGACGGTGCGCGTCTTCCCGGGTGCCCAACAGGGAACATTCGAACTCTATGAGGACAATGGTAACGATTGCGACTATGCCACGCAGTTTGCCACCACTCGGCTCTCCTACGAACGGCAGGGGCAGCGGCTCACCGTGACCATTGCTCCCCGAAAGGGCTCCTATCCCGACATGCCTGAACGTCGGAAGTTCCGCTTGGCTCTGCCCTGTGCCCTGGCTCCCAAGAGTGTCGAGGTCGGTGGAAAGACATTGCCCTTCGATTACGACGGCTATGCACTGGAGACGATGGTTGACCTCGGTGAGGTGGACTGCGCACGGGGTGTGAGCGTCGTGGTAGAATACGCAGACGAGGATTATGCAGTCACGGACGGTACGAAGGCTCGCATGGCTCGCATCGGGGCAGCCGTGGCCGATTACAAACAGCAGGATGCCGGCATGGTCTATACCGATGCCTTGGGCTATCTGGAAGCCACGCCGTTGCGGCTCTCCTACTTCCCCGACCGCCAGCGCGAAACATTGGAGCAGTTCAGAGCCTACGACCGCGACCTGCCCATTGTGTTGCTGGAGCAAATGAGTGAGGGAAAACTCTGTACCCGCTTTCTGAAACGGGTGAATCGCTATGCCGAGGATGCCATTCGCCAGTTGCCTGCCAGCCAGTTCCGTACGAGCGACGGAAGGCCGGGTTTCGACCTCTGTTTCTATAATAATAGGGAAATGAACGGAACGCCAGTCGCCACGGCCCATTGGGAAGAACTGAAGATGGACACGCGAGAGGCTCCTGCCCCGGGAGTCGTGAAGGACGGTTTCTCATTGGTGGCCGAAAGTCAGTTGGTGGCGGAGGAAGATGGTATCGTGTTCTTGCGCATAGTGGGTGACGATGGTTACCGTCTCATGGTCGATGGCCGACAGGTGGCAGCCGACTGGACCGACCATGTAGCCACTCAGCGGGGCTACCGTTTGCAGGCAAGGGCAGGGCAGCGTTACGACATTCGCATTGAATTCTACGATAACGTAAACGAGGCCGTACTGAAATTCAACGCAATGACCTCGGGGAGGAGAGGCACCGTCAATGCCTCCCAGACTCCCGATAATTGATGTTTATAACTTTTGATTCATGACATTTGATTAATTTTTAATTAAAGATTTGTAAAATCCTTTCTGAAATTTGTCTAAAAGAGTAGATGAAGGTAGACGAGAGTGACATCATAGCCGGTCTGCAAAAGGGCGAGGAGAAGGCATACGAATATGTCTTCCAGACCTACTATCCCTTGATGCGGCATGTGGCAGCGAACTTCCTCTCCGACGACTTCACCGCCGAGACGGTAGTCAGCGACGTAATCAGTCACCTCTTCGAGCGGCGCGAGGCCATTGACATCCGATATTCGCTTCGCAGTTTCCTGCTCACGTCGGTGCGAAACGCCAGCATCAACTATCTGGGCACCAGGGTTCAGCGCATGGAAGCCCCCTTCTGCACCATTAGCGACGGGAAAGTCTCCTCCTTCAACTCCATCGGGCATACGCACGACCCTCTGGGGCGGTTGCTTGAAGACGAATTGGAAAATGAAATAGAAGATGCCATCAACAGCCTGCCGGAAACCACCAGCCGGGTGTTCCGCAAAAGCCGCTTCGAGGGCAAAAGCTACAAAGAGATAGCCGAAGAGGAAGGGGTGACCATCAATTCCATCCAGTACCACATAAAGCGTTCCCTGATGATATTGCACGAGACGCTGGGTAAACGGCTGAGATGAAGACTCCGAATGGTAAAAGAGTATAGGTGATAGTAAAATATAGGTTTAAAGGTTAAACGAAACAGGACGAAGATGAACGACGAAAGAATATACGAATTGGCCGCGCATTGGTTTACAGGCAACGCGACTGAGGCCGAAAAACGCGAAATCCGGGAGTGGATGGCGGAGAGCGAACCCCATCGCCGCGAGTGGAGTGAGCTGAACGAGATATGGTACAGTGCCTCTACCGCTGACGAACGCTTGCGCTACGACGCAGAGAGGGCATGGCAACGATTCCGGCAGCGGCACTTCCAGACCGCCAAGCCCGCCAACACCCCAAGGCGCAATATCCGGAGGCTGGCACTCAAGGCCTGGACTTTAGCGGCTTCCGTCATGTTCCCCATCCTGTTGGGAATCACCATTTTCCTGGCCAGGAAAGTGGAGCCCATCAACAGCCACGAAGTGGCCGTTTCCACCATCAGCGGTGAGAGTGCCACCTTTATGCTCCCCGACGGAACCACCGTCATGCTGGAGGAGAACAGCAACCTCACCTATGACCCGAACAACTTCTACAAGGGGGAACGCCGAATTAGGTTCAATGGTGTGGCCTACTTTAATGTCACGAAGGACAAGGAGCACCCCTTCTTTATCTCCTCGTCCGACATTGACGTGCGTGTCACAGGCACGGCGTTCAACCTGAAGGCCGGCCCGAATCACAAGTACGACTTACTCTCGCTTGACGAGGGTAGCGTGGAATTTATTCCGCACGATAGCAAGCGGGCTGACATCCTGGCTCCCGGCGACGAAATTATTTTCAATAAGGAAACGCGCCTCTCAGCCATTCGCCACCGTGACGTTTACGGTGCGGGAGTGGCGCACAATCTCTATGAAAAGAACGAGGCCGTCGTCGGTGCCAACCGCATTTCCCGAGGCAACGGAACGCTCGCCGACCCCTATGTCATCAGCAATGCCAGGCAGATGCTTTGCATGAAGGAAGTCTTGTCGGCAGGGAGGGTCACTTACTTCGAACTGGAAAACGACATTGATATGTCGAACATCAACTGGACGCCGCTCAACGGACCCGAAGACGGATTCCTCAACTGGATTGACTTTAATGGTAACAACCACGTCATCCGGAATTTCCATACGGGCGATGTCCGATACAAGGGCATCAATTATTATTCCAGCTTCTTCGGGGTGCTCTGCGGAGCCTGTCGCAATGTAGGCTTCGAGAATGTCGACATCTCCTCCGTGGGGATGGGAGTGGGCGTACTGGGCGGTCTCATCGGTTATAACACCTTCCCCTCCACGACCGTCGTTGAGAATTGCTACTTCACCGGCCACATCACCACCAATGCCGATGCGGGTTCCATCGCAGGAAGCGTCATGGGGAAGACCTTGATTCGGAATTGCTTCAGCAACGTAAATGTTACCAGTATGAACAGTTATGCCGGCGGCCTTGTCGGGCGCATCTCCTCAGGACTGACCATTCGCGATTGTATGGTGGGGGGAAGTGTTTCGGGTGTTCATGCCGGAGGCATCACCGCAGGCGGGCAAGACAACCATACCACCCCGTCGTCCTTCACAAACATTCTGGTGGCCTGCCATAGCATCTTCGGCAATAAGGACATTGAGCCATTGGGCCACTTCCGAAGCGGCGACAAGCAGGAACGGCTCTTGCTCTCGCCCACAACCATCGTCAACGGCGAACAACCTGCCACGGGGTGCAGCACACAGCAGTTGCAAGAATTTGCGGCCTCCATGCGCGGAGTTTGGTACAAGGAAAAGTTAAAATAACAACACACATATATGAAAGGGAAAAATATACTGACTGCTGTGCTTGCAACATTGTTGCTTGCCACCTCTTGCATGCGGGAAGGACGTACGCTGTCGGGGCTGAGCAAGAAGGACTTTGCCACAGCCATACGTGGCGACAGCACTGCTCTCTACGTGCTAAAGAATGCCAAAGGCATGGAAGTCTGCATCACCAATTACGGGGGGCGTATCGTCAGCATCATGGTGCCGGACCGGCATGGGAAGTTCATCGACGTCTGCCTTGGCCACGACTCCATTGCCGACTACCTCAAGTATGGCGACAACTTCGGAGCACTTATCGGGCGATATGGCAACCGAATCAGCAAATCGCGCTTCACGCTGGACGGTGAGGAATATCACCTTACGGCCAACGACAACGGCAACAGTCTCCACGGCGGTGGTCCGATTGCTTTCCACAACCGAGTCTGGAAAGCCCGTCAGGCCGACTCGCAGCACCTCACCCTCACCACCGTCAGCCCCGACGGAGAGGACGGTTATCCCGGTGAGCTTTCGGTGGAAGTGACTTATGCTCTCACCGACGACAACGGGCTCTCGATTCGTTACAAGGCGCAAACCACCAAGCCCACCGTCGTGAACCTCACTAACCATTGCTATTTCTGCCTCAGTGGCGACCCGACGCGCGACGTGCTCGACGAGAAACTCACGCTCAATGCCGACTATTACACCCCCATCGACCGCACCATCATGCCGACTGGCATCATCGCCAGCGTCAGCGGCACACCGCTGGAATTCCGCTGGGGGAAGACCGTGGGGTACGACATCAACCGCACCGACAATCTTCAGTTGGTCTACGGCCGAGGCTACGACCACAACTTCATCCTCAACACCGACGGCGACTTGCAGAAGATGGCTGGTCGTCTTGTCGACCCCCGCTCCGGTGTTGCCATGGAAATCTATACCACGGAACCCGGCATTCAGTTCTACAGCGGGAACTTCCTCGACGGGGGGATTATCGGAAAACGGGGCATCGGCTATCCGCTGCGTTCAGCGCTCTGCTTCGAGACACAGCACTATCCCGATTCGCCCAACATTCCTCACTTCCCCTCCACCGTGCTCCGGCCGGGAGAGACCTACCATTCAACTACGATTTACAAGTTCTCCGTCGAGGGCGAGTAGCAGCCGAAGGGCGAACAGCTGCAGACAGGAATTTAACTTTCAGTTAAGATAAAGTATATGAGAAGAATAGACATCAACCGATTGCAAAAGCACATGCCCCATTCCATGAAAGGGACGGGATGGCTCTTTGTTTTACTCTTCGTGTTAACGGGGTGCGCTTCGAAACCCGTGGAGTACGTTTCCACCATTTCCAATCCCATGCCTATCAAGATGGGCGACCCCTTCATGCTCCATGCCAGCGACGGACGCTATTACATGTACGGCACTTCGCTCGAAGACGGGTTCGAGGCCATGGTCAGCGACGACCTCATCAACTGGGAGTCCTGCGGCCAGATTTACCACGGCGGCGACTCTTCGCAGTGGAACGTCAGCATGTTCTGGGCCCCCGAGGTCTATGAGCGCAACGGGAAATACTATCTGTTCTACAGTGCCAACTGGCGTCATAATCCCACGAACGAAGCCGAAAACTTCCGCATCGGCGTTGCCGTCAGCGATAGCCCCGCAGGGCCTTTCCACGACCTCATGAACCGTCCGCTCTTCGACCCCGGCTACCCTGCCATCGACGCGAACGTCTACTTCGACGACGAGTCTGGCCGTTGCTTCCTCTATTTCAGCCGCTGCTGCTACAAGCATCCTGTTGAAAGCGAGATTGCCGAGCAGGTGCGCCAGGAGGGACTCTTCTCGGAGGTGGAGGAAAGTTGGGTCTACGGTGTGGAACTGAAGTCCGATTTCTCCGGCATTATCGGCGAGCCGCAACTGCTGCTCATGCCGCCCAAGGAACTGGACGACGTGCAGGCCGAGTGGGAGAGTCGCAGCGTCACCAGCGGTGAAGTCAACCGCCGCTGGACCGAGGGCAGTTTCGTCTTCCGCCATGACGACACTTACTATATTATGTACAGCGCCAACAGCTATACGGGTTCCCACTACGCCGTAGGCTACGCCACCAGCAAGAGCCCGATGGGCCCCTTCCAGAAAGCCATCAACAATCCCGTGCTTCAGGAGAACGTCACCGCCGGCGGCACGGTCATGGGCACTGGCCACAACATGGTCATCCGTATGCCCGACGGTGAACTCTACACCGTCTATCACGGCCGCATGAGCAACAACCCCAATGAGCGCGTCGTCCTCATGGACCACATTCGCATCACCCCCGACGGGACCCTCACCATCTATGGCCCCACCGTCACCCCTCAGCAGATCGTAGTGAAAACAGAATAATACCTTCCCCCTTATGAAACGCTTCTTCCTTCTCTTCGTCCTGCTTTTCGGAGCAGCGCAACTGGCATGGTTCCGCCCGGCTTACGCCAGCGGTCTGCCGCGCCCCGAGTATCCTCGTCCCCAGTTTCAGCGTGCCGAATGGCAAAACCTGAACGGAACCTGGACCTACGCTTTCGACTTCTCCCAGAGTGGGGACGAGAAAGACTGGGCCAAGTCACAGGGGTTCGACGGTAAGATTCTCGTGCCTTTCTGCCCCGAGAGCTCGCTCTCAGGCATCGGCTTCACCGACTTCATCCCGTGCATTTGGTACCAACGCCCGATCAGCGTTCCTGCCGGGTGGGCCGGGCGTCGCACACTGCTCCATTTCGGAGCCGTCGACTACGAAGCAAGCATCTTCATCAACGGAAAATTCATCCAGACCCACTTCGGGACAGGGTCGTCCTTCGAACTTGACATCACACCCTATGTCCAGGCAGGCCAGACAGCCAACCTCGTAGTGCGTGTTCGCGACGACCTCCGCGCGAGCCACCAGCCTGGCGGCAAGCAAAGCAAGAGCCTCCACTCGCAGGGGTGCCTCTACACCCGCACCACTGGCATCTGGCAGACCGTCTGGATGGAACCCGTCGCTCCCACGGCCTTGCGCCGGGTCTTTGCCATTCCCGACATCGACCAGCAGCAACTTGTTGTCCGCCCCGAGTTCTACCAGGCCGACAACGGAGCCACCCTCACCGCCCAGCTCTTCGACGGCAAGCGTCTTGTGGCCACGGCCACAGTCCCGGCCACCGATGCCTCGACCCTCGTCCTGCCGGTCAAGAAGGCAAAACTCTGGAGCCCCGAGAGCCCCTTCCTCTACGACCTCCGCTACACCGTCCGCGACGCTCAGGGACAAGTCGTTGACGAAGTCACCTCCTATGTCGGAATGCGCAAGGTCCACGTTCAGGACGGCTACTTCTGCCTCAACAATCAGCCCTACTTCCAGCGCCTCGTCCTCGACCAAGGGTTCTATCCCGACGGCATCTGGACCGCCCCCTCCGACGAAGCCCTGCGCCGCGACATCGAGCTGGCCAAGGCCGTCGGTTTCAATGGGGCCCGGCTCCATCAGAAGGCTTTCGAGGAGCGCTACTACTACTGGGCCGACCGTCTGGGCTACCTCACCTGGGGCGAACAGGCCAGCTGGGGACTCGACGAGAACAGCGACCTGTCCGCCCGTAATTTCCTTTCCGAGTGGACCGAACTGCTCCTGCGCGACCGCAACCATCCCAGCCTCGTCATTTGGACCCCCTTCAACGAGACCTGGGGCTGCCGCGACGGAGCCTATCAGCGCATGATGCGCGACGTCTACGACCTCACCCATGCCGTCGACCCCACACGCCCCGTCAACGATGCCAGCGGCGACGCCCACGTCAAGACCGACATCTGGACCGTCCACGACTACGAGCGCGACCCCGAGCGGCTGGTGAAGAACCATACCTTCGTCGGCGGTCGTCCCGTCTTTCGTAACCAGCCCGACAAGAAATTCCTGGCCGAGTACGAGGGACAGCCCTACATGCTCGACGAGTTCGGCGGCCTGCCCTGGATACCCCAGGAGGAGCGGGCCACGTCGTGGGGCTATGGCGGCCACATCGACACGTTAGACGATTTCTACCAGATTCTGGAGCGTGAGGTGGATGCCATCATTGCCTGCCCCCACATCGTGGGCTATTGCTACACGCAGATTACCGACGTGGAACAGGAGAAGAACGGTCTCTATCGCTACGACCGCACGCCCAAGTTCGACGCCGCACGCCTGAAGGCCATCTTCTCCAAGATACCTTCAGTCATTCAGAATCCCACGAAGTTGAAATAAGAGAGAATCCGTCTCAGAGTTGCGGGGCGGGGCCGGAGAGGCTCCGCCCCGCAACTCTCAACTCAGTTCGTAGCCGTACTGGCGGAGCGAGCGGTCGCTGTTGCGCCAGTCCTTGTCAACCTTGACGAATGTGTCGAGGTAGATGTTTTTTCCAAAAAACTTTTCGAGGCTCTTGCGTGCCTCGGTGGAGACGCGTTTCAGGGCAACGCCCTGGTGGCCGATGAGGATGCCCTTCTGGCTCTCGCGTTCGACGTAGATGACGCAGAAGATGTGGATGTGGCGATCGGTCTCCTTGAACTGTTCGACGACGACTTCACACGCGTAGGGAATCTCCTTGTCGTAGTATAGCAGAATCTTCTCGCGCATGATTTCGGTGACGAAGAACCGGGCGGGCTTGTCGGTCCACTGGTCCTTGTCGAAGTAGGCGGGATGGTCGGGCAGTAACTCCTGGATGCGGCGGAGGACGTTGTCGACGTTGAAGCGGTGGAGGGCACTGATGGGGAAAATCTCCGCCTGAGGCAGTGCCTCCTGCCAGAGGCCCACCTTCTGCTCCAGTTCCCCTTGGTTCGAGAGGTCAATCTTGTTGATGAGCACGAGGATGGGCACCTTCAGCCGGGCCACCTTCGTCAGGAAGTCCTCGTTCTTGTCGGGAGTCTCCACCATGTCGGTTACGTAGAGCAGCACGTCGGCGTCGACCAGTGCACTCTCGGAAAACTGCAGCATGGACTCCTGCAGCTTATAGTTGGGCTTCAGCACACCGGGAGTGTCCGAGAAGCAGATTTGCATTTCGGGAGTGTTGAGGATGCCCATGATGCGGTGGCGCGTGGTCTGCGCCTTGAAGGTGGCTATGGAGATGCGCTCACCCACGAGCAGGTTCATCAGCGTGCTCTTGCCGACGTTAGGATTGCCGACGATGTTTACGAAACCGGACTTGTGCATGTATGCAAATTAAAAATTAAAAGTGAAAAGTGAAAAATTAAATGTCTTCCCCATCGGGACCGATACTATCAATTTTTCACTTTTCACTTTTCACTTCTCACTTTTCCTAAGTTCGTACCACTCTTCGCGGCTCATTTCCCCCTCTTTGTAGAACTGGGCGGGCGACTTGGCGGCCTCGGGGGCACCGTCGTAGCCCCAGATCATGTACGAAGCTCCCCAGGTGAATCCTGCGCCGAAGGCCGTGAAGATGAGGCGGTCGCCCTTCTTGAGCTGAGGCTCGTATTCCCAGAGGCAGAGAGGGAGCGTGCCGCCGGAGGTGTTGGCCATGTGGTCAATGTTGATCATGACGTGGCTCTCGTCCAGGCCCACGCGTTTGGCCACGGCCGACTCGATGCGCACGTTGGCCTGGTGGGGGATGACCCATGCAATGTTCTCCTTCGTCAGGCCGTTGCGCTTGGCGATGGTCTCCACGGCGTCGGACATCTTCGTGACAGCGTGCTTGAAGACGGGGCGCCCTTCCTGATAGACAAAGTGCTCACGGGCATCCACCGTCTCGTGCGAGGGCATCTTGGCCGATCCGCCGGCAGCCATGTGCAGGTGGTCGTAGCTGGCCTCCACGCGATAGTAACCGTCCATGAGCCCCACCTCCTCGGTCGTGGCCTCCATGAGCACGCAGCCGGCCCCGTCGCCGAAGATGGGGCACGTGTTGCGGTCCTCGTAGTTGGTCATCGACGACATGTGGTCACCGCCGCAGACGATGATGCGCTTGTAGCGTCCCGAACGGATGTAGTTGGCGGCCGCCTCCATGGCAAAGAGGAATCCGGCGCAGGCCGCTTCCATGTCGAAGCCGAAAGCCTGGGTGAGCCCAGTGTTTCCGCAGACGATGGAAGCCGTGGAGGGAAAGTGGTAGTCGGGGGTGGTGGTGGCACAGATGACGGCCTCCACCGATTCCGGTTCTATCTGCGTTTTCTCCAGCAGTTGGCGCACGGCACGGGTCATCAGGTAGCTGGTGCCGCTGCCCTGCTCGGGGCGCAGAATGTGGCGCGTCTTGACACCGATGCGCTCCATAATCCACTCGTCGCTGGTGTCGACGATGCGCGACATCTCCTCGTTGTCGAGGATGTAGTCGGGCACGTAGCCGCCGACGCCCGTTATCACTGCATTGATTCTTTCCATGATTATTTGTGGAGGTAGTCAGCAAGAGGTAAGAGGTATGAGGATGGTCTTGCACCTTGAAGTCTCTTTGCCTCAAAGTCCGGTCCTCTTACCTCTTACCTCTTACTTTCAAGTTTGTTCCTTTCGTTTACGCTTCCTTTTCAATTGCAACCTTGCCGCGGTAGTAGCCGCAGGCGGGGCATACAGTGTGGTAGATGTAGTACTCACCGCAGTTGGGGCATACGGCCAACGTGGGAGCCACGGCTCCGTCGTGCGTTCTTCTCTTGAGGGTCCTTGTCTTGGACTGTCTTCTTTTAGGATGTGCCATTTTTCTATTTACTATTTAATAATTTTATCTTTTCATTTTTCACTTTTCACTTCTTCGGCAGGGTCGGTTACTTACTCCTCGCCCCCTTCACTCCTCGCACTCGCCGTCGGCATGGACGTGGCGGAGCGGGATGGCCAGAACGACGAACTCATACAGATGCCAGGCCACGTCAAGCGTGCCTTCGGCATACGGTACCGTCACCAGTTCGCCGTCGTCGTCGTACTCGTCGCCCAGCTTTGCCCTGAGCACCCATTCGGCTTCGACGGGCTGCTGCATGTCGGCCAGGCAGCGGTCGCACGGCAGGGTCAGTGTGCCCCGGAACCCGAACTTCAGCTCGTAGCCCCCCGATGTGCGGCGAACCTCGAGAGTCGCCTCCACCTTGCCTCGCAGGGCTTCGGTCCCGTCCGCTTGCCTGGAATGACCGGCCTTGCCGCTTCGCTCGTCGAAGTCATCGGCCTCGCCGCTTCGCTCGTCGAAGAACTCGTCGTCCAGCGTCCACTGATAGTCGGCCACCTCGGCCTGTTGGTCTCTCAGGTTGATGACAAATCGGCTACGTTTTTCCATGACAAATCGGGCGCATTGCACCATTTGGAGTGCAAAGGTACAACAATAAATTAGAAATTAAAAATTAAAAGGACGAAAAATTAAGGGAGAAGCGTAAAATTAATACTTTTTCAGCTCAATGCGGAAGGTCGTGCCCCGGCCCAGTTCCGACGACTTCACGAAGATGCGCCCGTGGTGGTACTCCTCGACGATGCGCTTTGCCAGCGAGAGCCCCAGCCCCCATCCGCGGCTCTTGGTGGTGAACCCCGGGACGAACACGCTCTTGAAGTTCTTGCCCGGGATGCCCTTTCCCGTGTCGCTGACCTCCACGGCGAAGCAGTCCCCCTCGTCGCGTGCCGTCAGCGTGATGGTGCCCCGGCCCTCCATGGCGTCGATGGCGTTCTTGCACAAGTTCTCCACGACCCACTCGAACAGCGGAGCCGACATCTTGACGATGAGCGGATGGTCGGGCATGCTGACGTGCAGTCTCACCTTGTTCGACGTGCGGCGGCCGATGTACTGCACCACGTTCTCCACGACATCGTTCAGGTTCTCCGGCTTCGGCTCCGGCAGCGACCCAATCTTGGAGAACCTCTCCGCGATGCGCTGCAGCCGCCTCACGTCCTTGTCCATTTCCGGTATGAGTTCGTCCTCCGGGTACGTCTCGCGCAACACCTCCACCCACGCCATCAGGCTCGAAATGGGCGTCCCCAGCTGGTGGGCCGTCTCCTTCGACAGCCCCACCCACACCTTGTTCTGCTCGGCCCGCTTGCTGCTCAGCAGGGCAAAGATGGCCACCACCACGAAGATGAGCACCACGCCCAACTGCACGTAGGGGTAGTACGTCAGCCGGCGCAGCATGAGGCTCTCGTCGAAGCACACCTCCATGAACCCCGCCCCCCGGGCGTCGGGCGTGTCGAGGGCGATGCGGATGACGTTGCCCCGTCCCTTCATGGCCTGTGCGCGGCGTGCGATGTATTCGAGCGAGTCAGCCTCCGTGCGTCCCTCCACCTTCAGGTTCCGAAAGTCCTGCACCCGCCCCTTGTCGTCGATGACGATGGCGGGAATGTTCTCGTTGCCCTCGATGACCTTCAGCACCAGCGCCAGGTCCGTGTTCTCGTCCGCCGTGTTGAACGAGCGCAGCGCCTCGGCCCACACCCCCATGTTCGTGCGCTCCTCCTTCACGAGGTCGTGCACCAACAGGTGCGACACCACCAGCGACGCCACGGCAATCACCACGGCGGTCGTTACCAGCAGGATTTTCACCTGCCTCACTCTGTCAGTCCAAACCATACATCTATAGTAACGCACGCGCGTCCCTTTTTATTGTGTCCACCCCCGAGACCACTTCCGTGTATGTAAACATTCTTTACTTCTCGCCCATTGTCGTCAGCGACAACCTTACTATGCTTCGGGGCATAAGATTACTATGCTTACGGGGATAACCTTACTAATCTTATCCCCGTAAGCATACTATTCTTCCGTTTGGGGCGAAAAATGCCGCCTCGGCACGAAGGCTGTGTTTGTAAAAATCCTTTACTTTTGTGGGTTTTACTGGCAGGGCGAGCGTAAACCGCCCATTGCCATCGGATAATGTCTCGTCATCCTGATGTTGAGTTCATAGACAATAACCAGAAAGTAATATCCAACGCCGTTCTGGTTGTGATTTGCTCAAAAATTAGTATCTTTGCAGTGGCATAAACAACGCTGGGGCTCCTCGTCGTTGCAGGCGCAGAGTTGTGATTTGCTCAAAAATTAGTATCTTTGCAGTGGCATAAACAACGTTAAGGTTTTGTTTAAGATGTGAGGAAAAGTTGTGATTTGCTCAAAAATTAGTATCTTTGCAGTGGCATAAACAACCCACCCAGCCTGCAACCCGTTGTTGTAGGTGTTGTGATTTGCTCAAAAATTAGTATCTTTGCAGTGGCATAAACAACGCTCAAAATTTTCTAAGGCTGAGTCCTGAGGTTGTGATTTGCTCAAAAATTAGTATCTTTGCAGTGGCATAAACAACCGTACCACGCCCGTTCCCGATGGCCCCTCGTTGTGATTTGCTCAAAAATTAGTATCTTTGCAGTGGCATAAACAACGCTGAGACTTGAGGATAAAGGCTAAAAAGGGTTGTGATTTGCTCAAAAATTAGTATCTTTGCAGTGGCATAAACAACATATATTGACGCGTTTAACCTTGATTCCCGTTGTGATTTGCTCAAAAATTAGTATCTTTGCAGTGGCATAAACAACTGTAGTCTTGGACAAGCAATCACAATGATAGTTGTGATTTGCTCAAAAATTAGTATCTTTGCAGTGGCATAAACAACTGTGCCGCCGCCGCCGTTAGGCCACGATAGTTGTGATTTGCTCAAAAATTAGTATCTTTGCAGTGGCATAAACAACAGCAGCCAGTACATGACGCTCACAGACACGTTGTGATTTGCTCAAAAATTAGTATCTTTGCAGTGGCATAAACAACTCATATTGAGAAATTCAAAGAGAATCAGGAAGATAGAGTCCTGATTAGAAAATAAAAAAAGAGCCGCTGCACAAAGAATCCCACCCGAGAGAGTGGGATTCTTTGTATGCTAACAAATGGATTAGAAAATATTGGTGTCCGCTAAAAATAATTATTACTGTCCGCTAAACATACACATCCCCATCCCAACTCTTTGTAACACAGGATTTGGGATATTTTGTTACTTGCGACAAGCCCCCTCTTCAGTTTTCTGAGGTGTCAGGAGGCGATTCAGCCGCATCTTCAAGCATCAATTTCATGTCTGCGTCAGGCATATTGAAGAAA
>JAFTEX010000001.1 GCA_017453445.1 Bacteroidaceae bacterium
CCCCCCCCCCCCCCCCCCCCCTTTGCATAAACGCCCTTGACGGATGGCCGCATCAAACGATGCCCTGTGCCATCATGGCTTTTGCCACTTTCATAAAGCCTGCGACGTTGGCTCCCTTCACATAGTTGACGTAGCCGTCGGACTCGGTGCCATACTTGACACAGTTCTGGTGGATGTTCTCCATGATGGCGTGCAAGCGACGATCCACTTCCTCGGCAGTCCACGACAATCGCTCTGAGTTTTGACTCATCTCCAAACCAGAGACACTGACACCGCCGGCGTTGGCAGCCTTGCCGGGAGCATAGAGAATCTTGGCCTCCTGGAAGACACGGATGGCCTCGGGGGTGGTGGGCATGTTGGCTCCCTCGCTGACGGCCATGATGCCATTGGCAACAAGTGCGCGGGCCGCATCCTCGTTAATTTCGTTCTGCGTGGCAGAGGGCAGGGCTATGTCGGCCTTCTCGAACCAAGGCTTGGCTCCGTCGCCATGGTACTGAGCGGTGGGATATTGCTCCACGTACTCGCGGATACGACCGCGGTAGAGGTTCTTCAGTTCCATGATGTAGTCCAACTTCTCACGGTCGATGCCGTCGGGATCGTAGATGTAGCCGTCAGAGTCGGACATGGTGAGCACCTTGCCGCCCAATTGGATGACCTTCTCGGCGGTGTACTGTGCCACGTTGCCGGCACCGGAAATGAGCACCTTCTTGCCCTCGACGCTCTGGCCACGGGTCTTGAGCATTTCCTGCAGGAAGTAGACATTGCCGTAGCCCGTGGCTTCGGGGCGGATGAGGGAACCGCCGAATTCGAGTCCTTTGCCGGTGAGCACACCGGAGAACTCGCGAGTCAGCTTCTTGTACATGCCGAACATGTAGGCCACCTCACGACCGCCCACACCTATGTCACCGGCAGGCACGTCCATGTCGGGACCGATGTGGCGCACGAGCTCGAGCATGAAGGCCTGGCAGAAGCGCATGACCTCGGCGTTGGACTTACCGCGAGGCGAGAAGTCGCTGCCGCCCTTGGCACCGCCCATGGGCAGAGTGGTGAGGGAGTTCTTGAACGTCTGCTCGAAGGCCAGGAACTTGAGAATGCCAAGGTTGACGCTGGCATGGAAGCGTATGCCGCCCTTATAGGGACCGATGGCGTTGTTGTGCTGCACGCGATAACCCATGTTGGTGCGGTAGTTGCCTTGGTCGTCCTGCCAGGTTACACGGAACTGGCAGATACGGTCAGGAATACACAGGCGCTCAATGAGGTTGGCGCGGTCAAACTCGGGGTGTTTGTTGTACTCTTCTTCGATGGTACCCAGTACCTCAGCTACTGCCTGATGATACTCCGGTTCCCCAGGGAAACGGCGCTTCAGGTCTTCTAATACCTTTTTTGCATCCATAGCAATGATAAGAAATTAAACGAATGACAATCTATTACCTTTTTCGACTACAAAGATAACACTTTTCTGTCAATCAGGCAAACTTTATGTCAAAAAGGAAGACAGATTTCTCGCTTTCGCAGCATCCAAGGATAGAGTAAAAACAGGGAAAGGGAAAACTTTCTGGCCTTTTGCTTCGGAAATTCACGCAAAATCACTAACTTTGCAATACTGCAAGAAAGTGTGTGAGAGAGAACTGAGAGTCTGCCGGCTTGCCGCTGGCCTCCCGACGAGGAGACGAGAGGAAAGTCCGGGCAACGAAGAGCAATCCGCTTCCTAACGGGAAGAAGCCTGTGAAGGTTTGTCGATGCAGAAGAAAAGAACCGCCACGAAAGTGGCAAGGGTGAGAAGGTGGGGTAAGAGCCCACCAGGCGCATGGTGACATGCGCGCTGTGCATCCCGGATGTTGAAAGTTCATGTATACCGGCGCTTGAGGGCTGCTCGTCCGAGCCGGAGGGTAGAACGATAGAGACCGTCGGTGACGGCGGTTGTGGATAAATGGCAGGCAGAAAACAGAACCCGGCTTACGGGCAGGCTCTCCCCTCTCTCCCTCTCTTCAGGCAGAGAATAAAAGATGCCCAAAAGCACAAATAAATGGTTAGCAAAAGATTTGACCGTATAAAAGCATACCTCTCACGCGAAGTCTGGCACATAGACGAGACGAAGAGCACACTATTGGGACGAATATGGATAGGACTGGTACGTCGGATAATCATCACGGCGAACTGCTTCCTGCAAAACAACCTGACGAGCTATGCCGCAGCACTCACGTATAGTTGTATTCTGGCTGCCGTGCCAGTCTTGGCAATCATCTTTGCCATTGCCCGCGGCTTCGGATTCGGTGCCATCATCGAGGAGAAACTTCGCGACAACCTTTCAGTCAGCGGTGACATCGCCGACACAGTGCTCGAATTTATCGAATCCTACCTGGCACATACCCACAGCGGCATCTTCCTCGGAGTCGGCCTCATCCTGTTGCTATACACCGTGGTCATGCTGACATCGAACATCGAAACTGCATTCAACACCATTTGGCACGTGCGTTCGTCACGGAACATCTATCGCCGGACCATCGACTACATTTCGGTATTCCTGTTCCTCCCGATTCTCATTGTGGTAACAAGCGGTTTCTCGATTTTCATGATTACGCTGACAAGCCTGTTCAGTGACTATCTGATACTCTCAAGCACCATGGAGTTAGTCATACAGACGACTCCCGCCGTGCTTTGGTGCATCGCCTTCGTGGCATTGTACAAACTGATGCCAAACACACACGTCAGATGGCGCTCCGCACTGACGCCAGGCCTGTTGGCGGGTGCCCTGTTCCAGTTCCTGCAATACCTATACATCCACTACCAGATAGTACTTTCAAGCTATAATGCCATCTACGGTTCGTTTGCCGCCCTGCCTATGTTCATGATTTGGCTCAATATCTCATGGATTATCTGCCTCATTGGTG
Source organism: Bacteroidaceae bacterium (assembly GCA_017453445.1). GTDB lineage: Bacteria > Bacteroidota > Bacteroidia > Bacteroidales > Bacteroidaceae > Physcousia. The sequence goes on from JAFTEX010000001.1 coordinate 2,892, forward strand.
CCCAACTCAGCTATGCCAACCAATGTGTGGACGAATACGTCTTTACCCGCGATTCGCAGAACATGTCACGATGCGACCATGATGCTCTGTGCATCCTGCTCATGCACTGCATTGCCCACAGATTCTCAGAGGGAATGCCTGCACATACCACCCACACGCTCTCCAGAGAGACCGGGCTGCCACATGCCATGGTGCAGGGACTGTTGGACGAACTGACCAGTGCCGGACTGCTAAGCGAAATACACGACGACCAAGGACTGACACAGCACTACCTGCCCCAACAGGACATCCACCGCATCAGCGTAAACACCATCATCCATCGCCTCGACAACCAAGGCAACGGGCGCATATCACTTAAATGGGCACAAGGCAATGCCAACTGGGACAAGATACGACGAATGCGTGCAAAGCTTGGGGCCAAGGACGGCGACATATCAATAGCTGAATTCATCAATTCTATTTAATCTATTTAACCAATAAAGAAATGAACAAATTATTACTTATGATGGGCACCGCCCTGTCGCTTTTGTTCGTTGCATGCAGCAACGATTCTGAGAATCAGCCCGAAGAAAGAGGTATGGGCACCGTATCATTTTTTATCAATAACTACGAGCAAGTAAGCCTGAACGCTCCCACCCGAGCCACGGCCACCTCGCTGCTCCACCTGGACATGGCAGTCTATGACGCAACGACCTCAGAACTGGTAAAGAGCAAACAGACCACCCAGGACGACAATGGCTACGGAAGCTTCTCCGTCACCCTGCCCTATGGAAACTACACCATCGTGTTCCTCGGATACGATGGTTCCAAACTGGCCAATCTGACCAGTCCGACTAACATATTCTACTCCGACAGCTATGTACCTAACTTCTTCTACAAGACCATCAGCCTGACCGTTTCATCCTCGGAGAGTGCCGCACAATCCATCGCCCTGAAACGTGCCGTCGCCGCATTCACGGTGAGAAGCAACGGTGACATCCCCATAGAACTCAACAAAATCAAGATTTCGGCCAGTGGAGGCGGACATCGCTTCAACGCCCTGACAGGAACGGCAAACAGTATCGAAGACAGGGAGTACACCTATAACGTAGCCAGCTATGCCGGCAAAGATGCTATCGGCATCTCGTTCTTCACCTTCCTGGGGGCAGACGAAGCCACCATGGACTTCACCGTGACGGCACTCGACGAGTCTAATGCCGTAATACGTAGTCGCGATTTCACGAATGTGCCCATGAAGATAAACCAACGTAGCATCTACACAGGTTCGTTCTTCAGTGCCGATGCCAGCACGCAGGGATTCAGCCTAACGCTTGACGACGACGAATGGACTGAAACCAATTATACTTACTAATCAAGCATAGCCATGAATACTTTCACATCCATTCTGATAGGTTGGTTGCTCTTCGTCACGCTTGTCTATCTGCACATGTTTTATGATATTCACCGTGACAAGTTCATCCGCTTACGCGATGCTCTCACAGAAGAAGAATGAGCATTAAAGGCTTTGTCCTCATCCTCACGGCCATCGGACTGACCTCAAACTGCGAAAAGATAGACTGGGAAGAGGAGGAGAAATCTACGGAAGAGGGCACGACCGCTTTGGTTGTGCCCGTATCCGTGGGCTATGGAACCCAAGAGGCTCCCTATATCGTCGAGCAGGTCATGAAGGGCACCAATATAGGGAGTGGCCTGAAATGGTACATCGGCTACGTAGTCGGCAGTACATATAGCACCATGAAGAATGCCGTCTTCGAAGGAGAGACCTCTTACACCAGCAATATTCTGCTATCCTCCGACTCCACGTGTCAAAACATCGACAGATGTATTCCTGTAGAACTGAAATCGGCCTCCATCCAGCAGAAACTCAGTCTCCATCACAATGAAGCGCGTTTCCGACAATGCGTGGTCGTGAAGGCAAGATTCGGCCAGTATTTCCGAACCAATGGTCTTCGTGACGTTCAAACAGGCTATTGGTTACCAGCCTTTGACCTTTCACAAATAAAAGCCACTCCTGCCGAATGGCAAGAGTGGCACTCTACCTATTAACCCGTCAAAAGGAACTTACCCTTTCAGTCTCCTTTTGATGACTTATACTAATTTCTCTTTATCAAGAACACAAGTGAGATTGCCGACATGACAGCAGCAAGTATGCTGGTGGCCGCTCCCATGAATGTATAGAAAGGACTGGCCTTGATGCTCTTGCTCTTGTTCGGTTCCACATAAATCAAGTCATTCTGCTGCACATAGAAGGCCGGACTATTGAAAACATCCGCTTTTGTCATGTCCACGCGATACATCTTACGCTTTCCGTCCACCTCACGATAGAGCTGAACCTTATATCGCAAGCCGATATCTTCTATATCACCACACTGAGCCAAAATATCCACAATCGTATTTCGCTCACTCGTCAGGCTAACGACTCTGGGACCTCCCACGGCCCCAATTACTGTCACACGGGCATTCAACAGACGAACCGTCACTTCGGGGTCTGCAATATGGAGGCGTTCCTTAATACGTTCCTCTATTACTCGTGCACATTCATCAGTCGTTTTCCCTGACACGGCAATTAATCCCAACTTAGGAAGGTTTACATTTCCCTCATTGTCAATCGTGTAACCATAAGCACTACCCAAGGTAGAGTTCACATTTCCCATGCCACCACCACCTTGAGATGTAGAACCAATTACAACTCCTTGCCGGAAGACGTCCAACAATTCCGGTTCGGAACAGGTAACCTTTACGTATATTTGGTCGGCCGGCTTCAAGCGCATTTCATATTGCTGCATAATGCGCTGAGCCTCGGCATATAGACTATCTGCCCCCTGAAAATAACGAATTTTCTTTGTACTGACACAACCTGTTGCGCTCAGCAACAAAATGGCCACGGATATTAGCGAAACTATCTTCTTCATATATCATTTTTATTTCTTCGATGACAAAGGTACAAAAACTCTTTGTAATACGGAAAAAAATATGGCGGAACTTCGGAAAGTTCCGCCATATTACCTATGTCAGAGAAGAAATCTTAACGAACAATATACTTCTTGCCATTGATAATGTACAGGCCCTTGACAGCTTTCTGCACACGCTGACCTGCAAGATTGTAAATGGCGAGAGGCTGCTTTTCGACATCAGCATCCACGCCCTCCACGGCAACGTAAGTGTCACCGACAAAGCTCAACGTAAAGTTGTCTGCAACAATCCAAGAAGCATTTGTCTGGTAAACACTCAGACCAACTGTAACAGGCGAAACACCATCAGAATGGAACGCAACTTCAAAATGTTCTGGCACGCCACCGGCCGTCTCTATGCCGATAGGAGTCGTCACAGAAGCATCACCTACATTAGCCACCAGATAAGCACCCTGAATTCCACCCTCGGGAATCTCCGTCTGATTGGTTGCATAGCCATCGATAGCCAGCACGTAATATCCCTCGGGAAGAGGAGCGAGCAGCGTCTGTGCGATGGTGCCATCGCCTAATGCTGTGCCACTGGGACGCCATGCCTCGATAAACTGACTTACAAGAATGTTCTTATCGTCGTTCCGATATTCGTTGTTGTTCTGGAAACCTTGGTTCTGGCCAATGCCCTCACTGAGCGTCCAATAGTTGACATTGCCGCTCTCGAAGTCTGCATTGATGATAACGCCAGTCACATCCACAGGATTCTCTACCGAAGCTTCACTCATGTCCTGTCCCATCACGTAGGCGACCCAAGCCACAGGCATCTGATCGATTACGTTCTGAGCCTGCTCATTGGTTTCAAAGCCTTCCTCCAAAGAATTCAGGACTTCACTTATGGTATTGTCCTCGGAGACATAGTCATATTTGGCCAGCAGTTCACCATAGAATTCCTGGAGAGAGGTCAGTTTCTCCTGAATAGAAATGGCCTCCATTGCATATTCATAAGAAGCCTGCAAGGCCTTAATCGCATCCAGTTTATCATCAGTGGAACCACCATCAACAGCTTCGTTACCCTGGTCACATGCAGTACCAAGGTCGCCAACAGCCTTCTCTACGAAGATTTCATTGTTCTCAAGCAGGACAGTTGCTTTCTCCACCAATGCCAAGATTTCTGCATCCAGCGCATCGTCGTCCACAGCATTGTAGGCAATGGAGAAACCATACCACACAACCCAACTGTTGGATTCCATCTGCTCAGCCGTGATGCCGAAGGTCAGCTCGCCGCCATCCTCTATGATTGCCGTAGAAACGGACTTCTGCAATGTCTCCGTGTAGGCATCATCGTTAAACACATCATAGGCCGTCTTTTGGCTGTTGGGAACAAACATGTCGCCCGCTGCGGCCCACCCGTCGAACTGCTGATAAGATGCCACGGAAACTACGTTGGCCAACCCGGTCTTCACGCTGCCGGCAAAGACGGATGCCTCAGGAGTATTTGCTTCGTCGTAGATGGAGAAATTAGTTTCATTGTCCGAGTTGCGGAAGAAAGCCTTCGTGGTAATGGTGTACTTACCTGCAGGCATGTTGGCCAGTGTACGGCTTACCGTGAAGGGACTCTGGTTCCATACCTCGGCAGTGCCATACTGGGTCTTGAAGTTGGAGGCATTTCCAAAGTTCCATTCCTTGTCAGGCACGCTACTTCCCTGATATACAGTCGTGCTATAGGTATAGGACAACTGGTCGAAGAGCGGAGTGATGTCGAGGTCCTTTTCCAGTTTTTCACCAGAAGCGACGGCTACATCCCAAAGTTTCTTCACCTCAGTCCGAATCATGACTGGAAGCGAAGCGATGGTCTCATAAATCTTCTCGTCGGTCCAAGAACCATTTTCATAAGCGTCTGGCACTTCATCGAGCAATGTAGAGATGGCTTCGGAGAGTTCCTCATACTCCTTATACTTCTCACTGGCGTCAAGCAGGTCGTTCTCATAGAAGTTGTTCAGAGCCTCATAAGCTGCAATGCTGGCATTCACCTCATCCGTCAATGAAGTAATAGCCTCCGTGGCAGCCTTATAGGTCTCAGAGTCACCATTCTTATTAATAATATAGTCCTCACCAGCCTCTACAGCCTGCTGAAGCCGGTCATAAAGGTCGGCATTGAATCTGTTGTCGAGCAGGCGATTGCCACCAGCCACTGCTGCCTGAAGGGCAAACAATGCGGGATCAATGCCCGTGCCCACATAGTAGAGAGAGAAACCATCGACGAAGAAGTGGGGCATGTTGCCAGAACCCGTGTTGGCCGAAACGTATCCCAAGGTGAAATAGCCGTCAGTCTCCTCCTCCAGCTCGAAGGTAATCTTCTCGTTTGTCCACTTGCCAACAGGGAATGTCGTGGTTTCACCCAGATACTCCGTACCGTTGTCAGCCACGAAGCCAATTAGGTTCTTAGCCACGGCCTGTGCACCGCCGGCATTGTAATAGCTGATTCCGAGAGTGTACTTGCCGGGCTGAAGCGTAACAGTCTGCTTGTACTGAGCCGTCATACCCCAGCAAGTCACGATACCGAGAAGGTTGGCCTCTGTGGTCTCGCCATCAGACAATGTCGTGGGGGGCAGGAAAGCGGTACCGCCGAGGAAGGCATTGCTGCCAACGGCATAGACACCAGCGGCTGCACCGTTGTCTTTCTTGTTCTGTGTCCAACCAGGTACGTCGAGCATACTGTAGTTCGTCGTGGCAATATTGTTCTTCTCGCAGTCGTAGTCATACGTACAGATACCGCCTTCCACAGCCTCGCCTTCTGCGAAGTGAGGATTGCGGATAAAGAACTCGCTGAGGTCCGTGATTCCGGCTGCATTCAAAGCCTTCTGATTCTCAATGGCCTCCTTCACCTGCTCCAGTGTGGCATTGGGATTGTCATAGACTGCCTTCGAGGCCGTAGCGTCCACGCCTGTTGCCTCGGCCTCCTCAATCAAGGCCAGTAACTGAGCCTTGGCCTCGTCAACCACGACTTGGTCAAGATAGGCCGGAGAGATGCTGTAAATCTTTATGTTGTCAAAGAAGATGTGTGCTGCAGCACCGCTTCCGCCATCCCCCTTCAGACCGAGTGAAACCTCACCTGTAGCATCAGCCTCAAGACGGAATATCACGGTATCCTTCTCCCATACGTTCACAGGGAAATCTTTGCGGCTGGAGAGGTAAGCCTTGCCGTCGGAAGTCGTGAAGCCCATGTTGTTGGCTGCGATTGCCGAGCCCACGCCCACATTGAAGTACGTGGTCACAATCATGTAGTCACCGGCAGGCAGCGTAACCTCCTGGGTGTACTTGTAATCAGCCCCCCATACAGCCACCATACCCAGTACGGGGCCCGTAATGCCGAGATCCTGAGCCTCTGCATTGTTATAGGGTGCCATATATTCGGCACTTCCCAAGCCAGGTCCCGATTCTGCATCCTGCTCAAGCAATGCAAAGATACCGGCCGCCTTGGCATTGGTGCCGTCACCACGGTCTGCATCGCTGGAAGACTGCATCACCTTGATGTTGTCCGACAGAGAGGATGCGGTCCACCCCGTCACAGGTTGCTGGCCGAACAAGGCTTCTCCGCCGGCTCCCAGTCCAGCGTCGGCCATGTTGTAGTCATAGGTGGTAATCAGCGTCGTCACGGGCTGGTCTGCCGAGAAATCAGCATTCGTCAGTTTCGACGTCAAATCAGACAAGATGGTTGGCGTGGGTTGCGCCAGAAGCCCCATCGAGAATACCCCACCCAAGAACATGGATAAAAGTAAACGTTTTGTCATGTGTTTAATTTTTAGTTAGTTAATAATTTTGTCGTTAATTAGTTTTATAGACCTATTACAATGCAAATGTACACATTTTGCAGGAATCGGCAAGAAAAAGGAGGCGTTTTTACACATTTTAGCGAAAAAAAGGTGGCAAAATCAAATTTGCCACCACTTTTTCTTTGGCTTTTCCCGCACCTTCCCCCAATTCTCAAGCAGTACCTCCTCCAATGTCTTTTGGTCGTGGAGCATGTGATAAATGACCCCCCAGTCGGGCAGTCCACCGATGTTGCGGTCGTCAATGAACACGTCGGCCTTCAACTTGCGGCTGTAGTGCTCATTGTTTTGCTCGTTTTCTTCCGGGAAATCCTTGTTGACCGCATAGAACTCCACCCCACGCTCCCGACACCACTCTACGGCCTCTTCCAGATAAGTACCCTGACGAACCGTCCAGAGGATGAGTTGATGGCCTTCCTCCTGGAACATTCTCAATGTTTTGGTGGCAAAGGGAAGTTCTCTGCCAATTTCGGGATAGCGATCCTGAACAATCGTCCCGTCGAAATCTACTGCTATAATCATAGGTTGTGGGGATGAATTGGTTAGTGGTTATGCGGATTATGCGTATGTACGGGGGGATTATTTGGCATAGCTCACGGAACGCACTTCGCGGATGACCGTAATCTTCACCTGTCCGGGATAAGTCATTTCGTTCTGAATCTTCAGGGCTATCTCGTTCGAAAGTTTCTCCGTTTCCTGATCCGAAATCTTGTCTGCACCCACGATAACGCGCAGTTCACGACCAGCCTGAATTGCATAGGTCTTGACCACGCCAGGATAGGACATGGCAATGTTTTCGAGGTCTTTCAGGCGCTTGATGTAGGCCTCCACGATTTCCCGGCGGGCACCCGGACGGGCACCAGAAATGGCATCGCAGACCTGAACGATGGGGGCAATAAGAGTCTCCATCTCCATCTCCTCGTGGTGAGCACCGATGGCGTTGCAGATATCGGGTTTCTCCTTGTACATCTCTGCCAACTTTGCACCATACAGAGCGTGTGGAGTCTCGGGATCCTCATCAGGCACCTTGCCAATGTCATGCAACAATCCGGCACGCTTGGCCTTCTTCACGTTCAGACCAAGTTCTGCGGCCATGATGGCACAGAGGTTGGCCGTCTCGCGGGAGTGCTGGAGCAGATTCTGCCCATAGCTGGAACGATACTTCATCTTACCGACAAGACGAATGAGCTCGGGGTGCAGGCCATGGATGCCGAGGTCGATGGCTGTGCGCTTGCCCGTTTCCATGATTTCCTCGTCTATCTGCTTCTTCACCTTGTTCACGACTTCTTCGATGCGTGCCGGGTGAATGCGGCCGTCAGCCACCAGCTGATGGAGAGAAAGGCGGGCAATCTCACGACGGACGGGGTCGAAACCACTGATGACTATGGCCTCGGGAGTGTCGTCAACTACGATTTCCGTTCCCGTTGCGGCCTCCAAGGCACGGATGTTGCGTCCTTCACGTCCGATGACACGGCCCTTCACATCGTCATTGTCAATGTGGAAGACGGTCACACTGTTCTCAACGGCCGTTTCCGTGGCCACTCGCTGGATGGTCTGGATGATGATGCGCTTGGCTTCCTTGTTGGCCGTCATCTTGGCATCGTCCATGATGTCATTGATGTATGCCTGTGCCTGCGTCTTGGCTTCGTCTTTCAACCCTTCCACCAGACGGGTACGGGCCTCTTCCACGCTCAGTCCGGAGATTTCCTCCAGTTTCGTCCGTTCTTGCTCCATCAGGCTGTCTTGACGTTCCTGGATTTCCTGCTCCCTGTGATCCAGAGCCGTCTGCTGGTTTTCCAGTCTCTGGCGAGTCGTTTCCATCTCCTGCTTTTTGCGGTTCAGTTCGTCCTGACGCTGATTGAGGCTCTGCTCGCGTTGCTTCAGACGGTTTTCGCTCTGCTGGATTTGCTGGTTGCGTTGCTGCACTTCCTTCTCCAGTTCGGCTTTCTTATTGAGGAATTTCTCTTTCACCTCCAGCAGTTTTTTCTGCTTCACCACTTCGGCTTCCTGCTCAGCCTGTTGCCGGGCTTGAGTCTCCAGTTCCTTTCTTTTGGCAGGGAGCAATGAGCGGAAAAAGTAGAGAGCCCAGACTCCCACGACCACCACTGCAACGCCTGCGGCTATGATATACTCCATAATGTTTTTTTGTTTTTAGTGTTTGTGTTATATATATTATTAATAATAGTAACGTCCGACATCTGACCGACGGGAACCAGTCCCCATCTTGAAGATTTCGGTACGCCATGTGGACAAACAGGATTAGCGGAGCGACTGTTCCACTTCTCCAATCAGAGCTGTCAAGGCTTCTTCCAGTTCAGCCGGATCTTGTTCCATCTCCATGCGCTTCAGACGAACGGCAATATCCAGGGCCATCATCTTCAGATAAAGTTCATTCCCCTGATGGGGGTACTTCGACGCATAGTAGCTGAAACGGCTTTGGATGAGTTTCTCTGCCTCGCGGTAGACATATTCATCACTTCGCTCCACCTGCATAGGCAGGATGTGATTGCCTAACTTCAACGTTATCGATAGAGGATCACTCAGTGGCATGGCTGTAGGGGGTTAACGATTTGACATATCCATGTTTCTCAGCTTTTCAACAGAGCGATACATTTATCCACATCTCGCACCAGACGGCTCAATCGTTGCCGGGCATTGCGGGTGTCGCTGTCGCTCAGTTCAAGAATGCGGGCCGTCTTCAGATTGGCATACTGCGCCTCCAGTTGTTTGTTCCGGGACGTGAGTTCGCTGATTCTTCCGTCGCGTTCAGCGACATCCTTTTCCAGACCACGACACTGCTCCTGCAGTCCTTTATCTTGCAGGATAAGCTGGCGCACTCGGGTTTGGAGCTGGCGCACTATTTCGCGTTCCTTGTCAGTCATTCAGTCAAACTTTTGCCAATCTGCTCACAAAAATAGTAAAATCTTTGCTTTTGGCAAAATATTTTCGCGAATTACTTCTGTTCTTCGTCGATTTTATTTCGCGGCTCCTTTTTGGCCAGCATCAATATAGTGTGCGAAAACTCCACCATCCATGCCTCGCTGTAGCCCAGTGTGTTCTGTGCCTTGCGCACGGCTACCACGCTACGGCGCATGGCGTCGTCACGCCAGTCATTCTTCGTCAGCACGTCGTGGACCGTCTTCTCCGTCATGGAGCGGAGGGCTTTGTGGAAGAAGGAGGGCAAGCGGAGTTTCCATTGCATCAGCTGCCCCATGGACATCATCAGATTCTGCGTGAAGTCCTGGAACACGAAGAAGTAGCCCTGCACCTCCTGCGGCGTGCGGCAACGCTTCTTCAGGCTATCCTCAATCTCCTTGAAGAATCCGTCGCTCAAGCCATACATGTCCATCAGCATCTTTTGCGCACGCGTTTTCTCCCCCACTCCCAGTTTGTTATTGACCGTGGGCACCTTCAGCGTCTGCTTAAACACGCGCAGGTCGGGGAAAATACTCAGATTGCTGATGCCCAAGCGGGCCGCCATCGAGGCTTGGTAATATACACGGATGAGCGTCATGAAATCCTCCATGCCTCCAATCCTTACCTGTTCGGTCTCCTTCCGACCGAAAATCTTACTTAACATCGACATTATTAGAATCCTTTTGTTCGCATTTTTTACTTTTCACATCAGTTTCCGCCCGAAGATTACTAACCTTCCCGACGTAAGATTACTATGCTTCCGGGGATAACCTTAGTAATCTTATGGCCGTAAGAATAGTATTCTTATATATTCAGCATTATATCGCCCCAATCGCCATGTAAAGATTTTTCATCGCCCGACATTCTCAATATGCATTTTTGTCCTTATGGAAAAGCGTATTGATGAGTGTGCGCCAAATGATACGGATATCGAGCCAGAAGGTCCAGTTCTCCACATACCAGATATCGGCGCGGACTCTCTGCTCCATCTGCTCCACCTCTTTCGTCTCTCCACGGAATCCGTTGACCTGCGCCCACCCCGTTATACCAGGTTTCACCCAATGGCGCACCATGTACTTGCTGACAATGCGGCTGTATTCCTCCGTATGCTTCAGCATGTGAGGGCGAGGCCCGACGAGGCTCATGCTCCCAAGGAACACGTTGACAAACTGGGGAAGTTCATCAATGTTTGTCCGGCGCATGAAATCGCCAAAGGGGAACTTGCGGACGTCGCCCTCTGTGGCCTGAAGCTTGTCGGCATCTTTATTCACATGCATCGAGCGGAACTTATAGCAGCGGAACACCTCCCCCCCGAGTCCATTCCGTTTCTGGGCAAAGATTACGGGACCCGGACTCTGCCGCTTGATGATGATGGCCACGATGACATAGACAATCGGGAACAGTGTCAATAGGAAAACCGAGCTGACCACAATGTCGAGTGCCCGCTTCACAAAACGATTTTCGATGGAGCGCAACGGTTCACGCCGGGGAGTCAGCAGGATGGTGCTCCCCATGTGGCTGACCCGCATGTTCCGCCGCAAGTAGCTGAGATACACAGGCAAGGCATAGAATCGAATCAGATGGTTCTCACTATACTTGTACAGTGCAATCAAATCCTCTTTCGACATTCGGGCCATTGTGCAGAAAACCGCATTGACGTAGGGATGTTCCTGCAAGAACGGCAAGACGTCCGCCGTGGTGCCCAGCACTTCCAGCCCCTCCAGACGCGCTTCGCCGTCCGTGAAGATTCCAACCACGGTGAAACCGTAGTCCCGGTTTTGCATGTAACCATACAGTTCTGCCATTTCCTCGGCATGCCCCACGAAGACCACGTGTTGGGAGTTGCGTCCTTTGTTTCGGAAATGGCGCAGTGCTTTCAACTGGGCCATGCGCTCCGCCACGAGCAGGAGCATGAAAAGTACGGCATTCGTAATGAGCAGCGTTCGGGCAATGGCCACGTTCTTGAGCAGGAACAGGATGGCGAACATCAGTATCATGTGCAGCAAGGCAGTCTGGAAAGCACGTCCAATAACTTTTTCGCCCCGTGCCGTACGGTCCAGCAGGTGGACAGGAAAATATGCCGCCACCGGAATATAACAAAGCAGCGCAGTCACCAAATAAACCTGAAGGTCAACCCCTACGACCGAGGCCGGCTCCACATAGTCATAAAAGAAATAGCACCCCACCAGGCACAAGGCCAACAGAGCCATGTCGGCCGACATCAGTAACCATTTCAGCAATTTCGCTTCTTCTGCATCTCCGTTTTTCATTCTTTGCAATGATATTACTTGTAATATGTGCAAAATTAAGCAATCGCATTCACATTCACAATTTTTTCGGACAGAAATTCGTTCACGGACCAATGTTTTCGCATAAACGTTTCCCTATATTAAATAAATATTGTATATTTGCGCCACATTTTGCATTATCAACACAAAACTATACAGAAAAAAATATGGCCGACTACGCATCAATTGACAATACAGGCATCCAGGAAGAAGAGGAAACCGCGGGATTTGACATCCGGAGTATCATCACCATTATCTACCTCAACTGGTATTGGATTGCACTCTCCTTGCTCATCTGCTTTGCATGTGCAAAGACATACCTCCACTACACCAAAGAAGTGTATCAGGCCGGTATGAAAGTGCTCATCAAGGACTCACGTGTCAACTTCCGCAACAACTCGAACATCAACACCAATGCGTTGGAAGAGATGGGTGTCATTTCCAATAGTAATGGCTTCGACAACGAGATGGAAATCCTTAAGAGTACGGCCATTTCCCGTCGCGTTGTCAAAGCGTTGAAACTGTACACGTCATACCGAATGGAGGGGCGAGTCGTGGACCGCGAATTGTACAAGGACACCCCCATCTTCGTGGACATCACGGACGACGACATTGAAAACCTGAAGACCACCATCGGGATAACCATTACCCGCAAAGGCAAAGGAATTCACGTAAAAGGGCACGTAGGAAGCAAGGGATTTTCGAAGGATTTAGCTCAGTTGCCGACCAGCATTGAGACTCCGGCAGGCCCGCTCATGTTCCAGCAGAACCCTGGCTATAGAATGCCCGACGACAAGGAACTGTACGTTAACATCATCCCCCTCATCACAGCAGCCCGCGCTTACGGCAGCAAGCTTATTACCAACGAAGGAGGCAAGGTCACGACTACTGCCAACATCCGAATCGTTGAGACCTGCATGCCGCGCGCCATCGATTACCTGAACCAACTGATGATCAGCTACAACGAGGATGCCAATGAGGACAAGAATGAGGTTGCCCGTAAGACGGAGCAATTCATCGGCGAACGCATTGAAGTCATCCGCCACGAACTGGACTCCACGGAAATCGACCTTGAGATCTACAAAAAGAGCCACGACCTCATCAACCTCGCGAACAACGCGACAATGGACTTGACCAATGCCAATGGCTATCAAAAAGAGCAGGTCAACATGCAGACACAGCTGACGCTTGTGCAATCACTTATTAACTATATAGACAACCCCGATAACATGCGGGAAATCATCCCTGCGAACCTTGGTTTGTCCAATGCACAACTCAACGCACTTATCACAGGATACAACGAGTTGGTGACTAAGCGCAAGCGGCTGCTTAAGGCATCGTCGGAGGACAACGCCACGGTTACGCGTGTGACAGAGCAGATGGACGACCTCTGGCCCATCATCGGCATGTCACTGAAATCGCTTTATCAAGATTTGCAGATAAGGAAATCGACGATTGACAACCAGTATGGTATGTTCAAGAGCCGCACTGCAGAAACCCCCAGCCAAGAGCGCGCCCTCAACAATATCGGCCGACAGCAGGAAATCAAGGCCGGACTCTATCTGATGTTGCTTCAGAAACGCGAGCAGAACTTCATCTCCCTGGCATCTACGGCCACCAAGGCTCGCGTCATCGACGAACCCCGTGCCTTAGGGAAGGTTTCCCCAAATGACAAACAAATCATGATGATTGCCGGCGGCGTGGGATTCATCACCCCCGTGCTCATCATTTGGTTGCTCAGTTTCATGAGCTATCGAATCGAGGGGCGCGAAGACATTGAGCGGCTCACCACTATTCCCATCCTGGCAGACGTTCCTTTGTCGTCAGCCAACACTGAGGGAAGCAACGGTATTGTCGTGAACGAGAACAAGAACAACATGATGGAGGAAGCATTCCGAGGCCTACGAACGAATCTGCGTTTTGTGCTGACAGACAAGGAACAGGTTGTAGCCTGCACATCCTGCATTCCTGGCGAAGGAAAGACCTTCGTTGCCAGCAACTTGGCCGTATCCCTGTCCCTGCTCAACAAGCGCGTGTTGCTCGTGGGCCTTGACATCCGCAAGCCTCGTCTGGGCAGCATGTTCAAACTTGAGAAGCACAAGAAGGGTATCACCTCCTTCCTCATGTTGGACGAACCCGACTACGAACTGCTGGAAGAACAGATTTCATACGGTGTGGTCAATAAGAACCTCGACATCCTGCCAGCCGGCATCATTCCTCCCAACCCGACAGAGTTGATTTCGCGTCCGCTGCTTGACGATGCCATCAACTATCTGCGTACGAAGTATGACTACATCGTTCTTGACACGCCGCCCATTGGTCTGGTTAGTGATACGCTCGAGTTGGCAAGAACTGCAGATGCCACGATATTCGTTGCCCGTGCCGACTATAGCATCAAGGCCAACTTCGGGCTTATCAACAGCATCCGCAAGGATCAGAAGATGCCCAAAATCAATCTTGTGCTGAACGGCATAGACCTGAAGAAAAAGAGGTATGGCTACTACTATGGTTATGGGAAATATAGTTCGTATGGCCACAGTGGACGTTACGGCTATTATGGCAAATACAGCCACTACGGGCACTATGGAGTCTATGGCAGTTACCGCTACAGCAGTTCAACGGAACCAAATACATGAGACGCCTCCTGACCCTCTCACTTCTTCTGACGACTTACGTGGGCTTATGGGCACAAGTAAGTCGTCTTGCTGACGATGTACAATACGACATCGCGCTGCAAGGCACCGTAGGAAACGGAGACACGGCCCCCTTTTGGTTTACGAACAACAGGTATGGGCTGGGGACGTTGGAAACGAAGAGCGGCCTGTTGCGTGCCTCCCTTCACCGCGATGCTGAAAGTGACAGTCTCCGCAAATGGAGGATTGGATATGGCGTGGACCTTGTCGGAGCATTGAACCACGACAGTCACGTCGTCCTGCAGCAAGCATACGCCGATTTTCAATATAAAGCCATCCGGCTAAGCATCGGGCAGAAAGAGCGTCCGTTGGAGCTGAAGAATCAACAGCTATCCACTGGAGCGATGACAACGGGCATCAATGCACGCCCCCTGCCACAGGTCCGCCTGGAATTGCCCGACTTCTGGGCCATCCCCCGGACTAAGAACTGGCTGGCACTGAAGGCACACATTGCATACGGGATGTATACAGACAACCGTTGGCAACGACATTTTGCATCCGGAACAAACAGCCTCTATACGGCAAACTCCTTATACCACTCCAAGGCTGGCTTCCTGAGAATCGGAAACGTAGAGAAATTTCCTCTGACATTGACCGGGGGGCTGGAAATGAGTTGTCAGTTCGGAGGCGAGGCATGGAATCTGGCCGACCGTGGAGACCATACCGACCCGAACTTCCAGTCTCACCAAAAACTGCCCCATGGAATCAAAGCCTTCTGGCATGCATTCATTCCGGGCGGAAGTGATGTAAACGACGGCGACTATGCAAATGCAGAAGGCAACCAACTGGGCAGTTGGCATCTGCGCCTGGACTATCACGGGCACGACTGGGGAGTTGCTCTTTATGCGGAACACTTTTTTGAGGACCATAGCCAGCTCTTCCTGCAATATCCCTGGAAAGACATGCTCTATGGCGGAGAGATACGGCTTCCGAAAAACCCTGTAGCCTCGTCCTTCGTCTACGAGCACATCCGCACGAAAGACCAGAGCGGCCCCATCTACCACGATGCTACAGCCACATTCCCAGAAGACATATTTGGTACTGACAACTATTACAACCACCACATCTATGGCGGATGGCAACATGCGGGATTTGCCTTAGGCAATCCCCTGCTCACCTCCCCCGTTTATAACAACGACGGGAAGATTACATTTTACGACAATCGTATCAAGGCACATCACTTCGGCATCAACGGGCAGCCAACTCCGGAAGTTGCCTACCGCATTCTTTATACCCACGAGAAAAGTTGGGGAAACTACATCTATCCACATACGTCTCCAAAGAAAGGCGACTACCTTCTTCTGGAAGCAACCTATTCGCCCCGCCAAGTCAAAGGACTAAGCGTAACTGCCAGTTACGGACAGAACTGGGGGAAACTGCTCGGTGGAAGCAAGGGAGGTATGCTTACTGTTGCCTACACAGGATGGATAAAGAAGAAATAAGAAACGGAAATCATGAAAAGGACGTTATATATTATAGTACTATATTTTGCCACAGCCCTGTTCCTGTTTAGTTGTGACGGTTGGAAATGGGACAAAGACCGCGACTTCTATGGAATGTGGCAAATGACGGAATGGCGCGACAAATCCTCTGGCGACGTACTCAAGACACAGGCTGACGGACTCTACTATTGTTTCCAACTTGGTGTCATGAAGTTTCAAAACAGCAATTTCATCGGCTCCTATTATTTGAGTCGTTACACACATTCACACGACAGCCTGCGGTTGGACGACATTGTGGAATATCCCGTAGACACCATCATCCAGCCAACTGGTCTGACCGAGAAGTTTGGCACGCCCGCCAATGGACGCTACCACATCGACCACCTGAGCGACAGCCACATGATTCTAAGCACAGACGAATCCATACTTACTTTCCGCCGCTATTGAAACAGCCAGTGCCGCTTAATGGCCAAAAACACAAAGGAGAACGCTGACAAGACCTCTTTGGGTGCAAATATTCATGCCCATATACAATATAAACAAAAACTATACGTTATCTAATTAAGAACATACGTGGATGAAACGAGCGAAGAAGGATTTAGTTTCGGTAATCATGCCTTCGTACAACGCCAGTAAATACATTGGCGCGAGTATTGATAGTGTATTGAGCCAGACCTACAAGAAACTGGAACTCATCATCACCGACGACCACTCCACAGATCCCGAAACCATAGAACTGCTGAAGGAATACGCCGAACGCGACAAGCGTGTCCGAATTTTCCTCCTTCCCGAGAACAACGGCCCTGGCTTTGCCCGCAACAACAGCATCAAGGAAGCACGTGGCCGCTACATTGCCTTCTGCGACAGCGACGACCGTTGGATGCCCGAGAAGTTGGAAAAGCAGATAGCCTTCATGAAGAAGCACAAATACTGTCTCACCTTTAGCAGTTATCTGGTCTGCGGTGCAGACGACGAACAGACGGGCATCGTCATTGCTCCCCGTTCCGTGACACTCACCGACCTCAAGCACGACAACAAGATAGGCTGCCTGACAGCCATCTACGACACCACGAAGTTCGGAAAGTTCTATATGCCCACCATCCGCAAGCGCCAGGACTGGGCTCTATTCCTCACCATCCTGAAAAAGTGCGAGAAGGCCTATGGCATGATTGAGCCCCTGGCCATCTATCGGCGCATTCCTGGTTCACTTTCAGCAAATAAGTTGAAACTGGTAAAGTACAATGCCCGTGTCTATCAGCACGTCTTCGGCTATTGCGTCCCCACTTCGTATCTTTACCTCTTCTTCATCTTCCTCCCTACTTATTTTACAAAGCGCGCGACCAACTGGATTGCCAACCTCTGGCGATAAAAAAACTTATAAATTGGAAAGCAAGGGCACTATCGCCTTTTCTGGAAGGAACTCCTGCGCCCTTTCTACGCAAGTTCGCCGCATTGCGTTGATTTTTTCGGGTTCATCTGCCACCTCCATAAGCAGTTTCACAAGTGAAGAAACAGATCGGGTCGGATAGAGAAAACCTGTAACACCAACATCTATGAGTTCAGGATTAGCATGCCAATCAGAGGCTATGACCGGCACCCCTGATGCCATTGCATCTATGATAGTTCCCGCGAAAGCCTCCCCTTTATAAAACGTGGGGAAAAGCAATATGAAATACTTATTCAGGGTTTTAACGCTGTCTCCAAAGGCCACACTTCCGCAGTAACGTATGGTTTCGGGTTGCCCTTGCATAACCGCCTCAAACCATTCGGGTTGCTCCACAATGCCATATATGTCCAGTGTGTAAAGCGTGCGGTGAGCCTTTTTATTACATTCCTTTACTGCATTTATTGCATCCTCAATGCCCTTCTCCTTGAGGACTCTGGAGAATGTACAAAGACGAAATGGAGGTTCCGTTGCTGAGCGCAGGCTATCGAGAGGGGCAATTTTCAGGTTCTTGAAGTTTGGCATCACAAGCACGTCCGAGAAGTGCTGTTGCCGCAACTCCTCCATCATGGATTTTGTTTCGACGTATATATGAAAACAACGAAGCAGATGACGCAACAAAACAAAACGCCTTGCATAGGAGGTCAACCAACCACCGATGACCACATAGTGCAGTCCTCTATGAAAAAAAATATTGAAGAACACTAACAAAGGAGTAATGACATGTATGCCATTATAGGCGGGCATCATGACCACATTCTCACTATTCCATAACGCCCGGCAGATTTTCCAAGGCAAACGAAAAAGGGTGTACCATGCCCCGCCCGTATCCTCCATACCCACCTCGACTTCCGTCAACTGTCGGCAAAGTTCCTCTGTAACGACCCTTGTCTTTATGACTTGCCCGCTACAACTCTCCTTACCAAAGGCAAAATGCCCTATTACCGTTATCTTCTTCATACCATACACTTCCGATTAAGCTAAGTGAAGAATCGACGAATGTGAATTGCCAGCATATAATACACTTTCATCACAATAAAGGAAAAGGAACTCATTCGGGTCAGTTCCCGGGCCACTCGGTGTTGTTGCCTTGTCTTTTGCATAAGTTTCCGGATATTCAGCAACTGCGAGAATATGCTTGGCATTTTTCCCGCCCCAATTGTATTGCCACCATGCTGCCTGTACAATATGCCTGGGCGTTCCGTCCACAACACCTTCCCCTCTCGCCACAACAATGCGGCCACCACCCACGCGTCGTGCATGACGATTTCTGGGGGATATGGCAACACCGTCTCCTTAGCTTTCTGGTTTATAAGCATCACACAACCTGGAATATTATTGTAGAAAAGGTGAAACCATTTATTGGTGAAGTCGCTTCGCCGATAATATCTGGCCGTCCAATAATCATCTGCAAGTACATTCAGGTTAGAATCCACCAACTTAAGGTTGCAGCAAACTAGAAGCGGAGTAATGTCATTATCAGGTTGCTCCATCATTAACTGCACACAATCCTCTATCTTCGTGGGCAACCAGACATCATCGTGGTCGCAGAACATATACAGGTCTGCCTCTGCATGCTCCAACAGCCACATAAAGCCATCCTTGGGTCCCAGGTTACCCTCCGACGGCATTATTATCATCTTCTCCCGCGCACGATTCTCCTTGTAATCATGGAGCAGGGTGAGCGTCTCGTCCGTGGAGCCATCGTCACGCACAAACAACTGCCAGTCCTGATAGGTCTGTGCCATAATTGAGTCGAGCAATTCTGTGAGGAATCTCGAACTATTCCATGTGGTGAGCAATATGGCTACTTCCATTCTCTAATTATCTTCTTGTAAAAATCAAATACCCGACGGGCATGCCCCTCGTGCGTATACAGTTCGTTGACGACACGGAATGCCCGCTGGCGCATTGCATCATAATCTGCATAACCTTCGGCGACCTGCCGGAAACAACGAGCCAATTCCTCCGCACTGTCATAGCGCAAGGCTATTTCCTGCCCCGTCAGGGAAAATCCATTGTCCATCTGTTCTCGTGTACCACTCACATTCCGCCCGATGACCAACGTACCACAGAACATAGCCTCTGGCATACACAAGCCAAAACCTTCCACGGGCGAAGCCACCACTACGGCATTAGCATCGCGCATCAGGGACTCAACGTCAGAGCGAGCACCCAGGAAGGTCACATTCTCTTCAAGCCCCTCACTTTTCAGTTGGCTTATCAAACTTGCCCAAAAGGTCTTATCGGGAATGCTTCCCGCAACCTTCAGAGGAAGTACAGGCCTGCCTGCCTGCTTCTGCAAGTGCGCATACAGGCAATAAGCATCCACCACCTGATCCATGCCCTTACTCGGATGCACCATTCCCACGAAAAGAAGATTCCCGAGAGATTCCTTCCATGGAAGTTGTCCCTCATGCGAATGCACTCCATCGTAGATGACACGAGAGGTAGAAGTTCCTTCAAGATGGAAATTCCGCTGCACCGCTTTCGTGATGCAAATGGAATAGGAATCCGGACGCTGCATTCTACGGATGAAAGCTTCGCGTGTAGGAAACTGACGTTCGCCGAACTCGCGTATGTGCTGCACATGGGGCACGCCCAGACGGCGAGCGACCCGCCAGCCAAGGTTGAGCAGGCCTACATTGGTGTGTACCAGTTGTATGCCCTTCCCCTCGAACATCTTTGCCAGACGAATCTCCGCAACGTAATTGACGCAAAGTGCGGCAAGAAGGCGCGGCAGGAAGAGAAGTTTCTGACTCCAAGTCCGACTGTTGGGATAGGTATGCATACGGAATCTCATTAGCGTGACAGACTCACCTCGCTGTCGCAGATACTCCGCATAGTCCTGCACAGGGTCACGGGGCACCACCAGCAAGGGTTCCACCCCCATTCCTTTAAGGCCGTCCAGCATCGCCAGAAAAGCCTTGAAAGACCCCGAAAGCCGGGGCGTGCGATTCAATATATAGAGTACCTTCACGATTCAGATTTAGCGATTTCAGATTCAACTTCACCTACTCCAGCGGCATCCAGTCCTTTCTTGCTTTCTGCCAATGGCAATGCCATCGCCACACAGTAGAAGGGGATGTAATAGTTATACCATATCGGATAACCTCGCGCAATGAATGCCAGGATGGCAATAGCCCACGTAGCCAAGAAAAAGCGTCTGTCACAATACCGCCGCCACGAAACCACGTAGAAGACTATCACAAATAATAAGCCCACAAGGCCGTTTTCATAGATATAGACCTTATACCCAGAGTTTCCCTCTTCGTCCACATTCGACATATCACGCCCCCACAAGATATCTGGTGTCTGTATGAAATTGTCGTATTCCGCCTCGAAACTGGCATTCACACGCGAGTCCTGCACCAGTTCTCCATCGTCCATTTCCATACGCAGTACGATGAGGTCGTGGAACATGTTTTCCCCACCATTGTAAAAGAACGAGGCCGTCACAATTCCCGCGAACAAGGACAAGACCAAAATGAGTTTCCCAATAAAATGCTTGCGCCTCATCCACAAATGAAGGATGACCACCGCTGCCAATAGGACATACGCTCCCAGCGAGAAGGATATGAGGGTGGCAACAATCATGCTGATGTTGTACCAGCGCTTCCACTTTCCGTATTGAGTGAAAAGCAGCAGAGTCGTAGCCGTCCCCAGATGGTTAGGTTCCAAAAAGACAGACTGGAAACGCGGGATGATGACCCACAGGAAGCGGTCGTCCAACATGAAGAAATAGTAATTGTCGAACGAGTAGAATCCATCCATGAACTGCGCACTCGTGTGAGGCAAGGGGAAGCCCATCAGATAGAGGAAAAACATCGACATAGAAACCAGCACCATTGCCCCCATTACTTTTGACAGGAAGTTGGCAAGCCGCGACAGTTCCTCACGCCCTACCGTGAACAAGGAAAAGAAAATCGCGATGCTGAAGGCATTGGCTATATAGGCCATCGCGTTGTTTCCGTTCACCAGCATTTGGTAGTAAGACAGGAGCAGATAGCCCACAATAGGCAGCAAGAAATCGCGACGTGTGTAGAAGGGGGCCTTCATGGTCTTTGCCAGCATGAGTGCCCCCATCAGCAGGATGGCGGAAAGCACCTGATAGGCTCCACCAAGTTTCCACATGAACCAAGGATACAGCGACCCCAGATAGGCAATGAATATGCCCCAATGGAAGCACGAGCGTACCAAGGTCTCTTTCCTTAGCAGATAAATCTTGGGCGCACGTATTTTCATCTCTTCCTAAATTTTTGGAGCAGTGAATACACGAATTGGCGCTCTTCGCTACGCATGGATACTCCCCAAAATACCACTGCGCCCACGATTCCGCTGGCTGCAAACGTGAGTATCAGTCGTCCCAAATTCGCATAGAAGTGCATACAAGCAAGGTCTGTCAGCAAGAGTGATGCCACGAGCCATGTAACAGGCATCAGCACGGTCCTCCCATATACCACGACATCCAACGCATGGCGCCGACACATGTAAGGCAGACGCGCCAAAGCCATCAGCAACTCTATCACGACATAAGCCCACATCATGGCAGAGACGCTGCCCGTATATTTCAGTATCACCCATGCCAACGGCAATGTCAACAATTTCGGGGTGTATATCAGCAACGTATAGACTTTCAGTTCTCCGATGGCCTGAATTGCGGTATTGAGACCCAGCGTTAGCAGGTCACAAAGGAACGAGATGAGGATAAGCCGACAGAACATGACCGTATGGGCGGGCACCGTATCCAGCCACAACGACAGGATGGTGGGCATCTCGAAGATAATCGGCATGGCCACAATGGACATCATGGCCACCGAGAATTTACTTTCCAGGCCCGCCATGTAGTACATCTTCTCACGCCGTCCCTCGCCCTCGGCCTTCATGATTTGGGGATTCATGGCATTGAAAATGGAGGTGGTCACAATGGAGAGTCCCATATAGACCTGCATGGCAATGCCATAAGCCGCATTGACGACCGTCCCCAAGAAATGGTTCAACACGACGGCAATACCTTGTGTGCGCACCGTCACAGCCCCCATTCCGTAGGTGGTCCACCCCGCAAAACTCAGCAATTGGACGATTTCGTCCCTCCGAAGGTCGCGCCGGCGGAACACCAACGTACACTCGGGGAAGCGCCACAGGGCATAGACATAAAACACAAAGAAGTTGAGCACCTGAATGCCCAATAAAGCCCATACATAGACGAGCAGACGGTCGCCCCCCATCGTGAGCAAGGAATAGGCCAATGCCAACTTCAGCAAGGCATCCAGCACCTCTACGCCTGCGATGTAAGCAATGTTCTCGCGGGCTATGAAAAGAGCCTTCAGCGGAGCAGAGAGGATGGTCATGAAGAGCACAAAAATCATGATGAAATAGACCGTGGCCGCAGTCTCTTCCCTGCCCGCCGGGATGTTGAGGAAACGGGTCATGAGCCACGGCTCCAAGGATGCCAGAAGGGCCGCAAGCAGCAGTCCTATCACCCAGTGCAGCACCATGCTGTTCACGAACAGACGCCTCACGTGTTCGATGTTCCCCTTCCCGTGCAACAGCGAGATGTAACGCTGCGTCGTGACGATGAGCGAGTTGGTGATGAAGCCCAGCATGGTCACAACGCCCGCTATCAACATATACAGCCCATAGTCCGAATCCGTCAGGGCCTTCAGCACCACGCGCACCGTATACAACGAAAGGCAGGTCGTGATGACTGCCTTCATATATTGCACTAACGTATTGACTATGATGCGGGTTCCGGGGGACACTTCTGCTGCATTTTGGGGATTAGGGGAATCAACTGACGGTCTTCTTCAGTTCATCACGCAGAATGTACAAGACAGTGCCAATCGTCGCCAGGAAGAGCATACCCAGCACGAATATCATGCGCTTGGGGTGAGAAGCGCGAACGGGCACGGAGGCTCCTTGCAGAATGGTGAAGGCCGGTGTCCGCTCCTGCACTTTTGCCTTGGCCGCTTCCAACTGAGTGCGCATGGCCTGATAGGTCTGATACTTCAGTTGCATGTCGTTCTCCAAGGCGTCGCGTTCCGAAAGCATCGATTGCAAGATGACGTCACGATGAGCGTCGCAATAACGCCCGTAGCGTTTCACGGCCTCCTCGTATGCGACATTTGCCTCCGCCACGAGTTTCTCGTAATACTCCTTATCGATGCGGGCCTTGCTGGTGCGGTAATCGGTAATAAAGTTCTGGAGCCGCACACGCACGGAGTCGGCCATCGTGGCACAGATGAGCGGATCCTGGTCCGTAACCGAAATGGTGAAGACGTCCGTCTTCTTGTCGACCGAGCAGGTTATCACACTCTTCAGAGCCTTCACCAACTCAAACTCTTCGTCCGACAGATGGAAGGGGTCGACCTTTCCGTCACCTCCCCCTGCCGTTTTCTTTTTCTTGGGGAAGACTTGTTTCATCAAGCGCCCCAGCCAAATCTTCGGCCAACTGTAGAAAGCCACCTCCTGGTGCTGGGTCATGTAGGTGTAGTAGTCGGTGGTCAGCGAACCATCCTCCTTGGTCACCTGCACATCGAACAGGCTGACGAGAAAGTTGTTGCTGCTGATGAGGTCGGGATAAAGTGTCGGGTAGAAGGCATCGTTTCCTGCCACGGAGCCGAGGTTGAGCCCGAACGAAGAGGCCAGCGAACCCAACATGCCTCCCCCCACCTGGTTGTCCGAAGACTCCGGTGCCAGCATCACCTCCGAGTCATAGTAACGGGGCAAGGGCAAAATCCAGGCACAGGCCAGCACGAAAGTGACCACCCAGACCTTGAAGAAGAGTTTCTTCTTACTCCATATTTTCGAGAAGACCTCACGGAGGTCGATGTATTCAGTCTTGTTCTGTTCTTCCATGATTAGGCTTTTACGTCGTCAGGATTACTTCTTCAGTATGCTTATCAGTGCCACCACTACGCTGGCCAGCGAGGCACCGCCTGTGCTGAGGGCGGCAATCTCGGCCGTCGACATGCGGCTCTTCTGCTGTTTCGTGGGAATGACAATCTCGCAACCGGGTTCAATGTCGCGGCTCGAACGGCGGTTTATCTTCTCAGCCGAGCCGTTCATGTAGATGGCGTATGCGCCACTCTTCTTGGCCCGGTTGCCATAACCGCCGGCACGCTTGATGTAATAACTAAGTTTCTTGCCCTTGACATAACTCATGGATACGGGATAGACCACCTCGCCGCTCACCTTCACGGTGTTGGAGAACTGCGGGATGACCAGCAGGTCGCCTTCGCGCAGCACGATGTCGGCCGCCCCGCCGGGATTTTCGATTGCGGCCTGCAGGTTGATGCTCATGGGGTAAGTTTCACCCATGTCCAGTTTCAGCGACATCAGCGAGTCGGCCTGAGCCATGTCGTAGCGTTTCTCGCTCTGCATGGCCTCCTCGTACATCTGTATCTGAGCCGCACGCAACGAGTTTTCGCGTTGCAGTTTCTCTTCCTCCGTCATCATACGCGTCAGGCGGGCACCCTTGGCATAGCCCAGCGACGACAGTCCGCCCGCATCCTTCACCAGGTCGCTGAGGCGATAGTTGCGGGTGCTCATGGCATAGTCGCCCTCGAAGTTGATACAGCCCTCTACGCGCACGGTCTTTTGCTCGGCATAAGCCGGACTCTTGCGCACGACGACGATGTCGAACGGTTCGAGCGTGAAGTCCGTATCGCCCGAGCGCAGCCCGTCGCTCAGCGCCACGCTGAACACCTCCGAGACTTTCTCCGAGGCCTCCTTGGCATTGGCATTCTGCACGCGGCGGTAGACATCGACCTTGGCCATGGAGGCGGCAGGAGTAAGTCCGCCAGCCATCAGTATGAGGTCCTCCACGCCGGTGTTCTCGGCATAATGATATTCACCCGGATAGAGCACTTCGCCCGATATGGTCAGTGTCTGTTCGCCCTTCATGTCGACGGTACTGGGGATGAAGAGCACGTCGCCCTTGCGCAGGGGGATGTCTGCCACGGTCCCGTTGAGAATGCCCTCCACGTCCACCGAGCGCATCTCCAGCGAGAGGTCGTCCTTCTCGCGGTGCATGACGGCACGGCTCACGAAGGCGTCCTCGCGCAGTCCTTCGGCCACCGTCAGCAGTCCGCGCACGGTCTGCACGTCGCCGCCCAGTTCAAACTGCCCGGCGTGCTTCACGGCTCCGCGCACCTCCACCATGTTGCTGAAGCGGGCAATGACGCTGTCCACAAAGATGGAGTCGCCGTCCATCAGCGTGAAGGAGGACATCCGGAACTCGTCCACCGTGTGCATACTGTATTCGTTGCCGGCCTTGCGGGTCAGGCGCACGTTCTTCGTATAGGCGTCTCCCGTGAATCCGCCGGCATCCTTTATCAGTTGCGCCACGCTCTCCGTGCGCTTCATTTCGTAGAACATGGGGCGCTTCACCCGTCCACGCACGTTGACCAGGCACTCGTAGGGGTCCACCGAGATGACGTCGTTGTCCTGCAGCCGCACGTCGCCCTTGACATTGCCGTTGAGGAGGTAGTCGTAGACGTCGATGGTGGCAATCTGCCGTCCGGCACGATACACCTTGATGTTACGCAGTGTACCGATGTCGCTGATGCCACCGGCGGCATACAGCGCATTGAAGGCCGACGAGAGTCCGCTCAGCGCGTAGGTGCCGGGCATTCGCACCTCGCCGATGACCTGCACCTGGATGCTCCGGGTCTCGCCCACGGCCAGGTTGATGCTGCAGCCCTGATAGTACTGCCCCAGTCGGCTGCGCACCGTCGATGTGGCCTGGCTCACGGAGAGGCCGCCCAACTTGATAGGGCCCACGCCCTCGATGACGATGTAGCCGTCGGGAGATATGGTGCCTTCGAAACTTTCCTGGCTGGCTCCCCAGACGTCGACGACCACGTTGTCGCCCGCTCCGAGGCGGTAGTTGGCCGGTGTGGCCATGTTCATGTTGGGCTCAAAGGTCAGGTATTCGTTGTTGAAGATGTTACGGCCGAACACTTGGTTCTCGTCCTCCCGTCCGAACATGTTCTGGTAGTAGGCGAGCGAGTCGATGTCGAGGAAACCAATCTCTTCGTTCAGGGCATCGCGGCGTTCCTTCTGCGTCAGGTAGCGCTGCTCATCGCGCTCCCGCTGCGAGCGCACCATGTAGCCGTTCTTCTGCCGATACTGTTCCTCGGCCTTCTCGCGGTTCGTGCGCATACGGTTCTCGGTCTGGTTCTTCGACTTCCCGGTCAGGTCCACGGCCCCCGGCATCGACTGTTCGGCCTCCACCTTCTTGCGGATACGGCGCAACTGCTCCGGGGTGACGCCCTTCTTGAGCAGTTTCTGCACGATGTTCTGCTGGCTGGAGCCCGCGGCTTGTTCCTTCTGGACGTATTGGATGACCTGCTCGTCGGTCATCGACTGTGAGTAAGCACAAACGGCACTCAGGAGGAGTGCCAGTGCAAGGAGATATCTTCGCATATTGTTAGATTTTCTTTCCATATCCGATGAGTCGTGCTGTGGTAAGTATTATCTTCAGGTCGAGCCAGAGACTGCGTTTCTGCAGGTACTCCAGGTCCATCTGCAGGCGGATGAGCATCTTCTCCATGGTGTCGGTGTAACCGTTGTAGATGGTGGCCATCGAGGTCACGCCGGGGCGTATCTGGTAGAGTTGCTCATAGTCGGGGTTTTCCTGCATTATCTTGTCGATGAAGTACTTTCGCTCGGGCCTGTAGCCCACAAACGACATGTCGCCGACCAGGACGTTCCACAACTGGGGCATTTCGTCGAGGT
This sequence comes from Bacteroidaceae bacterium, assembly GCA_017453445.1. Taxonomy (GTDB): domain Bacteria; phylum Bacteroidota; class Bacteroidia; order Bacteroidales; family Bacteroidaceae; genus Physcousia. Next base: position 30,149 of record JAFTEX010000001.1, read on the forward strand.
GATGCTCGCGCAGGAACTTCCCGACGGGTGTCAGGCGGTCGTCGCTCTTCTCGGCCAACTGGGGCACGCCGTCCGGCTCGCTATTCATCGTCATGGTGCGGAACTTCAGTATGTCGAAGGGCCGTCCGCCCAGCCCGATGCGCTCCTGCCGATAGATGACCGGCCCGTCGCCCTGACGTTTCAGGCGGAAATAGACATACAGGAAAGCAGGGGACAACAACACCAGGCCACAAAAGGATGCCGCGATGTCGAACGCACGCTTCACCGCACGCTCCACCATGTTCATCCCATCCACGTATTCAGACTTCTCGCAAGACTCGTCTAAAGATATATTTTCAGAGGGTATCACTCGCTTCTTATGCTTTAATCTATCCTTGTTTTTTACATTTCTTATATATATAACGCCCGATTTGCAAAAATATTATAAATATGCAGCATTTTTTGGTTTTTACGCCCCCTGTATTTGCACAATTCACGAGAAAAGACTACCTTTGCCGTCACTTATCTGTTCATCTGTCATCTGGGGTCGACATGGATTTGACAGCAGGATGGGGTGCTCGGTAAGCACGCAGAGAGTTGGCAGCCGCTCTCTTAAATCAATGACCGTCGAACAATTAACTGGCGAAAACAGATACGCTCTCGCTGCCTGATTGAAGCATAGTAGATCGTTGGCTTAATCGCGGCACCAGGTGCTGCGACGAGATGTCACTCAGAGGCTAACGCCCTGAAGCGCTCTGGCAAAGTGGCACAGCAAAATCGGGGATAGCCCCGTGCGGCCTCGCGCACGAGGTGAAACTTTAGAGGATAAGGCATCGGTTGGTGGCCCAGGTCTTGCCGCTGCTCGAAAACGAAGGCTGGGATAAGCGTGTAGAAAGCTCAGGACTTCCCTGTTTGGACGAGGGTTCAATCCCCTCCGGCTCCACAAAGCGACGAACGACACTGGCCGTTCGTCGCTTTTTTTTGTTCCCGGCCAGCCGATTGTAAACATATCTTACCAAACCAGCCCCCCACCGGAAGGGGGACGGCCACGGAAGATTACTAAGGTTACGGCGATAAGATTACTATGCTTACGACCGTAACCTTACTAATCTTATCGCCCGAAGCATAGTAATCTTATTTCACGAAGGTTGCAAGGAATCGGCACAAAGCATCGTATTTGCATGAAAATCAATAAGGTACAAACCGGACAAGCGAATCGGGCCTCGCAGAAGGCCGGAACGAGGGACGAGTTGTAAAGTTTTTTCATCACCGGAGCGACGTGTCCCAAAGAAAAATCATAGTGAAATGTTTGTCGGTTCCATACTTTTTTGCTAATATTGCAGAAAATAAAACAAAATACAACACCATGAAACGCATCACAATCATCCTCGTCCTCTGTCTCCCGTTCTTCATGTCCTCCCGCCTCCTCCGCGCAGCCACGCCCATCGACGGCCTGCTGGAGCGCATCGACAAGGGGGCAAGCAAGAAGTTCGTCATCGAAAAGAAGAAGGGGGGCGACCTCGACTACTTCGAACTGGACCAACGGGGCGGAAAGCCCGTCGTCCGGGGCAACTCGTGGGTGAACATCGCCACGGGCATCAACTGGTACCTGAAGCACCACTGCGGCATCCATCTCTCATGGAACCAGATGCAGGCCAAACTGCCCGACACACTGCCCGCCGTGACCCGACGGGAGTGGCACGAGACCACCCTGCCCCTGCGCTACGACTTCAACTACTGCACGTTCTCCTACACGATGGCCTTCTGGGACTGGGAGCGGTGGCAGACGGAACTGGACTGGATGGCCCTGCACGGCATCAACATGCCGCTGGCAGCCGTGGGCCACGAGTGCGTGTGGCGCAACCTGCTGCTCCGGCTGGGGCGCAGCGAAGAGGAGGTGGCGCAGTTTGTCCCCGGGCCGGCGTTCCTGGCCTGGTGGGAGATGAACAACCTGGAGGGCTGGGGCGGCCCCGTCCCACAGACCTGGTACGCACAACAAGAGACGCTGCAAAAGCGCATCCTGCAGCGCATGAGGGAGTTCGGGATGAAGCCCGTGCTGCCCGGCTACTGCGGCATGATTCCGTCGTTCCTCGACGAGGGCGCGAAGCAACACTGGAACGGCTTCACGCGTCCCTCCATACTTTTGCCCACCGACAAGCGTTTCGACCAGTACGCCAAACTCTTCTACGAGGAGACGGAACGCCTCTACGGCAAGGCTGACTACTACAGCATGGACCCCTTCCACGAGGGCAGTCTGCCCCAGGGCGTGGACATCGGAGAAATGGGCCGCCACATCCTGTCCACCATGCAGCAGGCCGTTCCCGGAGCCAAATGGGTCGTCCAGGGCTGGAACGCCAACCCGCTTCCGGCCATGCTGGACGCACTGCCGGCGGGCGAGGTCATCGTGCTCGACCTCTTCAGTGAGTGCTCGCCCATGTGGGGCATCCCCAGCCGCTTCAAGCGCGCAAACGGCTACGGGGCCCACAAGTGGATGTTCTGCCTGCTGGAGAACTTCGGGGGCAACGTGGGTCTGCACGGACGCATGGACCTCCTGCTCAATAACTTCCGCCTGACGCGCACCAGCCCCATGGCCCGCCAACTCACGGGCTGGGGACTGACGATGGAGGGTTCGGAGAACAATCCCGTGATGTTCGAGATGATGAGCGAACTGCCCTGGCTGACCGACATTCCCACGAAGGAGGCCTGGCTGCGCGACTACGTCAAGGCCCGCTACGGACGGGACGACGCCACCCTGCAACGGGCGTGGCAAGTGCTGGCCGAGGGAATCTACAACGCGCCCTTCGGCAACTACCAGCAGGGCACCCACGAGAGCATCTTCTGCGCCCGTCCCGGGTTCGACTGCTTCCAGGTGTCCTCGTGGAGCAAGATGAACAACTACTACGACCCGACCACCACCTGGGAGGCTGCCCGGCTGATGCTCAGCGTGGCCGACCAGTACCGGGGCGTCAACAATTTCGAGTACGACCTGGTCGACATCTGCCGACAGGCACTCGCCGACCGCGCCCGCATCGTCTACAACCGCACGATGGCGGACTTCAAGAGTTGCGACCGCAAGGCCTTCCGCAAGGACAGCGAGGCGTTCCTGCGCCTTCTGCTCCAGCAGGACAGCCTCCTGGCCACACGCCCGGAGTTCCGCGTCGGCCGCTGGACGGAGCAGGCTCGCCAGTTGGGCACCACGCCCGAGGAGAAGGACCTCTACGAATGGAATGCCCGCGTGCAGATAACGACCTGGGGGCCGCGCCTCTGTGCCGACAACGGCGGACTGCGCGACTATGCCCACAAGGAATGGCAGGGCATCCTGCGCGACTTCTACTATCCGCGCTGGCATCGCTTCCTACAGATTCTGCAAGACGAACTGGAGGGCCGGAAGCCCATGATTGCGGTGGGCAACTCATACGTTCCCAAGAAGGGGAACCCCGCCGTGGAGGTGGATTGGTACGCGATGGAGGAGCCTTGGACACTGGACCACACGCCCTACTCTGCCGCTCCCGAGGGCGACCCTATCAACACCGCGAAGCGAATCCTCGAGGCATGGGAGCGCGACTGAGGAGCCTGGACGTCCTGCGCGGACTGACGGTGGCACTGATGATTCTCGTCAACAACGGCGTGGGCAGTCCGCAGTTCCACCAGTTGCAGCACAGCGCGTGGAACGGACTGACGCTCTGCGACCTCGTCTTCCCCCTGTTCCTCTTCATGGTGGGCGTCTCTGTGTGGCTGTCGCGAAAGCGGCTCACCCCGCGGAAGATAGTGACGCGCACCCTCCGCCTGTTCCTCGTGGGCGTACTGCTCCACGTGTGGGACCAGTGTCTCGACGGGGAGTGGGCTTTCTGGCCCGGCTTGCGCCTGTGGGGCGTGCTGCAACGCATCGCCCTGTGCTACGCGGCGGCGGCCTTCATGGTCTACTATGGCAGGGGTCGCCACCTTACTATGGCGGCCGGCGGTGCCTTAGTATTGTATGCCCTCCTGCTTTACTATGGCAACGGCTATGCGCCCGATGAGTCGAACCTGCTCTGCCGCGTCGACCGCTGGCTCGTGGGCGAGGCCCACCTCTACCGCAAAAGCCCCATCGACCCCGAGGGACTGCTCGGCACCCTCCCCGCCATTGCCCACACGCTCATCGGCGTCCTGGTGGGGAAGGGGGTAGAGTCCTTAAAGTCCTTAGGGTCCTTAAGGTCTTTAGGGCCTTTAGGGGCAGTTGGGGCGGCGATGACGGCTGCGGGGCTGATGCTCTCCTTGTGGCTGCCGCTGAACAAGCGCATCTGGTCGCCCTCCTACGTGCTCGTCACCTGCGGGCTTGCCACCCTGCTGCTCCTTCTGCTCATCGGGCTGGAGCGAAGCAAGCCCTCCCTGCCCCGCGTCTTCACGTCTTCCCTGCCCCACCTCTTCATCGCCTTCGGCATGAACGCCTTCTTCCTCTACGTATTGAGCGAACTCTTGGCCCCCGTCGTGGGACACCTGGGCCTCAACCAGACAATTTACGAGGCCATGCTCGGGGGTGGTTTCGACCCGCGCATGGCCTCGCTCTGCTATGCCCTCCTGTTCGACGGGTTCATTGCCCTCGTCGCCTGGGCACTCTGGAAAAGACAAATCTTCGTGAAAGTCTAAAAACTGCCTACCAGTTCTTCGGGCGTCACTAAGCGTTGCTCGCCCGTTTCCATGTTTTTCAGCGTCAACTTCCCTTCGGCCATCTCGTTTTCGCCGGCGATGGCCACGAAGGGAATCTCCTTTTGGTTGGCATACTGCATCTGCTTCTTCATCTTCGCGGCATCGGGATAGATTTCCGAGCGGATGCCAGCCTGACGCGCCTTGGCCAGGACGGGCAGGCAGTAGGCAGCCTCGGCCTCGCCGAAGTTGATGAAGAGCAACTGCGTCTGCGCCGTCACCGTCTTGGGATAGAGGTCCAGTTGGTTCAGCACGTCGTAGATGCGGTCGGCTCCGAACGATATGCCCACGCCCGAGAGGCCCGGCATACCGAAGATGCCCGTCAGGTTGTCGTAACGACCACCGCCCGTGATGCTTCCTATCTCCACATCCAGGGCCTTCACCTCGAAGATGCAGCCCGTGTAGTAGTTCAGGCCGCGAGCCAGGGTGAGGTCGAGTTCTACTTCATTGGTCAGCGTGCTCTGAGCACTCAGCGTCTTCAGCACGAACTCCACCTCCTCAACGCCCTTCAGGCCCGTCTCGCTGTCCTTCAGCACCTCGCGCATCGTGGCCATCTTCTCCTCGTTCGTCCCGCTCAGTCGGATGATGGGCTGCAGTTTCTCGATGGCCTCCTCGGGCAGTCCGCCCTCGCGCAGTTCGGCGTTCACGTTGTCCAGCCTTATCTTGTCCAGTTTGTCGATGGCCACGGTGATGTCCACAATCTTGTCGGCCTGCCCTATCATTTCGGCAATGCCCGTCAGGATTTTGCGGTTGTTAATCTTGATGCAGACGCGGATGCCGAAGCGACGGAACACCTCGTCCACGATTTCCATCAGTTCCACCTCGTTGAGCAACGAGTCGCTGCCCACGACGTCGGCATCGCACTGATAGAACTCGCGGTAGCGCCCCTTCTGCGGACGGTCGGCACGCCACACGGGCTGAATCTGGAAACGGCGGAAGGGCAACGTCAGTTCCTCGCGGTGCTGCACGACGTAGCGGGCAAAGGGCACCGTCAGGTCATAGCGGAGTCCCTTCTCACAGAGGCGGGTCGCCAGGCGGTTCGACGAGTCCTCGTGCAGGTTCTCGTCCGTCACGCCCTTCATGAAGTCGCCGGAATTGAGAATCTTGAACAGCAGTTTGTCGCCCTCTTCGCCGTACTTGCCCATCAGCGTGCCGAGGTTCTCCATTGCGGGAGTCTCTATCTGCTGGAAACCATACAGCGCATAGACACTGCGGATGGTGTCGAAGATATAGTTTCTGCGGGCCATTTCTGCGGGACCGAAGTCGCGTGTGCCCTTGGGTATACTGGGTTTCTGTGCCATAAGTCTATAGATGATACTTTATTCTAATATTGAAAAACAATCCGATAATCACTTGCACTTTCGATTTACGGCTACAAAGGTACAAAAACTTTATTACGTGTGCAAAACATGCAGGCAACACTGCTAAATTTCCGTCCCGTTTGTTCGTCAATCCGATTTTTTGCCGTACATTTGTACTTTGAAACTAACACAACGCCACAAGATTCCATGCGCGTCTTAATTGTAAACACTACTGAACGTACCGGAGGAGCGGCCATCGCAGCCTATCGCCTGACCCAGGCCCTGAAAGCAGAGGGCGTGGACGTCACGATGGCCACACGGCGGCGCAAGCTGCCCTTCTACTGGGAACGGCTCTGCATCCTACTCGCCAACCGGCTGAGCAAAAAAAATCTTTGGCAGGTGGACATTGCCAACTGCGGAGAAGACATCACCCGAAGACCCGAATTCCAGCAAGCCGACGTCATTCACCTGCACTGGGTGAATCAGGGTTTCCTGTCGACGAACGACCTCAAGCGCATCGTCCAAAGCGGCAAGCGCATCGTATGGACCCTTCACGACCAATGGCCCTACACGGGCATCTGCCACTACGCCGACAACTGCGACAGATATCTCCACCACTGCCACTTCTGCCCCTTGCTGAAGGCTCCTCGCCACCACGACCTGTCCTATCAGCTGTTCCGCAAGAAATGGGCCCTCTGGCGAAAAGCCCACATCACGTTCGTCGGTTGCAGCCAATGGATTACGGAGGATGCCCAGTTCAGCCCTCTGACACGAGGCAGCCGCATCGTCCACATCCCCAACGCCATCCCCACCGACATTTTCCACCCGATGGACAAGCAGGAGGCCCGGAAAATGTTCAACCTGCCCCAGGATGCCCGCATCGTGCTTTTCAGCAGCCAGAAGGTGACCGACGAGCGAAAGGGACTTAGGTTTCTGGCCGAAGCCTGCAAATCGCTCCGACGGGAGAAAATCACGCTCGTCGTGGCCGGCAATGCCAGCAAAGAACTGCAAAGCCTCTTCTCCCAACCCCTGCACTCTGTGGGGTACATTTCCGACGAACGGCGCATGGCAGCACTCTATGCGGCTGCGGACGTCTTCGTGACTCCCTCGCAACAGGACAACCTGCCCAACACGATTGCCGAGGCCATGTCGTGCGGCACGCCCTGCGTAGGTTTCCGTGTGGGCGGCATCCCCGAGATGATCCATCATACACAGGACGGCTATGTGGCTCACTACCTGAATACACCCGACCTGGCAGAAGGCATACGCTATGTGCTCGCACACCCCGAGCTGAGAGAGGCTGCGGCCAAGTATGCCCGTGAGACCTATAACGAGCACCGCGTGGCCCGACTTTACATCGAAGAATACAGCAAATAAATGCCAAATGGGAAAAGAGACTCCGCTCATAACCATCGTCACCGTCACCTACAACGCAGAGCCCACCATCGAAAGGACCCTGCAGAGCGTAGAGCGACAGACCTACCCACGCATTGAGCACCTCATCATCGACGGCTGCTCCACCGACCACACGATGGGGCACATCCAGCGTTACGTCGAACGGAACGGAGAGTCTGCGCACCTGATTCGCGTGGTTCGCGAGCCCGACAACGGGCTCTACGATGCCATGAACAAGGGCATCGCCCTGGCCGCTGGCGACTATTTGGTATTCCTGAATGCCGGCGACCGGCTCCACGAAGCGTCGACCATCGAACAAATCGTTGCCAAGGCAAGATGGCAGCGCGACAGGGCGAACTATGCCGTTCTGTATGGCGAGACCGACCTCGTGGATGGCGAGGGCCGATTCCTGCGCCATCGTCGTCTCCAGGCTCCCGAACGGCTGACCTCACGGTCGTTTCTCCAGGGCATGTTGGTCTGCCACCAGAGTTTCTACGTCCGTACTGACATCGCACGCGCCGAACCTTACGACCTCCGCTATCGGTATTCGGCTGACTACGACTGGTGCATCCGCGTCATGAAACGCGCCGAACGCCGCCGCCTGCGCTTCCTCAACACCAAACTCATACTGACCGACTATCTCAGCGAAGGACTCACGACAAAGAACCACCGGCACTCGCTCATGGAACGCCTGCGCCTCATGGCCCACCACTACGGCTGGCCGTTAGCCATCGCCCTGCACTTTTGGTTCATCGTGAGAGCCATCGTGAAGAAATAAAAAAAGCGGCAAGCACCCAATCGGTGCTTGCCGCTTTTCCTTTATACCCGTATACTTCGCTCTGGGCTTAGAAGTGGTACATGACGCCCATCTTGACACGCGCACTTGTGATGCCAAAGGCGGGACTCCACTCGTCGTTGGCGTGCTGGACACCAAACAGACCAAAATCGCCAAAGGCTGCCCAATTTCTGTTGATGGCGATACGCACCGAAGGCACAATCCCGATATCGGCAAGGGTGTTGCCGTGGCCAAACCAGACATCGCCTTCAGCCTTGGCGTCGACAAAGAAGCGGCCGTTGTTCCAACAGTTGAAGCGGACGTATGGATCAACGGTTCCATACGCCGTCCCATCAAAGACGCCGAGGCCCATCCCCAGACCTGCGGCCCAGCGGTCGTTGAATTCGTATCCGACACCCGGTTTCAGGACAAGCTGAAAGGCGTCGTCCAAATAGCCGATGCCCGCCGTGCCCGTTGCAAACCACTGAGCATCGGCCTTCACACTCACGCTGGCCAAGACCAGCATCCACATTACAATCTTTTTCATCGCATTATTACTTTTATTGTTTTGTAGTCACATATCTTCTCAGTCCTTTTTCTGGCGTCCGGCAATGGCCGTCCTCACCATCAGACCCACAAGAAGCAAGGCCAGCAGACCGAGAGCCGAATAGGCAATCGCCTCGGTGATGCGTTCACTCCTGGGCTTAAAGGTGAAAACCACCTTGTGCTCGCCGCCCTCGATGCGGATGGCCCGCAAGACATAGTTTACACGGCCGATTTCCACGGGATTCCCATCAACGGTGCAAGTCCAGCCCGGATAGTAAATCTCGCTGAATACCAGCACACCGCCTTCGCGACTCAGCACGTCGTACTTCAGTTCGTTGGCCTCATAACCAGTCAAAGTGACAATAGTGGTCGAGTCCGAATTTGCGGACGGGGCTTTCGTCTCGCCCAGTACGTCCTTGAAACGTTTGTCTGCCACGGCCACATGCTTGGTGTCCAAGCCCTTCAGGCCTGCCAGTTCGTCGTCGGCATCGTCGACATAACGTACCTCACGGACAAACCACGCATTGCCGTTGGCGTAGGGATTCTCCACCTGTGCCTTACCACCGCCTTGGAGGGGCAAGATTATATGCTGCATGTTCAGCATGTTCAGCACGGGGAAGAGGCTGTCGCCGTTCTCCTCGGCTATGTTCGGGGCGGCCTGCCACACCTGTGGAATCTCGTTCTGGATGTGAGCCTCAATGAGTTCCTGGTAGCGGCGCAGTTTGGCAGCATGGTAACCGCCAATCGACTTGTGATAGTACGACGTAGTGTTGTCGTTGAACGTGCTTACCGTGAGGTTTAAGACGCGATAGTACTTATCTGTGTCCTGAAGAATTTCGGCATCGACATCAGTCAAGGGGAAGGCTTCCGCATTGGTACGCGGACGCACGAAATCGTCATCACTCAGGTAGCGTTTGTTCACACCCCACATGTCCACCAGGCAAAGCAATGCCAGACAGGCCACCATGGGCACCTCCCGGAGTTTGCGATAGCGATAGAGCATCAGGATGCCGAAGCCCACGAGGATGATGATGCACGAGCGCATGGCATCGGACGTGAACATGGCACGGCGCATGTCCGAAAGGTTCTGTATCACCTCACCCACGGGCCATCCATACTGCTCCAGCCCCTTGACGGCCTGCATCTCACTTTCAGAAATGTAGTTGCCAAAGAATACGTCGGGCATGAGCCAGAAAAGAAAGCAAACCCCAGCCGTCAAGGCCAAACTGATGTAATATGGCTTTGAGGTCTTGAGGTCCTGAGGCCTTGAGGTTTCTCCCACCACCTCCTTCAGTGCCAACATTGCCAGCAAAGGGATGGTGAACTCAGCCACCACCAGTATGCTGGCCACGGTGCGGAACTTGTCGTACATGGGCACATAGTCAAGGAAGAAGTCCGTCAGGGGCATGAAGTTCTTTCCCCAGGAGAGCAGGATGCTCAGCACGGTGAGGAACAAGAGCGTCCACTTCATCGGTCCCTTCACGATGAACAGTCCCAGTACAAAGAGGAACACGACAAAGGCCCCCACATAGACAGGACCGCTCGTTCCCGGTTGCTCGCCCCAGTACTGTCCGAGTTGCTGATAAAGAGGACGGAATTCGTTTTTCGCCTTCTCCATAGCCGTTTCATTCTGCGTCAGGGGCACCGAGGCACCACCCTTGGCATTGGGCACAAGCAGTGTCCATGTCTCGCCAATGCCGTAGCTCCAGGTCGTGATGTAGGACCGCTCAAGTCCGCTGTCGGTCTGGTCGGCAGCATCCTTTGTCTTCTGCGTCAGTTCGCTCTTGCCGCGCATCGTCTCCTTGCTGTATTCGTAAGTGTGATAGAGGTTGGAGATATTGATGCTCACACCCAGCAAGCCGCCGACAAGGGCTGCCAGGGTGCCCTTGACCCAGGCCCCCATCCGTCCGTTGCGCACGGCATCTGCCATGTAGCCCACGGCCAGCAGCAGCATGACGGGCAGGAAGTAGTAGGACATCTGAATGTGGTTGGAGAACACCTGCAAGGCAGTGAAAATACCGGTCACCACAACGCCCCACACATACTTGCCCCGATAGCAGAGCACCACGCCCGCGATGGTAGGCGGGATGAAGCAAAGGGTCAGTAACTTCCAGATGTGACCAGCCGCAATGATGATGAAATAGTAGCTGGAAAAGGCCCACAGGATGGCCCCCATGGCTGCCATCCACTGACGGAAGTCAAAGGCACGCAGCAGGATGTAGAAGCCCAGAAGCATCATGAATATATAGCCTGCAACCTCGGGCAATCCCAGTTGATAGACCTTCTCAATGGTGGAGAGTGTGTCGGTGCTGTCATACGAGGGCGACATCTGATACGTGGGCATACCCGAGAAGAGGGAGTTCGTCCAACGGGTGCGCTCGCCGTTGTGTGCCTTACGGTACTCGTTGAGTTCCACGTTCGACCCCACCGCGGCGCTGTGGTCGGTACCTGTCAGTACCAGTCCGTCCATGACGGGGTTCCAGAAATAAGCCAGACTGACGAGGGCAAACAGGGCCACCATCAGCACGTCGGGAAGTAACTTCTTATAACTCATATTCTTTTTCTTTTCACCACAGATTACACAGATTGCACAGATTCACTCTACTAAGAAAGATATCCTTATAATCTGCGTAATCTGCGTAATCTGTGGTTAGATTTCTTTTTAACAAAAAAGCCGCAACTGGTAGGTTGCAGCTTTATTTCTCCATTGAAGCGGCTGCGTTTTTTACTTACGCAGACCCAGAGCCTTCACGATGGCACGATAGCGATTGATGTCGCGAGCCTTCAGGTAGTTCAGCAGGGCGCGACGCTTACCTACGAGACCCGTCAGTGCACGCTCGGTGCTGTGATCCTTGCGGTTCTGCTTCATGTGCTCCGTCAGGTGTTTGATGCGGAAAGAGAACAATGCAATCTGGCTCTCTGCGCTACCTGTGTTGGTGGCGCCACCACCAAACTCCGTGAAGATTTCTGTCTTCTTGGCTGAATCTAAATACATAGTAGTTAATTATTTGTGTTTAACTTGTTTGTCGAACAGCCGCCACCCTTCGGCAACTGTTTCGCAAATGCGGGTGCAAAGATACGAAGAAAAGTTGAATGTTCAAAATGGATAATTGAAAAATAGTTGGTTGCGGGAAATATTTGACATTTTTTTCCATTAACAATCCCGCCTAATGCCGCCGTTCGGACTGTAGATACTGCAACAAATCTTTGGGGAAATTGGTCTCAAGGATGGTAAAACCTCGGTCTATGAGCCACCCCCAGCCCGCCGAGGGGCGTTGGAAGATGGATACAAGGTCGTCGTGTCCGGCGGTGTGGTTGGGCCACGTACTGGCCACGAAGGCGCGACTCCCGGCATTCAGCACGCGAGGCAGCAGACGACAGGATTCGCCCTCCAGCGATGCCATACGGAACTGGAAGGCCACGGGGTGGAGTTCTCGGACGTACTCGTCCACGTAGGCCGCAAGGTTGGGTATGCGGTCCTCGATGACGGGGCTGTAAATGACGCTGTCCAACGCCGTGCCAAAGATGCGGCGGGCCTTCTCGTAGGGCCAGTCCAACACAAACATGGTCTCTTGCAACACCCCGTGGCGGCGCAGCACGTCGAGCAGGGCACGCACCGTTGTACCCTCCTCTGTGCCAGGCTGGTCGATGCCAGCCTTGTCCAGATAGAGATGGGCACGTCCACGGGCCTCCTCGATGTATTCCTCCAGTGTGGCCACGGGCATCTGGGTCGATTGCCCCCAATTGGTACGGAGGCGCAGTCGGCGCACCTCCTCCAGTGTCATGTCGGCAATGCGGCCCGTGCCATTGGTCATACGGTCAACCGTGGCATCGTGCATCATCACAAAGTGCCCATCGCGCGTCCGGCGCACGTCGGTCTCAATGATGTCAGCCCCGAAGAACAGGGCATTCTGCAGGGCCTGCAATGAGTTCTCTGGTGCATACTTCCAGTCGGCACGGTGGGCGGCCACGAACACGTAGCCCTCTGGTACATCGCGCCGCAGAGGCCCCTGGCCCTTGATTTCGAATGGCATCAGGAGAGTGATGCTCAGTAACAAGACAGAAAGGGTGGATAACTTTTTCATCTTTTATTTAACATTTTCAGGCCCCCTCCGACTCCCCCAGGGGGGAGAGAAAGCCTTCAATTTTCTCATTCTCTCATTCTCCCTCATGCTCCAACAGGTCGCCCGGCTGGCAGTCGAGGGCCTGGCACAGGGCATCGAGCGTGGAGAAGCGGATGGCGCGTGCCTTCCCCGTCTTCAGGACGGACAGGTTGGCCAGCGTGATGCCCACACGTTCGGCCAGTTCCGTCAGGCTCATCTTCCGGCGAGCCATCATCACATCAAGGTTTATGCGTATCATACGGTCAGTTGGTTTTCTTCGCTCACGTCGGTGGCCACATCATAGAGCAGGGCCATGAGCGTTATGGCCGAGAAGAGGGTGAGGTTGTGCCACGATTGTGACCAGAGCACGGCCATGGCCAAACCGGAGCAACCGTTCACGAAACACATATAGACGAGCCTGTAGATGAGCGTGACAATCGGTACCCATGCCCCGGCATAGAGCCAGCGAGCATTGCCCGGGACGAATATCTTTCCCCGGCCAAGCCCACGGAAAAGGCGGACGAAGAACACGAAGAAGCAGGTGTTGAAGAGACAGACAAGGAGCATAAAGGCCAGGTCGATGGCCCCCTTCCATTTGGTAGATAGCGTTTCAAACATGGGCATGGCACCGGGCAGCGTCGGCGGCAACAGGCGCAGAAAGAACGGTGTCAGGAGGCTCAAGAACAGAAGGGCAAGCGTCAAAGTTGCTATCCATCGGATGCGTTTCACTTTAGTGTTTGATGTCATAACGATACATTGTTTTTGGTTTAACATTACGTTGTTTTGTCGCTGACGAGGGCGCGCTTCCTCATCATTGGCGCTACAAAGTTATGACAAAGTTTCGTGATAAACAAATAATCTTTATTGTTTTTCGATAATTTAACAATGTTATTCGATAAATAAAGCCATAAGAAACAGGCGCAAAAGACGTAAGGATAGGCAACGAAGGCTACCACCTTGAGGCAGCAAGGTCACTATCATGTAAAAAACACATAGGTATGTTGGACCTTCAACATATTTATGTTAAAAAAGGAGCCTCCTGACGATGGATTTACGATGAATTGGTACAAATCAATCAAAAATGATGATTAAAGTTTCCAAAATTAATAAGTTTAAATAAAAATTCTTCATTTGTGTAGGATTCCAGACGATTATATCGTTTATAATAGAAAATTTTACTATTTTTGCAATAAATATCAACTATATCAAAATTCTATATGCTTTCTACACTATACTCAATAGGGCATGGTCATAAAACTGCCGAAGAACTGATAAACGAACTTCACTCATTTTCGATACAGTTCCTTATTGATGTTAGAAGCAATCCGTTTTCAAAATGGGCTCCCCATTTTAATCGTGGAATGATTGAACAATTGTTTAAAAACACCGATATAAGATACTATTATATGGGGGATATTATTGGAGGACGGCCCTTGAACGATGATTGCTATGACGAGGACGGCTATTTTGACTATCAGAAAATGGCAGAAGTTCCTGTTTTTAAAACAGGATTGCAACGTTTGATTGACGCGAATACTGGAGGTTACAAGGTTGCTATCATGTGTAGCGAATCCGATCCTTCTCAGTGCCATAGAAGCAAACTTATTGGTCGTGAACTGCTTGCTGAGCATAATATCGAAATGTATCATATTATCGCACCACATAAAATCAAATCGGAAGAAGATATAATTACAGAATTGACTAATGGAGCATGGGATCCTCACTCTCTCTTCTTTGATAATGATAAAATTCCATATTTCAAATCCAGAAAAGCTTATAAAACAGAACCTGAAATTGTTGAAGAATATGACTAATATATTTACAATCGGAGTTTATAATTCTACTGAGGATGCTTATTTCCAAAAGTTGGTAGAAAATAAGGTTGATGCATTTTGTGACATACGCCAAAGAAGAGGTGTACGTGGTTCACAATACAAGTATGTTAATAGCAACTATCTTCAAAGAAAATTGGCTGAAATGGGAATAAAATACTTATACATCAAAGAATTGGCTCCAACCAACGAGATACGGCAAAAGCAGAAAGATGCAGATAAGCTTAATAATGAAACAAAAAAACTTCGTACAAGTTTGGGGCAAATTTTTGTCAATGAATACAATAAACAAATACTTGATAATTTTAATCTTGATGTCTTAATAAGCGCTTTGAATGAAGTTGGTGCCCAAAACCCCGTTCTCTTCTGCGTTGAAGAAAAGGCTGAAGCATGTCATCGTTCATTAGTTGCTAAAGCTTTATCTGATAAGTTAGGTGTAAATGTAATAAATCTTTAAGTGTCATGTCAGTTGTTTTAGTTGTTTCAAGAACACAAATGGCCAATGGCGTTTGTGTTGGAGCCATCGATGAAAATACAGGCGAATTGGTAAGATTACACAGTGACAGAGGTGCAAACTTACCGACAGATGCCCCATATCAAATTGGAGATAGATGGAATGTGAATATGCAGACATCATGGCGTGTTAGGCCTCGCCCGCATGTTGAAGACAAAGACACTACATTTCTATCATTAATCAACAATGTCGGTATAAATGGAATAAAACAGTATATAAACACCCATCAACTTGGAAATAGGCTTGTTTCAGGAAATATAAGCAATGCATTTGAAGGATGCCTTCACTTTGAAGGAACAAAAAACTATATTAACCGCGATAAGATTCCAGGGTTTAGTACACAATTCTGGATTACAGACAAAGATTTAATGCATCTCGTCTCTTTTGACAAACACTATTATATGTATGGTATTCATCGTATTAAGTTTGTTGGTTTCCAAGATTGTGTGGATAGAATACCTACAGGAACTATTGTTCGCCTTTCACTGGCAAACTGGTGGAATGGAGATGGTAGCGGCGAGGATAGATGCTACCTTCAACTATCAGGCTGGTATTTATAATACATATCCCATAATGAAAGGACAGAAAGTGGGGCTGGGAACAGCCCACGGCCTGTAATCTTGCCATACCAACGGCATTATATTTCGGCCCCATCTCCGAAGACTCCGGCTAGCGTCTTCAGTATCTCGGAGCCGCGCAGGCCGCGACGCAGGACGGTGCCGTCGGGCGAGAAGAGTATGATGTGCGGTATGCCCGTGACACCATAGAGGTCGGTGGCGACCTTCTGGGTATTTAGGATTTGGGGGTAAGGGATGTGGAGGTCGGCGATGGCCTTCAGGGTGTTCTCGGGCTTGTCCCACGCCGCTATGCCCAGAACCGTGAGGCCACGGTCGTGGTATCGTTCCCAGGCCTGGATGAGGTTCGGTATCTCCTCGCGGCAGGGTCCACACCACGATGCCCAGAAATCGACCAGAACATACTGTCCGCGACCCACATAGTCCGAGAGTCGATACTTGCAACCTTCGTGCTCCACCTCAAAGTCCACGAAGGGTTGCCCCTCCGCTGTCCGGCGCGCAACGAGGCGCGGACCGACGGTCTCATACACGATGTGGTTGCTCTGCATTCGGGACGACAGCATCTCGACGTACTGGACGAGGCGGTCGGTGCCCAGTTCCTCCATCGTCGATGCCACGTAGGCCCCAAGCAGGTCGTCGCGATGCTCGCGCACCAGAGGTTCGGCGAGGCTGTCCAGACAGCGGAAGGCTTCGGACTTCGTGATGCGGCCTTCGTCGAACAAACGGCCCAGCGAATCGGCCCGGTGGGCGAATTGCCGCCATTCATCGTTCAACGGTGTGCCTCGGAAAGCCCCACGGCGCTGGGTCATCGGGGCCTCGACCATGTGTATCGTGCCCTCCTCTATGAAGAGCGGATGGAACTGAATGCTGATGTCCCTACTATGCAGCAGTGCGACGAGGGGCTTCCTAGCCTTCAGTTCGCAAGGCCGTATCTCTCCGGCCTCCACCCACAGGCTGTCCAACGTCCGTGGCTCCTTGTCCGTCTGGTCCTGGATATAGAGCCAGCCCGTGAAGTCTGGCGTCCCCACGTTGCCCTCGATGCGATACGTGAAACCCCACGCCCCCGACGTCAGCAGGGCAAAGAGCAGGAAAAGAAGCGTTTTCTTCATAACATCAAACAGGGGAAGTTATGGCTATGCGCCTAATCATTGATAGACATGGCTGTCAAAGATGCAATTTCAGCATCGATGACATAGAGGTCCCCCTCGTTGTCCGCCAGTACGTTGCGGGGCAGTATATCCCAGACTTCGTACACGTCATTCGTGAACTTTCCCTCTTGCTCCTCCGACTTTGTAAAGCCAATGGCCGACATGTATGTATCTATCATTACCTGCGTGGCGGGGTGGGCTTGCTCGATTCGCAACTGCCTAAGTATGGGCTGTACGGTGCGACCGTCGAGACCAGCGAAACCATACAGTTGGTAGGCTGTCTCGGGAAAGAGGCGGTTGTGCATCACGATGCGCCTAAGCAAGGCAACGATGCCGCCGCTATTCAGCAGGTTGTTGACCTTATAGATGTAATGGTCGGCCACATACGTATCGTTTTCATGGCCACTGGGGCCGGGCACACCAAGTCGGAACACTTCGGTCATGGGCATCCAGCAATGGAGCCGTTTGGCCAGAGCCTCGGCCTGCCGTTGTTCGGTGTCAAAGGGGCTTACATTCGCTTGGCCAGCTCCACGTTGCGCTTCATGTACTCGGCAAAGTCGCTGGAGTTCATCGGCGATTGCTGAGATTCTGCAATCTTCTTCATCTTGCGTTCTGTCGCCTCGCGGTGGAACTTGTTTAGGTATGTCATGGTTCATCGGTTTTGAAGGAAAGTTCGTTGCAAAGTTAAGCATTTAATCTGACAATTCCACAAAAAGGAAGATAAATCTACACATGAACTGTCACTGCGAAGGAAGGGTGCGGAGGATGGCCTCGCGCACCTCGTCGTTTGTTTCCATATAGCCGATGTGTTGCCAGGCGAGGGTGCCGTCGGGGGCGTAGTTCAATAGCCAGACCTTCACGGTTGCTTCGCCTTTGTTTATGCGTGCATCGGGCAGAATTTCTTGCTCCGTCTTACTACGCAAGCGTGGCCTTCGGCTGCCGGTTACCTGCTTGACGTACTTGACGTTTCGCCACTCTTCGGGCCACGCCTTCTTCTCGTTGTCACTGGCCCACAGGCTCACGCTCACGGCCATTGTGGCCAAAAGGATAAGGATTTGCTTTCTCATGCCTATATCGTTTCGGTTATATCGTTACAAAGATACGGAATTATCGGCAGACACATAAAAATTCATGATTAATTTATGAACAATTCATGGTCATTCGTGTCAGACAAAAGGATATGGAGATTCTTTCTTAGACATATAATTATCGTGCGCTCGGCGACGTAAGGAAACGCTTGCGTAATGTAATGGAGCAAGAATTAACCATGAATTTTTCATGAATTATTCTTAGCGACTTATCGTGACTTCCTCTCCTACTCTCCCCCGATTATCCCCTCTATTTGCTTTTTCAGGCCCTCGATGTCGTGGGGACGAGGTTCGGGACCTGGAACGCGACGGCCCTGAGGGTCGAAGAGCAGATAGGTGGGATATTTGTCGATACCGAGGTATTGTTCGACGGCGGCCTCCTGCGCGGCGGGGAGGTTATAGTGCAGACTGTTGGAACCCACCAACTGGTACTCGGCGATGACACTGCGCCAGGATGCGTCGGAGGAGTTATTGCAGAGGTAGAGGAAGGTCACGGGCAGCGAGTCGAGAGCCTCGTGGAGGGGGTGCGTCAGGTGCTGGAGATTGTACTTGCAGGGTGAGCACCATGTGCCCCAAACGTCGAGGTAAACGACGCGCCCTTTTAGGGGGGCGAGGATGCGACGCAGTATCTCCTGCCCGTCGGTGAGCCCGGCAAGGGGTTCGTTCGACATAAGGCTGGCCTGCTGTTCTGCCTCGGATTGACGGATGAGTTCGGCGTAGTGGCGGCTCATGGTCAGGAGTCTGTCGCGGTAGTATGGCGAACGTACCAACCGATGGACGGCCGCTTCGAGTGCCGAGGTCAGGGGCGTGCGGTTCGTGGTCAGTTCGGTGCCGATGAGTTGTGCACGGTATAGGTCGCGAAGGTCGTCGGGAAGGGGCAGCGTATCCACGCCCTCGACATCACGGACTGCCCGACGTGGGTACACCTCCTCCATAAGGACGGGCATCAGGAGCGTCTTCACTTCGGGCTGGTTGATGAGACGTTCGAACAGATGACCCTCGGGCTTGTGACCCTGAGCCTGGCGCGACTGAGCCTCAAAGTCATGGGCCGCACGGCGCAGCGTGCGAAGCGTGTCGAGCATGGCCTCGGAGCATAGGGACCGACCTTCGCGGGCGTGCGCCTCAATGGCCTCGATGCTCTCGTTGATGACATCGAACCCGTAGCCCACATTAAAGCGTTCTGTCAGCCCCTTTGCATATATATTAAGAAGGTATGGCAGGGAGAGTTGCTCCACGGTGTAGGGGCGAGGAAGACGGAAGATCACGGAATCGCGCAGGGTTTGCCACAGACGATTGCCCTGCCGCTGCCTAACGTCTTCGCGCGTGAAATAGCGTTGCACCAGCGTCTCGCCCCAAGAGGCACGCTCACAGCCTCTGCGCCACTGGCGGTAACGCTCGGAGAGGGTGGGATGTTCACGCAGTGTTTGTTCCACACTGCGTTCCGTACTGTCGAGCCGCGCCGTCGCATAGGCGAGTAGGTCGTCGTCGGTGCGTTCTGCATAGAGGTCCATATCAATGAGGGTGCCTCCCGCAGGATGTGCCCACATTTCGTTACAGAGACGCGCGTCCGGCCCCATGATGTAGTGGCGCCTACGTCGGTTGTCCAAAAGCAGGAAATAGGTTTCTCCAGGTGTCAGCATCAGGTGGCCGTAGGGCGCAAGCAGTACGTGGGAAGTGTTTGTCAAGGGCAACTTCACCTCGAAGCGACCCGACGCGTCCGGCTCAACCTCCAAGAACTGCTGTCCTATGGCTGATAGCAACTCGTTCAGGACGAACCGAGCATCACCAACCTCGTGCCTGTCTATCATGAGTCCACGCACCGTGGCTTCGCCGCCGGTGTACCCATTGTCGCGGAACGACGTCGAGTCCCCGGTCGGGTAATCGGGCAGGGTCCGGGTGGTCAGTTCCGTAGTCTTGTACCGCCGGTGGTCGATATCTATGCCCACTTTCCTTAGGCGCACATCCACCCTGCGGTCGCCAAGTCTGAGTGTGTATCGTCCTTTCGATGCCCGTTCGTAGGTCCATACGTCACAGTCATATACCGCGCATGTATCGAACAGACTGATTAGCCACTCACCCGATGCATCGTCGCGGAGGCAGAGGTCGAGGCCCGTATGGATTTGTGCCCATGCCCCCGACGTCAGCAGGGCAAGGAGGAGGAAAAAATATGTTTTTCTCATCATGTATCCTTTTTATGGATGCAAAGATATGAAAAAAGGAAACGAATTTGAATAATGACCACGGATTTTTTCATGAATATGGGGCTTTTATGTAAAAGGCCCCACGCATCGTCGCGACGCATGGGGCCCGTTGGCGCCTTTATTTACTAAACTAAAACCTAAATGTATGATGATTACTTGTTCAGCAGTTTTCTGTAGCCTAGCTGCAGGAGGTCGCGCACGTAGGGGTCTGGGATGATTTCGGATTTGTTCATCTGCTGCAGGCGACGGGCAGCCAGGGCACGCTCGTCGGCATCCAGCTGGTCGGCATTCTTGCAGAGGTCGAGCACCAAATTGGCAGCCACCAGCATGTCCTCCGCACTCTCTTTCATGCCGTTGTCCATCATTTTCTGCGTCATGATGCCGAAGAAGCGGTGCCAGTCGCTGGCCGAGAGGTGCTTCACCCGCGTCATGGCCTGCTGCATCCACTCCCTGGTGTTGCCGTTCTTCATGGGGATGTCCTGCGGCTGACGGTTGGGCAGGGTATAGTCGAATTTGTATACACCTGCGGAACGAAGGCTGTCGCGGAGGGTCGAGAGCCGTTCTCCCAAATCGAAGTGGAAGCTCTCACCGTTCAACAGGCTGTCGGTCAGGATGCGACGTTCCTCCAGCAATTCTCGGATGTCATCAGGCAATTCAGCCCTGTCGCTAAAGCGGATTGTACGGCTAATGGAGGTCTGCGGCGTGGGCTTACGGCCATAGACGTAAGTGAGCTGCAACGGACGCGGGTCGGGGTCGTCGGTCTCGGTCCATTCGGCCGCATAGCAGGCACGGTAGCCGGGATGCTCGGGGTCGTCGAAGTTGGCAATGAGGTAGCTGCTGTTCTTCATGCCGCCAACGATGACGGGCTGGTTGCCTTCCCTCGTCACGGACCATTGTTTGCGCTGCGCAGCGTTTTCTCCGTCTGCGAAGTGGTCCATCGTATAGGAATAGAACATCGAGGCGTGGCTGCGTTCCTTTTCGAACGCTTTCCTCAGCTGTTCGCAGTCGCCGAAGTATTGATGGCCAATCTTGAGGACTACCACCCGGCATTCGTTGGTGACGCCCGCCGTGTCCACCTTAGTGGCGTTCTCCGCACTGATGCGCGCCACGCCATTGTAGTTACTGATTTTCTCGAACTGCTTCTTGATTTGCTCCTGTGCCGAGGCCGTGGACGCGAGGCCCAGCAGAATCACAAGGGCGAAGATAAAATTACTTGTTCGCATAGTCTTTATGTTTTGAGGTTAATCTTTTCAACTTTCCGCTCAGTCTGAAGAGACGCTTTTAGAGCGAAGCGGGGAAAGAACTTTCAATTTTCAATTTTCAATTCTCAATTTCCTATATTTCTACTGTCGTGGGTGGTTCTATCACTTCGTAGTCGCCCAGTTCGTTCGAGACCAGTATGGCGCGGGGCGATTGCGGCGTAGCACGGAACGTGGTCTCCACGATGTCGTTATACACCATGCGCTCGCTCTGCTCGATGGTCTTTGCACAATCCTCCAGCATCTCCAGGGCCAACATCACGTTCTCCTCGTTCTGCCAGATGGCATTGCCCAGCGTGTCGGGGGGGAGAGCCCTCGCAATACCCTTCTCAAGACCCTCCCCAGCCCTCCCGTCGAGGGAGGGAGCCTCTTCCCTGCGCACGGGGGGTCTCCTCTCCTTCACGGGGAGGCTGGGAGGGGTCTTTGGAGTGGTTTGGACGCTCTTCTTCCGAGGCATTGCCTTAGGCACCTGTGTCTGGTGCGCCAAGGTGGGTTGCTTTTCTGTCTTCACCTCCCTGTAGAACAGGGCACACATCAACAGCAACACGATGCTGGCGGCTACGCCGATGAGGACCCTCCCCAGCCCTCCCGTAAGGGAGGGAGCCTTTCCAAACTCGCCCATAGATGGCGAGGTTTTCTCCTCCCCTTCACGGGGAGGCCGGGAGGGGTCTTGGGGAGGGTATTCTCCCTTCAGTCGCTCCGCCAGTCGGTCGGCGAAGTCCTCGGGGAGCACCATGCGCTCTGCCATTTCTGCTTTGCGTCCCACGGCCATTCGCAGACCGCGGTCGGCATGTGAGTCATTCTTTTTCATGCTTTTCAAGATTTATGATGAGCGCGGCCAGCCGCTTGCGTATCCATTGCAACCGCGAGCGCAGATAGGGCTCGCCCTGCTCGGTGATGAGGGCAATGTCGCGTATCGGACGGTTGTCGAAGTAGCGGAAACTGAGCAACATCTGGTCGTCGGGTTTCAGCAGAGCAATGGCCCGTTCCATCAGCGCGATGCGGTCGGCACGGGTGTCGTCCAGCAGGGCGTCCACCTCAGCGTCGGCCATGCCCTCCAACCGTTGCGGTTCCAGGTCCACGGTCGCCAGCGTGCGGCATTGGCTCCGATAGTGCTTCAGCGCCGTGTGGTAGGCTATGCGCATGAGCCACGTCGGGAAACTGGCCTTGCGCCGGTCGAAGCGCCCGAGGCTGCGATAGGCCTCCACCAGCGCGTCCTGCGCCGCCTCTTCGGCATCCTCAGGCGAGGGCAGCAACCGCCCTGCCAAGTGCAGCACCTGTGCCCCATATCGGGCCGCGAGCAGACCGAACAGCTGCGTCTCGCCGCCCAATATGCGGCCCACGAGTGCTGCGTCGTCCTGTCTGTCTGCTGGTATGCGGCCGGTTGTCCTGTCCATCTGCGTGCTGTGTTTCTACCTATATATTACCGCAAAGATAGAAAATATATAAGGACGGGATAAGTTTTTTCATCAAAAAAAGGCCCCGCACGTCGTCGCGACGTGCGGGGGCTCCCAAGATACCTTTACTTACTAACTAAAAATTCTTCGACGAGCGAAGCGGCGAAGCCGATTACTTCTTCGGTTCCCAACGGTAGCGGAGGGTGAGGGTGACGTAGTTGTGCAGGAGGCTGCTGCCCGATTCAGTGTGACTGGTGGCGGTGATGGTGGATGCGTGGCGACGGTCTTGGTTCAGCAGGTCGTTGGCGGCGAGGGTGATGTCGGCGCGGTTGTCGAGATGGCGAAGCAGGGCACCACGGCCTCCCGTAAACTTATAGGTGACCTCGGCATTAAGGAGGAAGGGCGTGTCGTTCATCGACGGGGACAGGTAGCCGCGACGGAGCAGGAGCATGGGACTGAGCGTGAAGCGCCACGACTTCCGGAGTTTGTAGCGCAGGTGCATGGAGAGCTCGTAGTGGAAGATGTTTTGCGTAGCTTGGGCGGCATCGCTGTAGGCATAGCGGTTCCAAGTGAACTCGTTGGCGAGTTCGGCATGCCAGGGCTCGGTGTCGTAGGCGAGGGAGAGGCGGTCGTGCAGGTAGGAACGGGACTGGCGGTTGTAGATGAGGCCCGTGGCGTCGTCCACGAGGGTCAGCTGTCCGTAGCTTCTGCTCCACTCGCCGTTCAGTCTATTCTTCATCTGCAGCCTTTCGCCGAGCGAACGTTCGTAGTCGACAGTGCCCTGCCAACGGCTGCCGCCGCGCACGTTGCGCTTCCTTGAGCGATAGCCGCCCGTCTGGCTGTTGTAGTGCAGAACGGTGGCCACGGGGTCGTAGTCGCGATAGTAGTCGAGACCGATGCCCAGCGACTGGCTTCCGCGCGTGCGCATTATATTATAGTAGAGTTTGGCCGCGAGGGTGTGCGATGTGTGGAGGCCGGGGTTGCCCTCGATGATGTAGAGCGGATTGGTGTCGTCGCGGTAGCCGATGCAGTCGATGAGTTGCGAAGGAGTCGCAACATACGAGACATCGGCCTTGAGTCCCTGCTGCTTGGCAATGCGGTAGTTCAGTTCCACATGGGGCGAGGCGAGCAGGAGGTTGCGGCGGGCAAGGGTGTCGAGGCGGCCTCGGCGATAGTCGCTCTGTTCGTGGAGATGCGAGAGTGTGAGGTGGGGGCCAATAGAAACCTTGCCCAACGTGAACATGCCCATCAGTTCCAGTTCGTTCTTCCAGAGGTCGTCGCACTGGCGGAGGCTGTTCGCCAGGTCGAGCGTGTCGGCCCGCCACCGCTCTTCGTTGCGATAGAGGCGGTTGTATGTGGTGGTCCACATGGCTGTGAGTATCGTCTTCTTGCCGAGTGCCTGTTGGGCGCCCAGCTGGAGGGCGAGGCTGAGGTCGTTTGTCGGCGAACTGAAATGCTGCCGGTCGAGTGCCGATGTGCCACTCAGCAGATAATGATAGTCGCCCAACGACGAACCGTGGTTCTGGCGATGCCGGTATTCTACATCTATGCCCCCAGCGAGCATACCCTTCTTGGTCAGGTAAAGCAGTTTGCCCTGCATGGTGCCCATGACACCTTTGCTTCGCGAGGAAGAGTGGTAGGAAGAAGAAGACCCGGCAGACCCTCCCCCTGCCCTCCCTTGTAGGGAGGGAGC
>JAFTEX010000026.1 GCA_017453445.1 Bacteroidaceae bacterium
GCCAGATGTTTGCCGCCGACTTCTTTCAGATTCCACCTCGCAATGGACACCCTTGTCTTGGGCTGTGTGATTCCCGCTATTTGGGCTCACTCGGGACTTGCACCCGTTAGACATTGCTCATGCCGAGCATACCAAAAAAAGCGGGGCACCCACATGAAGTGAGTGCCCCGCTTTTTTTTGTGTGTGACTGATATAAGGACTAAGATGCCCGCAAATCCACCGGCTTACTTGGCTGTGAAAGAGCAAACGCTGGTTGTACCCTTCGCAGAACTTCCCAGATAAAGGCCATGGAAGGATGTCGTGGCATCGGTGGGAGCCGAAGTTGCGTACTTCACGTAGTACTTGCTGTTGGACTTCATGCCCGTGGCGGTAAACAGCGACATCGAACTGCTGATGCTGGCCGGGAAGGAATAGGTGACGAGATTGTTGCCAGATTCGTCGGACAGCGTATAGTAGCGGTTGGCCGAATAGGATATGGTGGACGTGTAGAAATAGTAGCCCTGCTTGGCGTTGCTGATGCTGCTACTGCTGCTGCCGCCCCCCTGTGCGCCGCCGGCCGAAATGGCAATGCCCGTACCCGTGATTTGGATATAGGAGTTGTTGTCACAGTCCAGTCCCTCCTCGGGGGCACCCTTTGTGGTATAGGCAAACAATGTGCCGTTGCCGATGGTCAAGGCTCCCGCCTTGCCAGCATTGCTGTCCACCGCATCGTTCCCATAGGAGTAGCAAATGGTGATGCCACCGTTGATATAAATATTGCCCGAGGAGTTGATGCAGTCGTCATAGCACTTCAGGTAGTGTTTGCCGCCTTCAATGTAGACAGCCGTCTTAGACTCCAGCCCCTCGGCTCCGTCCGTGGCAGTCTCAATGGTGGATTCGCCGCCATAGAGAGTGACCGTACCCTGCACCTTAACGGCCTTGGCACTGCCGCTTCCACCGCTTTCCTGTCCCATGCCGCCAGGTCCTCCGCCCCAGCCGCCTGACGAGGTGCCGCCCACCGAACTGCCCGAAGTGGTGACCGTGAGCATGGGCCCCGTCTGGTCGTTACGTCCCATGGTGAAGGTTCCGTCGCTCTTGATGCCCTTTCCTCCCTTGCCTGTCATCTTGACGGTGATGGTCCCAGCCACGAGAGAGAGATTGCCGTCGGTCTTGATACCCGTGGAGGTGACATTGTCGTCGCTCGATGTGCTGCCTCCGTTGGTCAGGGTGGCCGAGGCGTAAGTGGAAGTGACGTCAGAAAGTGAGTAGGTACGGGTTGAGCCACTGGTGGAGTAACTGCTGCTGATGGCATAGAAATAGGGCGTGCCGCTGGTCGGCCCCGTGAAAGTCCCACTCTTGATGGTGTAGGTAGTACCGCCCCAACGGCCTCCGCCGCCGTTGCTGGTGGGCACACTGACGTAGACGCGATATGACGCGGCATCCGGGTCATCGTCTTCCTCACTGCTTGTGTTTTTCGAAGTGTCCATGACTTCACCGGCTCCAGTATTGGTGATGTTCAGGACGACGGTCGCATCGTCTTCGCTGACGGTGATGTCTCCGTCGGCTGAAAGTCCCTTTCCAGCCGTGGCCGAGGAAGTGAGGGTGAAGGTGCCACCCGTGATGGTAATGTTGCCATCAGCCTTAACGGCCGTGGTGTAGCTTGGGTCGTAGTCCTCCACCAGATAACTTCCACTTTGCGTAATGACGAAGGTACCGCCCGAAATGGCAATGTCCGTCTTCGACTTCAGTCCTTTGTCTGCATCGCCCTTCGTTGTGAGCGTGAAGGTTCCCCCTGTGAGGGTCATCAGCGAATCGCTCTTCAGGGCTGCTGCATCGGAGGCACTTAGGGTCACATTGACAGCTCCACCATTGATGATGAGTTGTCCGTCGTCCTCATCCCCCTCGTCGCCCGTGGCTTCAGCCTGAATGCCGTCGCCGCCCACGCCGGAAATGGTGACCATGCCGCCGTTCTGCTTGTAGTATTGTCCTGCGTGTATGCCGTCGTTGGCTGCTTTCAAGACGTTTATCGCGCCGGCAGTTTTCTTCACGAGCATATATTCATTCGAGGAGAGGCCGTGCTTGATGTTGCCCGTGAGATTCAACGTTCCTCCCCCACTCACCTCAAGATGCCCCTTGGTATAGAACGCAGCCTTCTGCCCACCATCCTCGGATGCATCGGCAAGCGTGTTCACCGTCCCGTCGGCCAGTTCCAACGCGATGCGCTTTCCGCACTTAATGTGGATGGCAGCGGCCGTGGAACCCGTCAGCGAAAGTCCATTGAGGCGGATGGTAGTCTTGTAAGTCCCGTTGTAGACGAATTGCCCCGAGGGGCTGCTTCCACTCAGAACAAAGCACATCTCGCGGTCTTCGTTCGTATTGGTCAGGGTCACATCGGCACCTTCAACCAGGGATGTCACCCCCTCTACCGAAGGAGTGACGGTGGCTGACGTGCCGTCGAAGGTGACATACACGGTATCAGCCGCAACCCTCTCTGCACCGCCTCCGAAGGTGATGCTGTCAATGTCTGCAAGCTGATAGGTCGTCCCCTTAATGGTCACAGTTCCATCGCCAAACGTCATCTCATCACTGTCGATGTCATATTCCGTGGCCTTATCGCCCTGCCAAACATAGAATTTCGTCGGCAGTACGCCTGCCACAATGAGCAACGTGATTGCGATTGCAAAAAATGATAAAAAAGTCCTCTTCATATCTCAATCTATTATTAATTTCGCCGCAAAGGTAACAATTAATAACGAAACGGACAAGAAGAGCCACAAAAGTGTTGCCGGAATTTAACTTTCGACAACACTTTTGCGGCGTATAATAGGACTATTCGATACCTAATTGAGTCTGTGCCTCGGTCATCATGCGGCGCATGACGGCTGTATGATCTTTCGGGCATATCATCAGCACATCACCTTCCTCCACTACGACATACCCCTTCAGCCCGTCGATGACGGCAGTACGACCTTTCGGAAGCCGGATTACGTTGTCATGGCAATGGCTGAGCATGGCCCGGGTGTCAAGCAAAAGATTCCCCTCGGCATCCTCCCGGGGCAGATAGCCGTCAGGCTCCTCTGTCTGGGCAGAATGGGCATCGAGCGTGCTCCACGTGCCCAGGTCGGCCCAACCGAAATGGCTCTCGTAGACATAGACATTACGGCTCTTCTCCATAATGCTCATGTCAATGCTCAGACGGGGCAGTACGCTGAAGAACTCGGGCAAGAACTTCGGGCCGCCATTCTCGGCATCGGCCATCATCTGAGGAATCTCCTGCTGATATTCGGGCACCAGCTGATAAACGTTATCAAGAAGGGCATCGGCACAGAAAAGGAATATACCCGTGTTCCAAAGGAAACTGCCGTCGTTGATGAACAATTCGGCAAACTGCAGCTCGGGCTTTTCCGTAAACGTCTTCACCCGGGTTAGGTTCTCCTCCGGAGTTTCATCGCCCATTTGTATGTAGCCATAGCCCGTCTCGGGACGAGTGGGGCGAATGCCCATCACCACCATCCGCCCTCCCTCACTGACAAAGCGAAGTGCATGGCTGACATCCTCCTGAAAACGTGCTTCGTTCAGTATGAGTTGGTCGGCAGGCGACACGACGATGTTGGCGTCGGGGTCGGCATTCTTGATGAACACCGTGCCCCATGCCACGCTGGCCAACGTCCCTCGGTGAAGGGGTTCCTCCAGGATGTGGGTGTCGTCCACCTCGGGCAACTGTTCATAGACGTAGGGCAGATAGTCTACATTGGTGGAGACGTAGATGTGGCTCGGGTCCATGAACTGGGCAAAGCGCCTATAGGTCTCCTGAATGAGCGTACGCCCCATGCCGAAGATGTCGAGAAACTGCTTGGGCTTACCCTTACGACTCATCGGCCAAAGGCGGCTTCCGACGCCTCCGGCCAAGATGAGACAATAGTCGTGGTTATCTGTGTTTTTCATGTTCAATCTTTTAAGGGGAATAAAGAGAAAGCGGGGCGGAGCGGGAAGTGTCCTTCCCGGCTCCCTACCCTTTCTCAAACTCCATGCGGATGTTGTCGGCCACCTGTTGCATCTCTTCGGGCGTGAACTGCTTCTTGGGGTTGGCAAAGTTCAGGTCGCCCTCGCTCTGCATGGGGACAAGGTGGATGTGGGCATGGGGCACCTCCAGGCCGAGCACAGCCTGCCCCACCTTGCGGCAGGGGAGCACCCGCTTGATGGCCTCGGCCACATGCTTGGCAAAGACCTGCATGGCAGCAATCTCCTCGTCGGTGAGGTCGAAGAAGTAATCCACTTCGCGCTTAGGGATGACCAGCGTGTGGCCTTTTGCCAGGGGGGCGATGTCGAGGAAAGCATAGAACTGCTCGTTCTCGGCACACTTGTAGCTGGGAATGTCGCCGGCTACGATTTTAGAAAAGATGGTCATAGTTTTTCAATTTTAGGACTTTAAAGACTTTAAGGACTTTAAGGACCTTAATGTCGTTAAGGTCGTTAAGGTCGTTACAAGTCGAAGGAAATGCTTGTAATCTCCAGTTCCACCATGCCGGCGGGCACCTTGATGTTGGCCACGTCGCCCACCTTCTTGCCCAGCAAGCCCTGTGCGATGGGGGTTCCGGAACTGATTTTGCCCTCACGCAGGTTTGCCTCGCTCTCGCTGACGATGGTATATTTCATCTGCATACCGTTCTTGCGGTTCTTCAGACCGACGGTGGCCAGAATCTGCACGCTGCTGGTGTCCAGTGTCTTTGTGTCGATGATTTTGGCATCCATAATGGTCTGCTTGAGCAGTGCAATCTTGGTTTCCAACTTTGCCTGATGCTCCTTTGCGGCATCGTATTCGGCATTCTCGCTGAGATCTCCCTTGTCGCGAGCCTCCGCAATGGCAGCACTGGCGGCTTGTCTCTCCACGCTCTCCAGATGCTGCAGTTCGGCTACGAGCTTGTCGTAGCCTTGTTGCGACATATAAGCCATAATTGTTTTATTTTTAGTTTTTTATATTTTCTTTTTCACTTCCTTTTTCGCATGAAAAATAAAAGAATCCCGACGATGCCGTCTCGTCGGAATCCTATTGTCTTCCATTCTTCTCATTGACAAAGTTAGGGAGAAAAAACTATACTTCCAAACTTTTCATGAAGAATTTCGCGTTTATTTGCTTCTTGCCTACTTCTTCACCCTGTAAACCACGAAGTTCTTCCCCTGTACGGTGACGTTCAAGAGATTTCCCTCGGCCTTCACCTTGGTCTCCTTGGGTTCGATGGCATGGGGATTTTCAACGGTATTCTCCATGTCGTACTGGCTGAGGTCCAGCGTGATGGCCTTTGCTTCGCCCACGGCCTTCGCCCCATTCAGCTTGATGGATACGGTCTTTGCCTGGTCGAAGGTGTTTACCACCTTCACGACGTACTCGCCTGCCTCATTGTCCCAAACGGCAGAGCAAAGCACACCATCCTCCCCCTTCTTGGGAAAATTGGTCTGTTGGAGAGGCAGCACATTCGTGCCCTTGTTCTGGGCATACAAGGCCTGTACCCAGTAGCTGGCGGACTTGGCCACGCGCAGATTGTCGTACCAAATCATGTCGGGGCGCCACTGCCATCCATCGACATGGGAGAACAGGGGGGCGTAGGTGGCCATGTGGACGATGTCGGCATTGCGCTCGATGCCTGTGATGAAGGCAGCCTCATAGATGCTGGCTCCGGCATGGTTCCATTTCTTACCACGGTCGTGGCAAGCATACTCTCCGGCGAAGACCTTTGGTCCGGTGCGGTCGTATTGGTCATAACGATTCCACTCGTTCTTGAACCACGAGATGGGGCGATAGAAATGCTCATCGACGAGGTCGGCCTTCTGGCGCTTCATGGCTTCCCAGCCGAGGTCGAAACTGCGGCCTTCGGCGTCGGGGCCGCTGGTGCCGATAATCTTGATTTCGGGATGTGCCCGGCGCACGGCGTCGGCCACAATCCGGACACGCTTGAAGTAAAACTCGTCCCACTGCTCGTTGCCGATGCCCAGGAGCTTCATGTTGAAGGGGGCGGGGTGGCCCATCTCGGCACGCAGCTTGCCCCACTTCGTATCTACAGAGCCGTTGGCAAACTCAATGAGGTCCAGGCAGTCGTCGATGTATTCCTTGAGTCCGGCCTCAGTGGCAGGGGCATGCGCCGACTCGTCGTTCCAGTTCTGGAACTGGCAGGCCATGCCCACGTTCAGCACGGGCAGGGGTTCGCTGCCAATCTCCTCGCTCAGGAGGAAGAACTCGTAGAAACCGAGTCCGTAGGACTGGAAGTAATCGGGGTAATAGCGATAGGTGAAGGTCGACTCCCAGCGATTCTTGTTCAGCGGGCGGTTCTCGACGGGACCCACGGAGTTCTTCCAGTTATAGCGGTTCTCCAGCGTGACGCCCTCCACGATGCAACCACCGGGGAAGCGGAACACGCCGGGCTTCATGTCGGCCAGTGCCTGGGCAAGGTCCTTGCGCATACCGTTCTCGTGGCCCTTCCAGGTGTCAACAGGGAAGAGACTCACATGCTCCACGTCCATCGTGCCGCTGCCGCTATGGCCGTTCTCGTCGCAGAGGAACAGGCGAAGCTGAGCCTTGTCTGCCGTCTTCTTGCTCTTCAGCACGACGGTGTACTTCTGCCAGTCGCGGCTCGACACCTTGATGTCCTGCTGGCTGAACTCCTGATGCTCCTCCTGCGTGTAGGGTTCCACCAGCTGCACGCGCAGCATCTGTGTCTTGCCTTCGGGCACACGGGCGTAGACCGAGAAGCGATACTCCTTGTCCTTCTCCACGCCGATGCCGAAGAAGCCTTCGTTCTGCAGGCCCGTCCACCAGTCGCCGTGTCCCATTGAGCGGAGACGTGCATAGTGGGGATTGCGGTCGAAGGGTCCGTCGTCCCGGATTTCCACCTTGCCAAAAGCCTGCCAGCCCATGAGGGGGTCAGGGGTGAACTCGAACGAACGGTTCTTCACCAGTTCGCCATACAGACCGCCGTCTGCGGCAAAGTTGATGTCCTCAAAGAAGATGCCATACATCGTAGGCTGGATTTCCGCCCCGGGTTTCTGTGTCTCGACAGTGACGGTGTAGTCAGCAGCACTGACTGCCGTGCCCGCACCGAGAGCCATCGTCAGTAGTAGATTCCTTAGTTTCATTCGATTTCTTTTTATTTATTATTAGTTAGTTTTCGCATGTAAAGATACGAAATATAATCAATACCGGAAAATATATGGCGGAAAAATGTCAGATACATCACTGCAAGCCCTATCCGACCTCAACTTTCCGCCGTACCGGCCCCTGACGCACGATGTAGAGCCCCCGGGGCAACGTATTGAGGTCACGGCCGCAGAACTGTCCGTTCAAACGGTAGACCTCATAGGGCCGATTGTAGTCGATTTGCGGGGAAGCGGCAGTTACGGCAACGGAGTTGACGGGTGGCACATAGACGTAGCCCAGTTTGTTATCCATCCATGCCAAACGCTCGCCAATGAAGCGACGGACGTTCTGCACTTCGGCATCATAACTCCCCCAAAGTTTAGGATTCTGATGCACCCTCTCATTCATGATGGGCCAGCGTATGAAGTTGAGACGTTGGGAGGCCTGCAACATATCCGCAAGAGAGTCGGTATAGGCAACAAGGTTTTCTTCCGTGAGTCCGGCCTGCCGGACTTCGTCCCAGATATCAAGCATACGTTCCTTGGCCGGGGCACTGTAAACCACAATCCGGTCAACGATTTTCTTGAAACTGCCGGCATAGCTTCCCCCACTACGATAGACGTAGTCTCGCTTATTGTTAATGGGATAGGTGCGGTCATCATTTTCGAAGGCCAGGTCAAAGTCCCATACCGGCCCCGTGCGGATGGTGTCATTCAGCCGTTCCTTGTACATAAAGACGCTCCAGTAGGTGTCCGTGTTGCCTGACAATTCGCCCACGAGGAAATGACGCAGGAAGGTGTTAAGATCCAGATAGCGGCTCCACGCCTGCTCCATCTTGTCGAAATGGTTCCGGATGTAGTTTTTCTGCTCGTATGTGATGCTGTCGGAGTCGGGCGACTTAATCGTGACGGGATTTCCCTGCGAGGAATAGAAGTAAGAGTCCTCTTCATAGGCGTATGCGTCAACCTCCAGGAAATAGCCTCCCGTCAAGGCATCCCCTGCATTGTCCCGAGGGGTCATCTCTTCGATGTCGAGGCGCTTCTTATGCACTTGCACCTGATCGCAAAGTTGGTAGTTCCCCTTGTATTCTCCGTTCAGCATCACGTCGACCGACTGGGCGTATGGGGTATATGGCATACCCATACGCCGGCTCAGTTCAAAGGCAAGCAGGTTGCGCAGCAAAGTCTTATCGCCGTAGTTGTTGACGAGCGTCCACTTCTTGGCCTTGGCTGGGGCATCAAGCACGTGCTGTTTCTTGTCAAACTTTATCCGGTAGGGGCGTTTGGGGAAAGTGCGCGAACCGTTTCCCCGTTCACGTATGCCGCCCGGTTCGGAAAGGAGGGAACCATCCGAACCGATAATGGTCAACTGCGCAGGTATGTCATGGACCTTATCGTATGGAATCTCCCCGTTCTGCGTGTGGATGGTCACCAAGGGCAGATTGGTCGGACGATACAAGTGCGAATCGTCGCCCTCACCCTCACGGCCATAGAAGCGCACTTCCGCAATGTTGCAGCGGGCGTCGGACGGGCCGACATATCTGACGTAGCGAAAACCAGCCGAGCAACTGACATCGGCGTATGACATCCTCCCGATGGTCCCCTCCTGATCAATCACATACAAGGGCAGGGCATCCAGGAAGTCCTCTCGGTTAGCACCCTCAAACACCCCCAGAACCACACGCTTCGGGCCATTGACATCATTGCGCGGCGACCATCCGACACGCGTTATTACATGGGGAGACCCCAAATCGAGGCCCACCCACGTATAGCTGCGCTCGTAGGAGGCAAAGAACGTATTGAGATTCCCGTCGAAGGCATTTTCACAGGTATTGACGGTCGTGGAACTCTCGAAGGTGGAATAATCGACAGAAAGTGGCGTACCAATCACCGTACCAGTCAGCTTACTGTCGGCAATGGTCTCCATGGGTACGCCCCACATCAGCAGGACGAGGAGTTGGAACGTAAGGCAAGTTCTAAATAGGCTTTTCATTATCACAGCAACGGGCCGGCCGTAAATATTTCGGGCATAAAGGTACGAACAAACGGGCGGTTTGCCAAATTTACAGAGAAAAATCCATACATTTCCGCCTAAAACATACTTTATGGAGACTGAAGCGACCGAAAGCGACCCACGGAAGATTACTATGGTTACGGGCATAAGCATAGTAATCTTATCGCCGGAAGCATAGTATTCTTACGGGCATAGGCATACTATGCCTCCCACGGAGCCACGCGCCGCATCGGCCGCCGCAAAGTAAAAATTGATTACACACGATAATAAAAGGCCGCTTATGCTTTGTTTTTCGCGCCTTTTTCCTTACTTTTGCATTACCATATTATAAAATACGCGCGTATGAAACGACCGAAAAGGACGGCTCTGGGTGCCCTGATGCTGGCACCGTGGATGGCTGCATGGGCACAAGAGCGACCCAACATCTTGTTCATTCTCTGCGACGACATGGGCTGGGGCGACCTGGGTTGCTACGGCCAGCACTACATCCGCACACCGCACATCGACCGCCTGGCACACGAGGGTATGCAGTTCATGCAGGCCTACGCCGGCAGCCCCGTCAGTGCCCCCTCCCGGGCCTCGCTCATGACGGGACAGCACTCGGGCCACTGCGCCGTGCGCGGCAACAAGGAGTACTGGGACTACCAGAACACCGTCCGATATGGCGACAACGTGGACTTTGCCCGCGTCGGGCAGCACCCCCTGGACACGGCCCACGTCGTCATACCCGAGATACTGAAGGCCGCCGGCTATCGCACCGCCCAGTTCGGCAAGTGGGCCGGCGGCTACGAAGGCTCGGAATCGACGCCCGACCGCCGAGGCATCGACGAGTTCTTCGGCTACATCTGCCAGTTCCAGGCCCATCTCTACTACCCCAACTTCCTCAACGACTACCGTCGCGACCGGGGCGACGAGGGGGTGAGCCGTGAGGTCTATGTCGACAACTTTGCCTACCCGATGTATGGCCCCGAATACCGTCAGCGCACGGTCTACTCGGCCGACACCATCCACCGCCGTGCCCTCGACTGGCTCGACCGCCAGACACCCGGCCAACCCTTCTACGGCCTCTTCACCTATACCCTGCCCCACGCCGAACTTGTGCAGCCCGAGGACAGCATCCTCAACGACTACAAACGGCAGTTTGCCGAGGACAAGACCTTCCGCGGACAGAAGGCAAGCCGCTACAATCCCGTCACGCACACGCACGCCGAGTTTGCCGGCATGATTACCCGACTGGATGCCTACGTGGGCGAAATTATGGCGAAACTGGAAGAGCGGGGGCTGGCCGACAACACAGTGCTCATCTTCTCCAGCGACAACGGCCCCCACGAAGAGGGCGGCGCCGACCCCACCTTCTTCAACCGCGACGGGGTGCTGAAAGGACTGAAGCGCTCGTGCCACGAGGGAGGCATACGCATCCCCTTCATCGTCCGCTGGCCGGGCCACGTGGCGGAGGGCGTGAAGTCGCAGCACCCGATTGCCTTCTGGGACCTCATGCCCACGTTTGCCGAACTGGCCGGCGTGGAGAACTACGTCGACCGCTACCGCAATCCGCGGCTCGGCGAGCGGGACTACTTCGACGGCATCTCCTTCCTGCCCGCCCTGCTCGGCCGTGACTGTCCCGAACACGAATACCTCTACTGGGAGTTCCATGAGACAAACCAAATCGCCGTCCGCAAGGGGGACTGGAAACTCATCGTCAAGAATGGCCGCAGCGAACTCTATAACCTGGCCGACGATGTCCACGAAGACCACGACCTCGCCGCCCAGCAGCCCGAGAAGACAGCTGAATTGGAAGCCCTCGTGCGTCAGGCACACACCGAAAACCCCTTGTTCCGCGTGACGCTGCCGGGAGAGAAAAGGAATAAGTAGCACCTCGGAAAACTGCCAATTTATTTGCGTTTTCGCTCGGATTGCGCTATCTTTGCAAACATAATAACTACTAACACATACCAACATGACCTTAATCAAATCTATTTCCGGCATCCGCGGAACCATCGGAGGACGTGCAGGTGACACGCTGAACCCTCTGGACATTGTGAAATTCACATCGGCTTACGCTACGCTGATTCGTAAGACAACGAAGGTGACAACGAACAAAATCGTCGTGGGGCGCGACGCACGCATCTCGGGCGAGATGGTGAAGAACGTCGTCTGCGGTACGCTGATGGGCATGGGCTTCGACGTGGTGAACATTGGTCTGGCCACGACGCCCACGACCGAGATTGCCGTCACCATGGAGGGAGCCTGCGGCGGCATCATCCTGACCGCCAGCCACAACCCCCGCATGTGGAACGC
The DNA here is from genome assembly GCA_017453445.1 of Bacteroidaceae bacterium. Classification (GTDB taxonomy): domain Bacteria; phylum Bacteroidota; class Bacteroidia; order Bacteroidales; family Bacteroidaceae; genus Physcousia. Next base: position 11,420 of record JAFTEX010000026.1, read on the forward strand.
CCTGAAACTGCTGAACGAGAAGGGCGAGTTCCTGAACAAGCAGGAGGGCGAGGAGGTGCTGCGCATCGCCGAAGCCGAGGACTTCGAGTATGCCGACGTCGACCACCTGGGCCACTACCGCGAGGACTACTCCTACGACCAAAAGCACATCGACCTGGTGAAGAACCTGGCCCTGGTGGACGTAGAGGCCATACGGAAGGCCAACTTCCGCGTGGCACTGGACACTGTGAACAGCGTGGGCGGCGTCATTCTGCCCAAACTGTTGGAACAGCTGGGCGTGAAGACCGTCACCACACTCTACGGCGAACCGACGGGCGACTTCCAGCACAACCCCGAGCCGCTGGAGAAGAACCTGGGCGACATCAAGGCCCTGATGCAGAAAGGCGGCTACGACATTGCCTTCGTCGTAGACCCCGACGTGGACCGTCTGGCCTTGTTCTGCGAGGACGGCACGATGTACGGCGAGGAGTACACGCTCGTGACCGTGGCCGACTACATCCTGCAACATACGCCGGGCAACACCGTCTCCAACCTCTCTTCGACCCGAGCCCTGCGCGATGTCACCCGCAAATATGGCCAGCAGTACAACGCTGCCGCCGTGGGCGAGGTGAACGTGGTGACGAAGATGAAGGAAACGAACGCCGTCATCGGTGGTGAGGGCAACGGCGGAGTCATCTATCCCGCGGCCCACTATGGTCGCGATGCCCTCGTAGGCATTGCCCTCATCCTGACCTACCTGGCCAAGCGCGGCATGAAGGTGAGCCAGCTGCGTGCCACCTACCCCCCCTATCAGATTGCCAAGAACCGCATCGACCTGACACCCGACACCGACGTGGATGCCATCCTCGCCAAAGTGAAGGAACTGTACAAGGACGAGGAGGTGAACGACATCGACGGCGTGAAGATTGACTTCCCCGACAAGTGGGTTCACCTCAGAAAGTCGAACACGGAACCCATCATCCGTGTCTACAGCGAAGCCGCCACCATGGAGGCTGCCGACCAGATTGGCAAGAAGATTATGGATGTGGTCTATAGCATGGTAAAATAAGACTAAAAGTCCTTAAAGAGCCTAAAGACCTTAAATTCTATAGAACACCTAAAGAATACAGAAACATGTTAACCCAAATCATCAACGGTCGTATCCTGACCCCGCAGGGATGGTTGAAGGATGGCAGCATCATCCTGCGCGACAACAAAATACTTGAAGTGACGAACTGCGACTTGGCCATCATCGGCGCGAACATCATTGATGCCAAGGGCATGTATGTGGTGCCCGGAGGCATCGAGATGCACGTACACGGCGGCGGCGGTCGCGACTTCCAGGAAGGCACCGAGGAGGCTTTCCGCGTGGCCATCGAGGCTCATGCCAAGCATGGCACGACGAGCATCTTCCCGACGCTCAGCAGCAGCACCGTGCCCATGATAGAACAGGCCGTGGCGACGTGCAGCAAGATGATGGCCGAACCGGACAGCCCCATCCTCGGTCTGCACCTTGAGGGCCACTATCTCAATCCGTTGAAGGCCGGCGCACAGATACCCGAATGGATAAAAGACCCCGACCCCAACGAGTACATCCCCATCGTGGAGAACAGCCCCTGCCTGAAGCGCTGGGATGCGGCTCCCGAGTTGCCCGGAGCCATCCAGTTCGGTAAGTTCTGTGCCGAGAAGGGCATCCTGCCCAGCATCGCCCACACGCACGCCGAATACAGCGACGTGAAGACAGCCTTCGAGGCCGGCTACACCCACGTGACCCACTTCTACAACGCCATGCCTGGTTTCCACAACAAGCAGGGCTACAAGTACGAGGGTACGGTGGAGAGCGTCTACCTCATCGACGACATGACCATCGAGTGTGTGGCCGACGGCATCCACGTGCCGCCCACCATCCTGCGCATGGCCTACAAAATCAAGGGCGTGGAACGCATGGCTCTGATTACCGATGCCCTGGCGGTTGCTGCCGCTCCGGCTGACGCTGTGGCCTTCGATCCGCGTGTCATCGTGGAAGATGGGGTGGCTAAGCTGAACGACCGCTCCGCGCTGGCCGGTTCCATCGCTACCACCGACCGGCTTATCCGCACGGCTGTCAATCTGGCCGAGATTCCGCTGGAGGATGCGGTGCGCATGGTCAGCGAAACGCCCTCGCTCATCATGAAGGTGAACGACCGAAAGGGCACGCTGCAACGCGGCAAGGATGCGGACATCATGATTCTGGACGAAAAACTCGACATCCGCTGCATCTGGCAGATGGGCAAAATCATCGAAAACACATTGTTCTAAGAAATCGGAATGAAGATACAAAGATTGTTCATAGGGGCTGCGGCACTGCTGATGTGTGCCGCAGCCTTTTCGCAAGGTACGGTGGAGGACTACCAGCGTGCATTCGCCATTCGCGGGAAGTACACGTCAAAGATGAAATATGGCGACGTGCGCGTGCATGCCATCCGAGGAGAGCATAAGTTCTGGTACTCATGCACGGGCGATACGGGTCAAGTGTTCAAGGAGGTCGATGCCGACCAGAATACGGTCAGGACCCTGCCAGGGAACCCTGAGCCACCGCGCCCGAGACGCGAATGGCACGGCCCACAGCGACACTGGATGGAGGTGCCCGACGAAAAGGACGGTGTGCAGCAATCGCCCGACGGCAAGGTGTGCATCTTTCACCGCGACCAAAACCTATGGGTGACCGCCCCTGCCGATACCCTCCTGCAAGGCGGACATGCACTGACCACCAACGGAGACTCCACCTATTACTATTCTGCCTGGGGAACTTTCTCTCCCGACGGACGTTACTTTGCCACCGTCAGAATCAAACCGGCCCCTAAGCGCTACGTCTACTATGTGGAATCTTCACCTCGGGGACAACTCCACCCCATACTGCACAAACAGGAGTACGCGAAACCTGGCGACTCGCTCAACTACCGCGTGCCTGTGATTGTGGAGATGGCAACGGGGCGCGTCATGGAGCCTTCTACGGAGTTGCTCCGCCAGCAATATTACGTCTCTGTCCCCGTATGGGACAAAGAGGGACGAAATGTGACCTTCGAATTTAACGAACGTGGCCACAAGACCTTCCGCGTGCTGGAAATGTCAGCCGAGACGGGCAAGGTGCGCACGCTCATTGAAGAGACGAACGCCAAATACGTCAACTATACACGGCAACAGCGAATAGATTTCGAAAACGGGAAGTACATCCTGTGGACCAGCGAACGAGACGGACGGAATCACATCTACCTTTATGACCGAAAGACTGGTAAACTGGTGCGACAGGTGACCAAGGGGGAATTTTATGTGCGCGGCATACAGCATGTGGACGAAGAGAAGGGTATCATATATTTCTCAGCCAACGGGCGCAGCGGACTCCGAGAGAGCGACAAGCGCGGAAGGGAAGCAAGCTATGCGGGCACAAACGCCACGGAGGAGGACCCCTATCTCATCCACTATTACAAGGTGGGACTGGACGGCAAGCACCTCACATGCCTCACCCCAGAGGAGGGGAATCACAGTGCGACCTTTAGCGATGACATGAGTTACCTCATCGACACCTATTCCACCATCGCGACCCCTCCAGTCACCGTTCTGCGCTCCAGCAAGGACGGAAAGATTCTACGCACCCTGGAGACTGCCGACATTACCTCGCTCGTCGCCGAGGGATGGAAAGCCCCGGAGGTGTTTGTGGCCAAAGGGCGAGACGGAGAAACGGACATCTGGGGCATCATACAGCGTCCCTCCAATTTTGACCCGTCACGCAAGTACCCCATCATCGAATACATCTATTCGGGACCTGGCGACCAATATGTCCCCAAATCGTTCCGACCTTGGCTGTGGACAATGGCCGAACTGGCCGAGCTGGGCTTCATCGTCGTGCAGATGGACGGCATGTCCACCTCGTTCCGCACCCGCCAGTTTGAAGAAGTATGCTACAAGAACCTTCGCGACTCAGGATTCCCCGACCGCATCGCCTGGATTCGGGCGGCAGCACAGCAATATCCCTACATGGACGCAGAGCGCGTGGGCATATACGGCTGTTCCGCAGGCGGGCAGGAGGCATTGGGTGCCCTACTCTTCCATGGTGACTTCTACAAAGCCGGGTATGCAGCCTGCGGGTGTCACGACAACCGGATGGACAAAATATGGTGGAACGAACAATGGATGAGCTATCCCGTCGACAGCAGCTATATTGCGTCTTCAAACGTCGAGAATGCCCATCTGCTGGAACGCCCCCTAATGCTCGTCGTCGGAGAACTGGACGACAACGTAGACCCAGCCTCCAGTATGCAGGTGGCCAATGCCCTCATCAAGGCGGGCAAGGACTTCGAACTCGTAGTAATCCCTGGGGCGCACCACACGATGGGCGAGGAATTTGGTGACCACAAGAGAAGCGATTTCTTCGTACGCCATTTGCTTAATGTGAACCCGCCTAAATGGAATGAGCTGAAGCGTCCCTAAAGCATTCCGCGCGGCTTTATGGATATACCAGAACAGCAGCCTTACGTCGAGTAAGGCTGCTGATTCTTTCTTATCGTAAAACGAAAACATGGGTCTTGTCTCACGACAAGACCCATGCTATTAATCATCAAAGAAATTATCCATTTTCATGGACGTGGGCGCTGAGGGATTCGAACCCCCGACCCTCTGCTTGTAAGGCAGACGCTCTGAACCAACTGAGCTAAGCGCCCGTCGGAACCTCCGTTCCTTAGATTTGAATGCAAAGGTAATCTAAATAACCGTATCTGCCAAATAAATTGGCAAGTTTTTACGCCTTCCCTGCAAATCTTTGTGCTTGTTCAGCAATAAGAGAGGCATCTTCAAAATAGTTTATCTTCATTGCACGACGCACCTCCTCCATTGTTTCCGCTGCCTGCTGGCGTGCGACCTCACACCCCTTACGCAGTATTTCATAGACAGCCGGGATGTCCTTCTCAAACTCCGCACGACGCTGACGGATAGGCTCAAGAGTCTCCTGCAACACAGCAGTCAACAGTTTCTTGCACTTCACGTCGCCCAAACCGCCCCGAGTATAATGGTCTTTCATTTCCTGCAAGGTCTGGTAGTCTGTAGTCAGACGGGCAACTTGCTCATCCGTACAGAATGCGTCAAGATAGATAAACACCGTATTACCCTCCAGATGCCCCGGGTCACTTACCTGCAAGTGAGTTGGGTCTGTATACATCGTCTTCACTTTCTTTGCGACTTCGTCTGCCGAATCCGAAAGATATATACAATTACCTAACGACTTTGACATTTTTGCCTTACCATCCGTTCCAGGCAAGCGCAGACAGGCGGCATTCTCCGGCAAGAGAATGTTGGGCTCCACAAGGGTATCCCCGTAGATATAATTAAAGCGACGCACTATCTCACGGCACTGTTCCAACATCGGCTCCTGATCTTCACCGACAGGGACGGTTGTTGCCTTGAATGCTGTAATATCAGCTGCCTGGGAAATCGGATAAGTAAAGAACCCTACAGGGATGCTCTCTCCTCCAAAGCCACGCATCTGAATCTCCGTTTTCACTGTAGGATTACGTTGCAAACGGCTTACCGTTACAAGGTCCATATAGTAGAAAGAGAGTTCCGTGAGTTCGGGTATCTGGCTCTGAATAAAAAGCGTACTCTTGGCAGGGTCAAGACCACAAGCCAAATAATCCAAAGCCACCTCTATTACATTCTGCCGCACCTTTTCCGGGTTCTCTATATTGTCGGTCAAAGCCTGGGCATCTGCTTCAAATATAAAGATTTTATCATACTCCCCAGAATTTTGCAGTTCTACACGGCGGCGAAGCGAACCGACATAGTGACCGATGTGCAAACGGCCAGTTGGACGATCGCCAGTCAAGATTATTTTTTCTTTAGGTTCCATAATATTTACTGTTTCGGAGCACAAAGATACGAATAAGCACGCGAAAAGTCAAATTTATTGATGGATTTATCCGAACGGATGGCACAAAAAGCACATAAGGAAGAAACAAATGAGAATAGAATAGAATAGAAATAAAGGAAGCCGCATTGCCCAACTATGGACAATGCGGCCTTCTTATGTTTTATAATCGTATTCCGAATTACTTCAGGCTAACAACTGCACGGCGGTTGTAAGAGTAGGGGTTGAGGTCGGCAACACCACCCTGACCAACGGTCTCGATGTTGCTGGCGCTTACGCCCATGTCAACCAAAGCCTGCTTAACAGCCTCAGCACGCTTCTCAGACAGAGTCTGATTGTAAGCGGCGCTACCAGTCTTGCTGTCAGCATAACCCGTTACGACAATCTTCTTGTCGTGAGCCTTTGCGAACTCAGCCAGTTCCTTCACGTTAACCAGATCCTTCTTAGAAGCGATTGTGCTCTTGTTAATGTTGAAGAATACAGAAGCGCTTGTTGCCTGGAACTCGGTAACGGTTACGACCTTCTCCTTAGCCTCGGGGCACTTGTGATTAGCAATCTTGTTCTTCAGAGCTGCATTCTCAGCTTCAAGGTCGCTGATAGAATTGTTAAGAGCATCCAGCTGTGCGCGATGGTTAGCCAAGATAGCATCCATGTCAGGAGCGTTATCCCAACCCACCTTGCCGAGGTTTACACCAAGACCAAGGGCTACACCGAACTGCACATCACGCGTCTTAACAATACGAGGAGAGTGCTTATGCTTATCGGCAATTCCATCCATCATATCCTCACTCATATTGAGGTACATATCCCATGCAATATGGAAACGCTTTGTGATGTTAATTGTATTATAAACACCCACAGTTCCTAACATAGACCAGTTATTGTCACCTTCAAAGTTGCAAATGGTTCCGAAACCGCCATAGAGGCTAATATCCCAAACGCGGGGCTTATAACCACCAAACAGGTTCGTCAGATTCAGCATGGGCTGCAGGCTAAGGTTTACCTGATTGAAGGTGGGGTTGGAACCTGAAACATAAGCAGGGTCATCCCAATCCATATTTACCTGAGTTCCCCAAGCAGCCTGAGCCTTTACGCGCAGACCGAGAACGGGAGTTGCCCATTTACCGACGCTCAGTTCGCCACCCCAAGAACGACGTCCTGGCCAGAACGGGTTCTTGTTAAGGCCGTGTCCATGTTCCTGATCGGAGTAGAACGAAAGATGCGTGCCAGCCACATCAATAAACCAATTATCCCAGAACCCGTTCGTCACAATTCTGTGCTTCAGAGTGGGATAGCTTTCATTAGCGTCTTGTGCAACTGCGAAAGAGGCGACGCCGCAGAAAGCAAGCAACATCATTAACTTTTTCATACTAAGTTTTATTAATTATGTTAATACTATACTCTAATCACTTCCATCATTTTCAAGCCATCATACATGGCTATCTCATGCGTTTGGGCACAAAGTTACAAAAATAATATTAATTTCAACCAAAAGATTTAAGTTTTTTTTACTAAAATCCATCGATTTTACCTTTTTTCGCGTTATTTGAACATTTTTTCGAGGTTTTCATGGGGGTATATAACGACTATCGACTTACCGTCAGGAGTATAATTTGGCGTTGATTGCTGAAATAGTTCATCCACCAAATTCTCCATCTCTTGTTGAGTCAGGCTCTGGCCTACAGGAATAGCTGCGTTTCGGGACAATGTCAATGCCATCCGATGATGCAGTTCGTCTTTTGCCTCTAACCCCGTCATTTTCAGGTTCTCCACGATTTCGAGCAAAAGCTGCCGTGCATCGCTGCCCTCAAGTCCGACTGGCATAGCTTGCAGTGAATAGCTGCCTCCGCCTAAAGAAGATATTTCGAAGCCCAGAGAGGCCAGATTGCCTTGAATATGTTCGAAAAGAGGCACATCCGACATCGGAATCTGCAGCAGTTCCGGGAACAACAGCCCCTGCGACGGTGCGTTCTGCCCATCCAGTTGCCTTCTATACCTTTCATATAATATACGCACGTGCGCACGATGCTGCTCAATAAACATCAAGCCAGAGCGAACCTCCGTCACGATGTACTGCCCGCGATACTGATAATGCTGAATGCTGCGCTCACTATCAGGGAACAGTTTATCCATATCCCCCGAGGTAGAATGCGGAATATCCTCTTCCTCTGCGGGAGTCGGAGCGAATGAGGAAGGTGGGAAATCCTGAGAGGCACGCAACCCGTCATACAAAGAAGTCCACTCTCCTGGCACCTCAGACTTGTGTGCCGAAGTGTTCTTAAAAGGGTTATAACTGGTATCTATCACCGGACGAGGCATTGATACGGGGAGGGGCTTACCTGAATTGGGATTATAGACAGGAATATCATTGGGGCGTCCCTCCACATCAAACTCTATCGTAGGCACTGCATTAAACCTCCCCAGCGACTCTTTTATGGCCGCAAGGAGTATCTGCCAAATAGCCACCTCGTTTTCAAACTTTATCTCCGTCTTGGTAGGATGGATATTTACATCAATCGTGGCCGGGTCGACTTGCATGTAGAGGATATAGGGCACCTGTTCCGTCGGCTGCACAAGTTCCGTGAAAGCCTCTTGTACGGCACGATGGAAAAAGGGGTGGCGCATGTAACGCCCGTTGATAAAGAAATACTGCCGGGCACCTTTTTTCTTCGCCGATTCTGGTTTACCGACATAGCCATGAAGGCTGCAAAGCGTTGTTTCCACGTCCACATCAAGCAACTGTTCGCTCAGTTTCTTCCCAAATAGGGCCGCTATGCGCTGCCGAGGCGACTCCGGAAGGAGCGTAAGCAGCATGCTGTCGTTATGGGTCAGCGTAAAATGGATTTCTGGGTTCACCAAGGCCACACGTTCAAACTCCGTGATTATGTTTGAAAGTTCAGTTTGATTGCTTTTAAGGAACTTACGGCGGGCAGGAACATTGTAAAAAAGGTTCTGCACAAGGAAGTTGGCCCCCTGAGGGCAATTGTCAACCTCCTGAGAGATCACCCGTCCGCCCTCAATCGTAAGGCAGGAACCCAAGTCTGTGTCAGCCGTGCGAGTGCGAAGAGTGACCTGAGCCACAGCGGCGATGCTGGGCAATGCCTCACCGCGGAATCCCATCGTGGTCAAGTGGAACAGGTCATCGGCTTTTTGTATTTTGCTCGTTGCGTGGCGTTCAAATGCCAGTCGGGCATCGGTCTCGGACATGCCTTTTCCGTCATCTATCACCTGTATGGAAGTGCGCCCCGCATCGACCAGCACCACATCAATGCGACTGGCCCCTGCGTCCACAGCGTTTTCCAGAAGTTCTTTTATGACCGAAGCCGGACGTTGAATGACCTCGCCTGCTGCAATCTGGTTGGCCACAGAGTCGGGAAGCAAATGTATGATATCAGCCATCGTATTTTACACGCAATGTTTAACACAGGCTACAATCTCCCCATCAGGATATAACGCCAGACGAGAAGCAACACCATGATGATAATCAGAGCCAAAGGCCATGTCAGTTTATGCTCACGTTCACTGGCACGTTGAGCACGGGGAGTAAACTGTGAGAACTTTCCCTTAAAATGGTCCGGCTCTATGTCATCAGGGGGGAGTTCCCCCATCTCACGCTTCACGTCGCGCACCAGTTTTTCCAGTTTTTCTTTTCTTTCGTCCGTGTACATGTGGCTCCGCCTATACTTGCGGGGCTCACGCGTCTGAAACATTCCCATCGCGTCCTCCTTTCTTACTCTGTTTTTCTTTCTCCGGTTTCTTTATGTTCTTTCTTTGCGGCATTATCATTTCCTTTCAAGTCCGTCAGGCGTTGCCGGGGGGCGGCATGGCGCACGCTTTCTTTCAGTTCCGTGCCCGCCTTCTTGGGTCGCCAATTAAATATGTCGTCCTTATTGAGGGGGCGCACATAATCAAACCATGCGAAATTATCAAGATAGAGAGTTTCGGGCGGAACATTAAAAGGTGGGTACATCACTCCCGTGGAACTGGGGGCCCAGAGTCTCTGCACCTTTCTGTCGCGCATGAACATTTTCAGTTGGCTGGTCTCAAGATGGTTCATACCTATCATCAGCGAGTCGTCGTCAAGAGGATAATAATTGACGTAGACGTTCATGTCTGCCACTGTCAGGACGGGGTCTTTACCTTCAAAATAGAGGTGCATTTCCTTGCTGGCCACTTGGTTGTAGTGGACCGAGTCCATCCGTTCCACGGACAATGCCTGGTTGACCACATAGACACTGTCTATCGTCGAATCGTTGCGCCATGCTTTTATCTGTTCACCGAGCAACTGCTGTCCCTCTTGCCATACGATAGGATCCTTATACATCGTCGTACACGAGTCACGACCATCATAGACCATCGAGTCGCATACAGCCTGAATGTCCACGCGATAGGCCCGGACGTGGTGATAAGCATGAAGCATGCGATAGACGGAGTCGGTATTGATATGGAACGTGTAAAGGAAGAACGAGTCGGCATGGGCATAGAACGTGTCTTTCTGGGAATAGTCTATCAGCACCGCACTGTCGGCCGCCTCGGCATAACCTGCGCGGTCGTTATACATGACATAGTTCCCCGTGAACATGTTCTTGTTCAGCGTGTCGGTATACACCACATGGCCATACGCCTTGCCGACGGAGTCCTTTGCATTCCAGCATACGCTGTCGCCCACCAAGATTCGGTAGCCCTTCTGCAGGATAGAGCGATTGAGCAGATAGGAATCGTCCGTCTCTGAATTATAGTAACCGTCTTCCGTGTAGACATGATTGTCACTGTTGTCGATATTGCTCGGCCCGACAACGTGGGCAATGCCCGTCCGCGTATTGTAATGGAGGGTGTCACTGATAAGCACTGACTTAGCCACTTTGGGAGGACGCGGATTGACCAGGCGGACATTATAGTTGAACGTGGCCTCACGGGTGGAGGGGCTATATTCCCCCCAGTCACTGGTCAGTTCATTTTCCTTGTCAACGAGCCTCCCCCCCTCGAAGAAATAGCCCAGGTCGTAAAGCCGGTCATAATCAAGCGAATCGGCATAGAGAGTCGATTCCCGATGCCTGAGCACCACATTGTGCCGTGCACGGGCCATCTGGTCCAGCCCGTCGTAGTAGAGCACGTCGCTGACGAGCGAAAGTGTGTCGGCCTGACGCATCCGCACGTTTCCGTAGGCGTCGAAAGAATTGGTGGCCTCGTAGAAGAGGGCGCTGTCACAATACATCAGCGTGCCTTCATGGTCGAACTGGACATCGCCCACCAGGAACTGAGCCGTGGGATGAAGGCGCTGATTGAAATACAAGCGGTCGGCATGGAGCAGGTGCACCCGCGAATCGGAGGGTTTGCGGTCGTTCCTTTTCCTCACCGGCCCCATCGTCATGGACATGCCCAGCAAGGCAAAAAGACAAAATTGTATAGTCCTTATCCTCCTCAAGCCTCTATGTTTTGGCTATTGCTTCACCCACCCGGGGTACTCAAACTCACAGTCACACCAGTCTGCGTTGATGCGCACGTAGGTGCTCTTCTGCTTCTCCCGAATCCAGTTGGTGATAAGTTCTTCCTTCTTCTTGTCAAGCACGATTTCCCGCAGCATCTGGAAGTCCTCCGTGACGCTCGCACGATGCGCCTTGATGCGGTTCTTCAGTTTGGCAATGGCGCAAACGGTCTTCGAGCGGTTGTTGGTCATCTTGAAAGGTTTCGAGATTTCGCCCACTTCCATGCCGTCGACGATGCGGGCCAGTTCGGGACTGACGTTGGCCAGTTCCCCCATTTCGAAGCGTGAGGTCTGCATCATACGTCCTTCGGAATTCCGCTTCTGCAGGTTGGTCATCAGTCCGTGGTTGTTTTTCGTGTCCTTGTCGTCGCTAATCCAGGTGGCTCCGTCCTCGAAGGTGAACTTCTCTTGGCGGATGTCGTCAGCGATGGAGTCCAGTCGGGAGAGGGCCGCGTCAATGTCCTTCTGGGCGGCAACCGGGCGACGCAGGATGTGGCGGAAGTTGCCCTTCTCGCCGCGTTTGTCTATCAGCTGAATGATGTGGAAGCCGAACTCCGACTCCACGACCTTCGACACCTTCTTGGGGTCGGTCAGGGAGAAAGCCACATTGGCAAAAGCGGGATCCAGTTCTCCACGTCCCATGAAGCCGAGTTCCCCGCCCTGCTTGGCACTCTCCTTGTCCTCGCTATAGAGGATGGCCAGCGTAGAGAACGACATGCCATTGTTCACGCGTTCGCCATACCCACGCAGTTCCTCCTTCACGCGGTTGATTTCCTCCTCGGGGATGTTAGGCTGCTGGACGATGAGTTCCACTTCCACCTGTGTGGGTATGAGGGGCAGAGAGTCCTCGGGCATTTCCTTGAAGTAGCGCCGCACCTCGGCCGGGCTCACCTTCACGTCCTCAGTCAGTTTTTCCCTCATGCGGTTCACCATCATCTCTCCCCGGTAACGGTCGCGCAGTTCCTCCCGTATCTGGCTGATGGGCATCGACATGTATTCCTCCAGCTTTTCCTTGCTGCCGGAGGTCATGACCCAATCGTTGATTCGGTCCTCCACATAGCCGTTCACCTGTTGGTCGGTGACCTCGATGCTGTCGATGGCCGCCTGATGAAGGAAGAGTTTCTGGATGGCCAGCCGCTCGGGGATTACACAATAGGGATTGCCCTTTATCTGCGACCACGAGGGGTCACGGCGCATGCCCTCCACGTCGCTCTTCAGGATGGCTTCGTCGCCTACGACCCAGATGACCTCGTCGACGACGTTATTGGCATGTTGGGCAAAGGTGTGAAGCCCTGAGAGCGAGAGGCAAAAAATCAGAGATAGGAATAAGCGTCTCATAAAATCAGTCATGTTTGTTCACGGTGGCAAGCACTTCGGGGAAAATCTCCACGCGATAGCGCTTGCGCAGTTCCTCTACGAAGCGGTGGTCGCATTCCGTCTGATAGTCACTGACTACAAGGTTGCTCACGTCGGTCCAGCGCTGCGGTCCCTTCTTCAGTTTGCGTCCGACGAGTCCGGCGTATGGAAATTCCTTGCGCACGCGGGTCTTGCCCTCCCGCACCTTGAAAGCCAACGAATCCACGAAGGCATTGTCCCCCTTCTTGAACAGTTTCGGCTGTTCCATGCGCACGGTCACGCTATCCTTATTATATGCGTCACGCACCACCTGGGTCCACCGGGCCTCGTCCACGCCTTTCAGCATTTTCTGTATGGCCGGGACGCTGGCCTCCTCGCGGGCGTAGTAGGGCATGCCGTAGAAGTGGGGTTCTTTCCAGGCGTACTTTTTCTTGTTCTTCTTGAAATATTGCATCAGGGCCGTGGTGTCCTGTGCAGCGGGGTCCCAGATTTTGGTCTTGCTGATTTCGTACAGGAGCAGTCCGTCGTGGTATTCCTGGACGAGGTACTTCAGTTCCTGGTCCTGAGCCGAGAGGCGTTCGGTCTCCTGGTCCATCAGCGTCTCTACCGTCACGCCACGCTCCTTGGCAAGGCTGTCCGTCACCTGCTTAGCCAGCCGGTCAGCCAGACCGCGCGACTCCAGGAATCGACGAATCTGCGGAGCCAGCGTGTCGTAGGGCTCCAACTGCTTCACATCCTTCAGCAGGACGATGTGGTAACCGACCGTCGAGAGGAAGGGCTCGGACATTTCGCCTTTCTGCAGGGCATACATCACCTTCTCAAACTCAGGCACCAGCTGGCCGGGGCCGAACCAGGTGAGGTCACCGCCGCGCTGGGCCGACCCGGGGTCTTCCGAGTGCTTGCGAGCCAGTTCGGCAAAGTCGCCGCCGGCGCGCAGTGCCTGGTAGAGGCTGTCGATGCGCTGTTTCTTCTGAGCCTGCTCTTCGGCCGTGCTCTTCTGGGGAACGCGCAGGAAGATGTGAGCGGGCAGACGCAGGTCATGGCCGTCCAGCTGCTTCAGCATACCGTCGTAGTAGGCGCGCACTTCCCGCTCCTCTGCGCCAGGGGGCACGAGCAGGGGGCGTATCTGCTGGTCGCGATAGGTGTGGAACTCGTCGCGGAAGGCCTGGGCGGTGTCCAGCCCGGCATCGATGGCGGCACGGACCTTCAGTTTGTAGTTGATGAAGAGGTCCACGTACTCCTCCAGGTCCTTGCGGTCGATGACGTTCTCCGTGTTGTTCTTGTTGTAGTTGTACTCAAATTCCGAGCGAGTGACAGGCTGTCCGGCGATGGTCATCACCACGGGGTCGCCGGCCTGCGAAAAGGCCGGAATGCAGCATGTCAGATGCAGAAGAAACCATGCAATGCGTTTCATGTCTCGATCTCTTATTTATTTAATTATTACTATCATTATTTGTCGTCATAGTGCCCGTAGGCGGCCAGTACATCCACATGTACCTCGGTCTCAAATATCTCGTACACCAGTCTGTGCTTCTAAGTAATCTGGCGCGACCACTGCCCTGCCCTGTCTCCACGCAGGGGTTCGGGATGCCCGGTACCCGTGCGGGGATGGAGTTTGAGTTCATCGATAAACTTACTGACTTTCTTATATGCCGACGGTTCGGAACGTTGTAAGCGAAGTAAGTCGCGAATGGCGCGGGACGAGAAGGTGATTTCGTACATCATTTGTTCTCTATGTGCTTAAGGAAATCGTCGAGTGATTCGCCAGGTAACATCGTGTAGCACTTCCCCTGTCGGATTTCCTCGCGTGCAGCATCAATGTTGGCGAAGAACTCCTCCTTCGTCATCAGGGTTGGGTCGGGCTTGGGCTGTGCCAGCCGCCTTACGTATTTCACCAGCCGGCGGGTCCGGCTCTCACTCTGGGCTATGACGCTCAGGTCGTGCAGAAAGGCTGCATCCAGTGGCATTGCTGTAGTGGCCATAATTCACACTCCATTTTTATGATTCGCGCACAAAGATACTACTTTTCGGGCATAAGACAAAACAAACGCCTCTATTTTAAGTTAAATTAAGGGTACGCCCCAGCGGGACAGGCCACAATGTCTGTCCACCAATACAAGAAACGAAATGCAACTAAAAGATGTCACATAAACGCCTCTGGTCAATTATTCGTTCACCTTGCACTTGCTGTATCTTACGCTCGACCTCTAAAACGATTAGATATAAGCAAGAACTTCTTATTTTGCACTTATCACATTGGAAGCATGTGGGGAAAGGAAAATTCCTAAAAACGTTTTCCCTGTCTGCCATATCATCCAGAACTGTAATTACGACATCCTTTGTGTATATTGCAGACAACATTGATACAATGTCTGTATCGTTCTTCCCAATGCCCATTGCGTAGAACATATCGCGGACACAATAATAATAAGGAGATTGCCTATTCCCTGTCAAGACCCTTTCTTCCAGAAAATCCTTCATGTAAAGGTATGCATCCATATCTTTATTGATGGAATATGAAAGCAGGGCTAAAAGCAGCAGACGATGAATGCGATTGTATGCCCCCACGCTATAAGGGAACATCTGGACCTCATGCATGGATTTCCCTTTATACTTTTTTATTAGTGCAATCTTCTCATCTTTTGTAAGGCGGTGAAGTCGGTATTCTGGAGCGATTTCAAAGAACGCCTTGCTATCTGATTGTATATCATCTATTACATTATAAAGTCTGCCGTCTACCTCAGACAATCCAGGAATAAACAAATGGTATGCCGGGAAACCTAAAAACGAATTATCCCGAATGTATAAGGTATGCCCCTTGTTTGAAAGCCACCCGACAAGGTATTGTAAATCTTCTTTATGTGACGCTTTTTCTTGGAGTTCAAAGCCCTTAAACCGCCAACTACAATCTTCGCCGAATATCTGGTGAGGGAACCTCCCCATGCCGTTTACGACACTTTGATTGTGTTCCGTACGAATATCCCAATCATCGTCAAGCAATATGGGTTGCAAGTATCGTTCCGAGGCATCCGCGCCCTGAAATGCTTCTGTAAAACACCGCTGCAATGCAATGACGGGGGAAAGGTCGGATCCAAGCCTAAAAGCATATCGGTTGTTCGCGGTGTCTATCAACAACAGGCCTATTACCGGATAGCCTTCTCCCAAAGAACAGTCTTTTATGATTATCGACCAACCCTTTTCTGCCTTCAGACGCTTTAGCCGTTGCGCTATTTCCGTTCCCTCAAAAAACTCAAAGGGTATCGTTGGGGGAGTAATTTGTTGGAGATATATTTGTTGAAGCACATATCGCTCAAAAATTTCATTCAGCCCTTGCAGGATTGCTTCCTCAGGCACATTGCCCGCACATAGCCCCGTCGAACTGGCTGCCATACGCAGCAGGTGATATGGCACATGCTCAACTTCGCCCTTATTTACGTTGTAGAAATCGGCAAAATACATTTTATACTTTGTCTCTTCTGGCAAGTTATTCTTTCCATATTTGGCAACATTAGGAAGAAAATGCTGTGTATATTTCCATAACTCCTCAGAGTCTATCTCACGGAACGTTTCGTCTGGGAAATAGCGGAATCGAAGTTCTGGGATGTAAGCTACGCCCAAATCCGCATTATGCATGCGAAAGATTCGCGAGGCATATTTAATTCCGAATATCAACATCCGATTCTCAATACGTTCCATTAGTTCTGCATAAGCACTGGCCAATGCATACTCTGCACTCATACCCTTGCCATTCGTACCAATAGCAAATCGGTGGATATCATCATTGGCCAATATTACGCGGCAATAGTAACTAAGTCCATTTTGATTCTGATGGAATTCCGTGACAAACAATCCCATTTCATATAGAATTTGCCTTATTCTATGAATGGTCTCAGAAGGAGGGACGGCTTTATAAGGTTTCATATATAATACCGAGTTATACATCATATATAAAAAAGGAGAAGCATGTAAAAAGCATTACACGCTCCTCCGCAAGTGTGTCATTATCCACCAACGATTCCATCGCAGCCCAAGCCACAACCAGAACAGCCAATAGATACCACACGCTTAGCACCTGCAATAGCGCAAGCATTGCCAGCCAACATTTCGTTGACCTCAGCCATCAAAGCATCTGTAACTTTCATGATTCTGAATTTTTAAAGGTTAGACATAAATTTAACTATTCGACTCCAAAAGTGAAGTCTTTATAAGTTTGATAACACTTGGCAGCCGCTTCCAATTGCAATAGTTCTTCACCAGTCAGTTTCCGAGTTCGGCTTTGCTGCATTAGGCGGTGTATCTGGAATGCACTGATTACCTGTACTTCAGCCAGTTGCATACGACACATCGTTTTGTCGCGTTTGCAAACATCACCTCGCTCAAGAAAGTTAAAACCATAGCAAGTGCGACAGATTGGTTTTAGTTTACATTGGCGACATGAATCATCAAACATCCGTTCATTGTCCGTAAAGTCTATACTGTTCAGTTCTTTATCAATATTTCTTCCGTGTACAATGGGCAGGAAAAGATGGCATGGGTATGCTTTGCCATCCACATCATATGTAGCCATTGTAGTACCCGTACCACAATTCTTTGGTGGGGTTTGGTTACAATAGGGTTCCAATATTTCCAGGAACGTACGATTGAAGAATGCCATTACCTCCTTTTCGGGATGACTCAAGTAGTAATTTGCCAGTTTCTCCAGTTCACGTTTGTATATGACATCGTCGCCCTCCTGCCATTTCACACCTACGGCAATGCTCGAAGCCACATTGTAGCCTTTTTCGAGTAGATAGATTACTCCATCGCCATAGGTGGGCAGACTATCGCGTGACATGGTTGATTTCAGATAACTATCTGGCCATGTCTCACGTATGAAATCTATAGGCAGTTTGTCCGACGGACAGCCACGGTTCATACACTGCATTTCATCAGTCCCATCTACCGACATTATCATGCGCACATGTTTCTTATTTGCAGTAAACCAGGCCTTCATCTCGTCATTCAGTAGCGAGCCGTTTGTCGTCACAGACAATTCGTAGCCAACTCCGAAGTCTTTCTTCTTAATCCACTCTGTTAATTCCTTAATGACACTAAAGCGCAACAGAGGCTCACCACCAAAGAATTCAACTTTGATAATACCTCCATCTTGTCGAGCGGCCATTTCAGAGAACTCTTTGTTGATAATCGCTTTAGCTGTTTCCAGACTCATTACTTTATTGGCCGACTTGTGCTTCTCAAAGCAGTAGACGCAATTTAGATTGCATTGCCATGTCAGCATCAATGCAAAAATGCGTGTTGTTTTAGGTCCTTTTATCATTATTCTACATTTTATATATTGTTTTCATTTAATGATTAATAAATGGTTATGCGCCAAGCGACCAATCACGATCCCCGCTACAAAGAAAAGGAGCGCAATCAAGAATACTGTTCCCATACAATATGTTCATTTACTTTTTTGTCGTTATTCCAAATGTCCTATCTGGCGAATTCAGTTTCCACCATTGGGTTTCGTCCGCTTTTCCGATGCTCAGTTCATATTTCAGAACAGTTTCATTCCC
Source organism: Bacteroidaceae bacterium (assembly GCA_017453445.1). Classification (GTDB taxonomy): domain Bacteria; phylum Bacteroidota; class Bacteroidia; order Bacteroidales; family Bacteroidaceae; genus Physcousia. Next base: position 29,694 of record JAFTEX010000026.1, read on the forward strand.
GAGCTGTATCTGTCCCCTCTTGTGGAAAAGTCCCTCTGGACCTGTTCGCCACGGATAGACGAAATATGCAATAGGTGTATTTCCTACTACAGAAAGCAGCTTAATAGACTTACCCACGTCGTCAAGACGACGAGGCTCTGATTCGGTTATGCCGACCAATGCGATAGCGAAGATTTCACGCAGTTTCTCAAGGGCGTTCTTATATTGGCAAATACGCTCATGGTTCTCGAATATTTCCATACTCTGGGCAATATCCTCTCTTATTCGCTCCACGACCATCGACGTGGAGTATTCTTCCTGTGGCGCGTCGGTCACTTCCCAGTTCCAGTATTTTGAATCCAGTTCAGGATCAATGGTCAGGTCCCGTCTTTCCAGTTCCAAAATTTTGGAAAGTTCTCGCTTTTTCTTCCCGACCTCTAAACCGCGCTTGTACGCAAAATAACTGAGAACTATTGAAGCAATAGCCCCAAGCAAAGCCAGCGTCATTCCTATCCTTAAATCCTTGTCAAAATCATACGACACGGAGAAAAAGAAAGAAACGATTCCCAGTATACCCACAGCCCAGCAGAAAATATAACATCCCAACCATATGCGGAATAGAATCCTTTGCACTTTAGAATCACCGGCTTCGCCGTACCTCTTCCCCGCGTCGTAGAAAACGAATACTGAACCTATAAATATAGAAGAGAAAATAAATATAAACATCATACTATATACGCTTTATTACCCTTCTGACTTGTCACCCTTGAACAGGCCGACGATGAAACTGAACAGGCCAGAGACGAGGGCCATGATGAGTTTCACTATTGCACCGAAGATCCAGGCAAAAATGTCCATAATTGTTTTTAACAGGAAATCTACAATGTCCATAGTTGTAATGCTTTTTAAAGGTTATTAATATTTAACACTATTCTGTTATCACGATATCTCTACAGCTACTGCACGTATGGGCTATCCGATACGCATATCTTCCACCTCACCGTGCATCGCATCAATTATCTACCAATCTGACAGAAAAGCCAAGAACGGCCATGAACCCCAAGAAAAAAGAAATGCTCCCATATGCGATTATCTAATGATTAATATTACCTGCGCAATTCTGTAATAACAATTTGTCCGCATTTACGGCATCTATATGTCACCATATCCTCGTCTTCAGACAGAATTTCCAAATTCGTGCATCCACAATCTTTGCATTTTAGCGAGTATTTTCTACTTCCTCTATGTATAACCGTGTCTTCAAGTCCTGTGATTTTATACCCGACATAAAAAGGAATCCCAAAAAGGAAAAAGAAGCCAACTGCACCCCAGAAACTTTCGGCCACTCCCTCATAGATACAACATCCAATGAGTATGATATAGAAGATGAATGCAATAGTGTCTGCGGTAGAAATTTTGCTATGCTCCACAATGCCCGTCACTATTCCAATGACAAAGGGTATCAATATTAAAATTATCAGTCCCATAATATCCCAGTATTTCTTGTTATTTCAGTCACATATTAATTTCTGCCAAACATGCTTCCTAAAACGAAAGACAGAGCCAGAGCGGCAAGAAGGACGATTCCCACCCAGCCATCAACCTTGGAATCCTCCTCCGTGTGTGCTCTTTTCCTTTGGAAGTCCTCAATACTGCCGGTCTGCGTCTTTGTTCGATTCACGATTCCACTGACACATACGAAAAGGAATACAAGACAGCCTATAACAAAACCACCCTTCTGTGACCCTGCAAAATGACCTATCAGGTTGCCCAACCCAATGACAATGACCATCATGAAGAGGTTCATGAAAATACTCTTGATGAGATAGATAGGGTTGACATTAAAAACCAACCCAATAACGTTTAAGACGACAAATGCACCTATAATTCCTAGTATCCAATACATAATTCTGTTATTTTATAGTTTTTTATACTTCAAACCTTACCATTGCATATACAACCAGTAGAGCAGAGGGGTCTCGACGAGGATGACAATGATGGAGAGAATGGCAAACCAACGTCCCGACGGAATTAGTTCTCCACCTAAGAAACTTCCAAATTCGTCAAACCTGAGTAGGAGCCTCTCGCCGTCCGTTACGGCCTGAACTATATTGTAAATGAGGTATATGCCTGCAAACAGCCACGCCCCCAAAGGGAACCCCTGATTTTTTACGTTTCCATTAAGCAATTGTATGAAGTCCAAGACAAGGGCAAATGCTAACATTCCCACCGGCAGGACAACCATAGGAACGATAATACCAGTCCTACACAAAATGAAAAAGAGAACGATACCTCCTATAACCCACAAAATCCAAGACATAACACTTCTGTTTTTAGTCTCTGCCTACAGCCTCCCCAGAATCGGCGAATCGTGTTAAAGGTTATCGGACATATAAAAACAAAAAGCGCGGGAGTCTAGTCTCTGTTACTCGTCCCGCTATCTGAGGCGTCTCGCATTGCCTACTCGCCAGAGACAAGTAACAATGCAGAAGCCCACGCGTTGTATGCATTACCAATCACACCATCCTATATATATAGGTATAGTACACCTGAGAAGCATACCCATGAACGTCCACTGTTACTTTGTTTCTTAGGCGAGTTTGGAGTTTGCGAGACTTCCAGATAGCCAAAGAACAAAGCGTCAGAAGAACGCTTTCGTCATATATATGTATCCCACCCATACGGCTCGGACATTGCCCTTCCCGCTTTCTCCGCTTCTGCACATACCGCTAAGTTGACACAGACGCAACCGCGCTTGGTTGCCGACGGAGGATGGAACACTGCAAAGGTAAGAAACTTTCTGCTTACAAACAAGCAAATACAAAAAAATTATATGGGATAAACAAAAAAGAGTACTTCGTGAACTTTGAAGTGCTCTCTGTTCTATGTAGTAACAAAGAAAAAATAATAATAAAAAGCTCCGGCCTTCACGAACAACTTATCTTAACACTACGGACCACCTGACTGAACTTTGCTAACTTCAGTTGAGAGGTTCGTAAGATTCTCCTTGCGCCACAATTGTGACGCAAGGCTCGCTATACTATTCCTATGACTTATGCAATACTTTCTTCCCCTTGCGTCACAGCTGTGACGCAAGAGCCGCGTCGTGTCGTCCATGCCTGAGGCGTGCCTTACGAGTGCATCAGGTTCGCATTCCTGCTACTGCGGGCGGCTGTAGTTGGGAGCTTCGCTGGTGATGGCCACGTCGTGGGGGTGGCTCTCCAGGACGCCGGCGTTGGTGATGCGCACGAAGCGGGCCGAGTGGAGCGACTCGATGTCGGGAGCACCGCAGTAGCCCATGCCCGAGCGCAGACCGCCGATGAGCTGGTAGATGACCTCCTGCACGGTGCCTTTGTAGGGAACGCGTCCGGCAATGCCCTCGGGGACGAGTTTCTTGGCATCCTTCACATTCCCCTGGAAGTAACGGTCCTTCGAGCCGCATTCCATGGCCTCCAGCGAGCCCATGCCGCGGTAGGACTTGAACTTGCGCCCGTTGTAGATGATGGTGTCGCCGGGACTTTCCTCGGTGCCGGCCACGAGCGAGCCGATCATCACGGAGTGGGCTCCGGCTGCCAGTGCCTTGACGACGTCGCCCGAATAGCGCAGTCCGCCGTCGGCGATGAGGGGCACGCCGGTGCCTTCCAGGGCTTTGGCCACATCATAGACCGCCGAAAGTTGGGGCACGCCGACTCCGGCCACGACGCGCGTGGTGCAGATGCTGCCCGGGCCGATGCCCACCTTCACGCCGTCGGCTCCGGCTTCGGCCAACATGCGTGCCGCCTCGCCCGTGGCCACGTTGCCCACGACGAGGTCCACCTGGGGGAAGGCCGCCTTGGCCTCACGCAGTTTCTCGACGACGAAGCGCGAATGGCCGTGGGCCGTGTCGATGACGATGGCGTCCACGCCGGCCTCGACGAGGGCGGCCATGCGCTGGAGCGTGTCGTCCGTGACACCCACCCCGGCGGCCACGCGGAGGCGGCCCTTCTGGTCCTTGCAGGCCATGGGTTTGTCCTTGGCCTTCGTGATGTCCTTGTAGGTGATAAGTCCGATGAGGTGGTTTTCACGGTCCACGACGGGCAGTTTCTCTATCTTGTTCTCTTGCAGTATCTGTGCCGCACCCGTGAGGTCGGTCTCGGTGTGGGTGGTGACAATGTTTTCGTGGGTCATCACCTCGTGGATGGGGCGGTTGTGGTTGCGTTCGAAGCGCAGGTCGCGATTCGTGACGATGCCCACCAGATGGCGTTCCTCGTCGACCACGGGAATGCCACCGATGTGGTACTCGGCCATGAGCCAGAGGGCGTCGCCGACGGTCTTGTCGCGGTGGATGGTGACGGGGTCGTAGATCATGCCGTTCTCGGCACGCTTCACGATGGCCACCTGTCGGGCTTGTTCCTCGATGGACATGTTCTTGTGGATGACGCCGATGCCTCCCTCTCGGGCCAGGGCGATGGCCATGGTGGACTCCGTGACGGTGTCCATGGCGGCGGAGATGAAGGGGATGCGGAGCTCGATGTTGCGTGAGAAACGGGTGGTGAGGTCCACGGTGCGGGGCAGCACCTCCGAGTAGGCAGGCACGAGCAGTACGTCGTCGTAGGTCAGGCCTTCCATCGTGATGCGGTCTTCTGCGAATGATGCCATATTATTAGGGGTTAGGGATTAGGGACTTATCTTTAATTTGGGCGCGAAGATAAAAAAAATCTCCGACGTGGGCAAGCCCTGGGGGAGGAAATGTACGCCGAGGGGCGAAATCTCCCTTGTGCGCAAAGGCATCGACGACCGCAGAGGGGGGTCAGTTCGCCATCTCAGAGTAGAACTTTATCCTGACCAGACGGATGTCCTCCTCGGCGTAGTCGCTCAGTTCGCCCAGCGCCTCGTCCAGGTCGTCGGTCTCGGCCTCACGGAAGTATTCGTAGATGTCCTCCAGTTCGTCCTCGTCCATGATGGCGTCCAGATAGTAGTCGATGTTGAGTTTCATGCCGCTGTAGACGATGGTCTCCATCTCCGTCAGCAGTTCCTCGAACTCCAGGCTGCAGGCCTTGGCAATGTCCTCCAGGTCGACCTTCAGGTCTATCTTCTGTATGATGGTCACCTTCACCTTCTGCTTGCTGTCGTTGGGCAGGGAGCGCACGCGAAGGTTTTCGGGCCGCTCTATGCCGTTCTCCTCGCAGTACTTGGCGATGAGCGAAAGGAACTCACGGCCGAAGCGCTTGGCCTTGCCCTCGGAGACACCCTGCACGCCGAGCAGTTCCTTCTCGGTGATGGGGTACATGGTGGCCATGTCCTCCAGCGTCAGGTCCTGAAAGATGAGGTAGGGGGCCTTCTGGAGTCGTCGGGCGATGCTGCGCCGCAAGTCTTTCAGCATGGCCAGCAGCGTGTCGTCCAGCGCCGCCGTCGTGGCCACCTCATAGTCGGCATCGGTGAAGTCGTTGTCTTCGATGATGTAGAAGAACGTCGGGTTCTTGATGAACACCCACCCCTGGTTGGTCAGTTTGATGAGTCCGTAGTTCTCCACCTCCTTGCGCAGATAGCCGGCCAACATGCCCTGGCGGATGACGGCGTTCCAGAAGCGCGGCGGCGCGTCGCTGCCGATGCCGAACGAGGCCAGCTGGTCGTGTTTCTGGGCCAGCACCTCCTCCGTCATGCGCCCCACGAGCACGTCTATCAGATGGGGTATCTTGAAGTTCTCCTTCACGTCCCTGACCACGCGCAGAGCCTTCACCAGCTGGGCGCTGGCCTCCACCCGTTCATGGGGATGCAGGCAGTTGTCGCAGTGGCCGCAGTTCTCTTCGCTGTAGGTCTCGCCGAAGTAGTGGAGCAACGTCTTGCGCCGGCACACGCTGCTCTCGGCGTAGGCGGCCGTCTCCTGCAACAGCTGGCGGCCGATGTCCTGCTCGCTCAGGGGCTTGCCCTCCATGAACTTCTCCAGTTTCTGGAGGTCCTTGCGCGAGTAGAACGTGATGCACAGTCCCTCGCCGCCGTCGCGTCCGGCGCGGCCCGTCTCCTGATAGTATCCTTCGAGTGACTTCGGTATGTCGTAGTGTATGACGAAGCGGACGTCGGGCTTGTCGATGCCCATGCCGAAGGCGATGGTGGCCACGATGACGTCGATGCGTTCCATGATGAAGTCGTCCTGCGTCTCGTTGCGCTGGGCGGCCTCCATGCCGGCGTGGTAGGGCTTGGCCTTGATGTCGTTCACCTGCAGGAACTCAGCCAGTTCCTCCACCTTCTTGCGGGAGAGGCAGTAGATGATGCCGCTCTTGCCCGGGTGCTGGCGTATGAAGCGCACGATGTCCTTGTCCACGTCCTGCGTCTTGGGGCGTATGCCATAATAGAGGTTGGGACGGTTAAACGAGCTCTTGAACTCGCGGGCGTCCACCATCCCCAGGTTCTTCATGATGTCTCCCCTCACCTTGTCCGTGGCCGTAGCCGTCAGGGCAATGATGGGTGCCACGCCGATGTTCTGCACGATGGGGCGTATCTTGCGGTACTCGGGGCGGAAGTCATGGCCCCACTCCGAGATGCAGTGGGCCTCGTCGACGGCGTAGAACGAAATCCGGACCGTCCGCAGGAAATCCACGTTCTCCTCCTTCGTCAGGCTCTCGGGAGCCACGTACAGGAGTTTCGTCCTTCCCGAACGTATGTCCTCCTTCGCCCGGTCAATCTCGGCCCTCGTCAGGCTCGAATTGATGAAGTGGGCAATGCCGTCGTCCTCGCTCACCATGCGGATGGCGTCCACCTGGTTCTTCATCAGTGCGATGAGCGGGGATATCACGATGGCCGTCCCCTCCATCAAGAGCGCGGGCAACTGGTAACAGAGACTCTTGCCTCCGCCCGTGGGCATGAGCACGAAAGTGTCCCTGCCCGCAAGAACGTTGCGGATGATGGCCTCCTGGTCGCCCTTGAAGGTGTCGAAACCAAAGTAGCGTTTCAGTTGTTCTGAGAGATTACGCGCTTCCATTTCGATAGTTTTTCGCCTAACTTCCTTACAAAGTTATAAAAAAGTTGTCCAAAAATGCAAATATTTTAGCAATTATTTTCAATATCCCCCTGCAAAAGGCTCCAAAAGAAGCTAAAATGCATCATAATAGTCACTCGTTTGAGCGACTGGAGCGACACAAGACGAAAGCCATACGGCTCCCCCAACGGGGCGAGCTTCCCTCCCCCCGCCCGAAGACAAAAAAGACAAAATGCACGCAAAACCGAAAAAAACGCTGCCAAAATGATGGGAATAAGGAATATTATTAATAAATTTGTACGCGAGAACGTATCAACATACGAAGTTCTCCATGAAAAGAACCGGAAAAACACAAAATGGCATGAAAAAGAGAACGTACCAAAGCCCGGAAACCGAGATTTTCCACCTGAGTTCCCGACAGACCATAATGGACGAATTGTTGTCGCTCGGCGGAGGCGGAAACGCCAGCGGAGGCGGCAACCCACCGCTTGACGCCCGACGCTACCGGGACGATGACGAGGACGTCTGGGACGGGGGATGGTATGACATTTGGGGTAATAACGACTAAAAAAGAGATAAGCTATGAAGACCGCACGATTACTTCTGACCTATCTGTTGGCAACTATAGGGTTGCTTACGCCAAACGGCATTTTTGCCGATGAGATTGACGTGGCCGACGCAAACGGCAATGTCCTGCACTACACCTTCACGGGCACCGACGGCTCCGCCACCCTTGCCTCGCTCACCAGCGTAAGCACGGATGCGGCCAAGGCCGGACATGTCGTGGTTCCCACCTCTGTCACCGACGGAGACGGAAACGTCCACGGCGTGACAGTCATCGGGGAGCGGGCTTTCCAGAACAGCACTGACCTCGTGGACATCTTCATCCCCAACTCCCTGCTGACCATCGGCAGCTATGCCTTCCAGGGGTGTACGGCACTGAGACAAGTCGTCTTTGAGGACGATCCGGAAAAAGACCCCGAGGACACGTCGCAGTCGCTGCCGAGCTGGACGAGCGACAACCAAGGCTCACACAGCAGCAGTACGGAATATGAGTGGACCATCACCGTCAAGGCCGGCGATGTACTCTCGTTCGCCTACCGGGTAAGCAGCGAATCGAATTACGACTGGCTCACCATCACCCTGGACGGGGAGCAGATAGTGCGCATCAGCGGCGAACAGTCGGATGTCTTCACCCGCACGTTCACCACCGCCGCAACAGTGACCCTGAAAGCCGTGTACTCGAAGGACGGATCGGCCAACAGCGGCGACGACACCGGTGAGGTGTACAACGTGGGCGTGAACCTGGTCAAGGGCGGCAACCTGAGACTGGGCAGCAACGGCAGCAGTCCCTTGTTTGCCGACTGCCCGCTGGACAGTGTCTACGTAGGTCGCCTGCTGGAATACCAGAAGAGCAGCAGCACGGGATATTCGCCTTTCTACAACAACACGTCGCTGCGAGCCATCGACTTCGGGAAAACCGCCAACTCCATCAGCACGCGGGAGTTCTACGGCTGTAAGTCGCTGGCCAACGTGGTGTTGGGCGAAGGGTGTACGCGCATCGACACATACGCTTTCGCGGACTGCGATGCCCTGCACTCCATTGTTCTGCCTGATGCCGTGACCAACGTCTATGCCTACGCCTTCCAAGGCTGCGACAATCTCGTGAGCGTGGCGATGGGCAGCGGCATAGCCGTCCTGGGCGACCACGCTTTCTACGAGTGCAAGGCACTGACGAGCGTCACAGGGGGCGAGAATCTGGGCCTCATCAGTGCCTACTGTTTCAGCCAGACCGCGCTCACGGAGGCTTTCGTGCCTGCCGGAGTCACGGAGATTGGCCAGTATGCCTTCTCGGGATGCACAGCCATGACATCCGCCACCATCCCGAACAGGGTGACAAGCATCGGAAACTATGCCTTCCAAAGCTGCACGGCCCTGGCACAGCTCACGATAGAAGATGCAGCAGACATTTCCGGTCTGGAACAGCAGACGCTGGAGAACTGGACAAGCACCAATGGCGGACAGCACAGCACCAGTTCGCAACACGAGTGGACTATCAGCGTGAAGGCGGGCGACTTGCTTTCCTTCGGTTACCGGGTGAGCAGCGAATCCTGCTGCGACAAACTCATCGTCACGCTCGACGGCACGGAAGTGGTGAACGTAGGCGGCGAAGTCTCATCCGTCTTCTACAAGACCTTTGCGGCCGATGCCACGGTGACACTGGTGGCAAAATACTCGAAGGACGGTTCCGTCAATACGGGCGACGACCTGGGCGAACTGTACGAGGTCGGCGTGAACCTGCGCAGAAGCGGACTCACACTCGGCAGCAACGGCGGCAGCCCCTTGTTTGTCAACTGTCCGTTGGACAGCGTCTACGTGGGACGCGACCTCTTATACAACACAAGCAGCAGCAACGGCTACTCCCCCTTCTACAGGAACACGTCCCTGCGTGCCATCCACCTCTCCGACGAGGTCCGGGAAGTCACGCCCTACGAGTTTGCCGGATGCACGGCGCTGGAGAGTGCGAGAATTGGAGACAAGGCAAACCGCATCGGCAGCTATGCCTTCCAAGGCTGCGACAAACTGCGCACCGTCTCCATCCCCAACAGCGTGAAAGCCATCGGCACCTACGCCTTCCAGAGCTGTGACAGCCTCAGGACCGTACACATCGGAAGTGGGGTGACCACCATCAGCACCTACACCTTCAATGAGTGCAAGGCTCTCCGCGAAGTGACGGGAGGCGAAAACGTGACCACTATCGGCGAATATGCGTTCTACCAGTGCCAGAGCCTGGAGAGCTTCGACTGCCACGACAAGGTGACCGTCCTGAACAGCTATGCCTTTGCCTATTGCGGTAAGCTGAAGGAACTCAAGGGGCTGAAGGCCGTCACGACGGTGAACACCTACGCCCTGTATTGCGACTACGCCCTGACGGAACTGGAGATGGGCGAGGCTCTGACCAGTTGGAACTATCAGTCGGGCTATTCCAGTAGTTACATCCTGAGCAACCTGCTGAAGATTACGCTGCCCGGCGAGACCATCCCCTTCACAAGCAGCAATAGCACCTACGGCCTGCCCTCCGGCCTGACGCTGTACGTGCCCGCCGACATGGTGGATGCCTACAAGACAAACGACTACACGAAGAACTACCGCATCATCCCCATCGGAGCCATCAGCGACTTCGCGATTACCACCGATGCTGGCGGTCAGTTGCAGGAACGTCTCATCGAGGCCAACATCACCCCCGAGGCTGCACTGGAACTGACCATCACGGGTCCCATCAACGGTACCGATATCGACTACATCCACCGCTATCTCGTGAACCTGCAGACACTGGACATCGAGAATGCACGCATTGTCTCGGGCGGCGAGTCGTATCACCGCTACACGGTGAGCTCGAACGGCACCGTCACACTGAACAATAGCTATTCCTACAATACGGAGAACGACATCGTGGGTAACTCCATGTTTGCCTACATGACCAAACTACAGCGTCTTGTATTGCCCAACACGGTCACCAAAATTTACGGTTATGCCTTCAGCGATTGCTCGCAACTGTCCGAGGTAATCATCCCCGAAACCGTGGATAGCATCGGTTCGTACGCCTTTACTTATAATAGCATAAGCAGCAGTTCGAACAGAATCACCTCGCTGACCCTGCCATCGAAACTGAAACAAATCAATCCCTACACCTTCCGTTACATGCGCTCGCTGCAGAGCATTGTCCTGCCCGACAGCGTGAAGAGCATCGGCACCTACGCTTTCTACGACTGCGACGCCCTGCGCACCGTGCAGATGGGCAACAAGGTGACGAGCATCGGTGAACGTGCGTTCTACGATTGCGACGCACTGCGCACCATCAATCTGTCTGAGGCTCTTGACACATTGGGCACCTACGCTTTCTATAGTTGCGACTATCTGACCGACCCCATCACCATCCCGGCAGGCATACGCACCATGCCCGAATACGCATTCCGGGATTGCACCCGACTGCAAGGCGTGACGTTCAACGAAGGACTTACCCATATTGGCAACCTTGCCTTCTACAATTGCGACGGGCTGACCGAGCTCTCCTTCCCCCAGTCGCTGAACTACATCGGCTCGGAGTCGTTCAGAAACTGCGACGGACTGACCACGGTGACGCTGCCCACGCAGATGAAGACACTATATAACTACGCCTTCAACTCCTGCACCAAGCTGACCAGCGTGACCATGCCCACCACATTGGGGAGCATGGGCACCAACGTGTTTGCTGGATGTACCTCGCTGCCCAACATCACACTGCCAGAAACCATCACATTCATACCCAACTCTACATTCCAAGGCTGCACGTCGCTCACGGATGTTCAACTGTCGAGCCAGACACGACGCATCGGCGAATCTGTATTCTCAGGCTGCACTTCACTCACGGCCTTCGACTTTGACCAGTACACCAAACTGAATCAGGTCTATGGCTACTCTTTCGAGAACTCGGGCCTGATAGAGGTTGACCTGCCGAACCGCATCGACACACTTTATAGTTATGCGTTCCGCAACTGTAAGTCGCTTGTCCGTGCCAAAATGCCGACAGGCGTGGACTACGTAGCCAGCTACCTGTTCTACAATTGCCCGAAACTGACCGAGGTCATCATGCACAATGGCATCAACCGCATCAATTCATACGCCTTCAGCTATTGCACCACGCTGCCGACAATCGAACTCAACGACAACATCGCCACCATTGGTACACATGCGTTCTCTTATTGCGACTCCCTGCAACTTGCCAAGTTGCCTGACAACCTGACAACCATCAACGAATATGCGTTCTACCATTGCGATACGTTGGCACTGGCCACACTGCCCTCTGGGTTAAAAACAATTAGTAACTATGCTTTCGGCTACTGCCGCGACCTGAAGTTAGAGACTGTGCCTGCAGGAGTGACAACACTCGGCAACTACACATTCGAATACAGCGGAATCAAGAAGATGACCCTGCCCACGGGCATCACCTCGTGGGGTAATGCTCTATTCTATGAGTGCGACTCCTTGCAACAGGTTACATGGCCAGATGACAAAACCATTGTGCCAGAATCCACGTTCTATGGTTGTGGAAAATTAAATGACATCACCCTGCCCGACGCAGTAACCATAATCAAGAGCAACGCTTTCTATGAATGCCGTGCACTAACCTCATTCCATTTCCCAGCTTCACTGACGACCATTGAGAATTATGCTTTCCGCCGCACATCAGGAATGCCCGAAGTGGAACTGCCCATCTCTCTGCGTACAATTGGGAACTACGCCTTCCAAGGTTCTGGACTAACACACATTGAAATCCCTGATAGCGTGCAGTCGCTTGGAGAGTATGCCTTCCAGGCCAGTTACGAATTGCGCTCGGCTGTACTGGGCAGAAGTATGAGCTACAGCGGGAATAGTTATTTCAACTATTTCAATGGCTGTGACAGTCTGCAAACACTGCGCATTTATGCTGGAGTACCTCCTACGTTAAACAGCAACAGTTATGTGAGCGCATATTATAAGAACTGTGTGTTGGAAGTACCCGCCGGCGTGGATAGCATTTATCGTGCCACCAACATCTGGAAGGATTTCAAGGAGATTCGCACCTTCCTGACGGGCGACAAACTTGCTCCACTGGACTACGCCATCATGAAGGCCATCTACAACCAGTTAGACGGCGAAAACTGGACGAACAAGTGGGATCTCACGACCGACGACCGCTTCGTCAACAAGTGGTATGGCGTGACCACCGAGGGCGATCACATTGTGAAGATAAATATGAACGGCAACAACATGCGAGGCGAACTGCCTGACTCGCTGTTCCTGTTGCCAGAACTGAGAGAACTGGACATGGGCAATGCCTACATCACGGGCGACCTGACTACACTGCTGCCCGATGAATACCAGAATGGGAAAATCACAAGGATTCAACTCTATGCCAACGAGTTGGAAGGTGATGCCTATCCCTTCATCTCGAAGTTCCCGAACCTGAAATACTTATCATTGGCCTACAACCGACTGACGGCCATGTCACAGCCATACACCAAGGCAAACATCACCAGCGTGGGCAACGGATTCTGGCTGACCGACCAGTTTATGGACTACAAGACCCACGAGCCCGTCGTGACGGAAAAGTATCCGGCACAGGAGATTACGTTGGGCGTTCCCTTCAATACGGAATGGAACTCACTGCAACTCTATGACCACGGAAGTCAGAACTATAACCGCGGAACAGGCTACCTGTTCAGGGTTTATTGGAACAGTTCCAACAATCTGGACTACGGCAGTGGTTCATACGCCTACTTCTATAAGAAGGATGACGGGACATACGACATTCGTGCAAGGGTGTTCAGTCTGCCAAAGAACTCGCCCGTTGCACTCTATCCCTACAGCGGCAACTATGGCGGCAGCAGTTACCTCGACACGCCCTCTATCTTCACCATCAACTGGATTGACGGCGACGTGAATGCCGACCAGAGCGTGGACGTTGTGGACTTGCAGAAGGTCATCTACTATGCACTGAACGATGCCGCACCAAGCAACACGTTCTACAACTATACCAGTGCCGACGGCAACAGCGACAATGCACTCGACGTGCGCGATGCCGTCATCAATGTCAACCGCATCCTGGACTTCGACGAAGCCAGTGCCCCCTCGCCCATACGCGCGCTATATAATAAGGAAAGAAGTGAGGCCCGCAACCACTTCGCCATCGAAGGCGGCACGGTGCGCATGGCAAACGGCGACGAGGTGGCAGCCATACAGCTGACACTGGCCAACGCCCTGGCCGAAGACATCACCCTCTCGCCCACCCTCGCCGGCTTCCGCATGGCGAAGAAGCAGATTGGGCAGAACGTGCGCGTCGTCATCTACAGCGTGACGGAACAGACACTGCCCGAAGGCCTGTGGGACATCGTCCGCGGCATGGGCGACGAGACCTACCTCATGAACGTCCGCCTCAGCGATGTCGAAACCAACCATCTGGACGCTTCGATATGCGAACGCGTGACGGGTATCGACTCAATGGACAATGGACAATTGACAATTGACAATGAAGAGGTCTATGACCTGAGCGGCCGAAAGGTGACCAACCCGCAGAAGAACGGAGTATATATTGTGAACGGTAAGAAATCTATAATCAAATAAGGAAAGGAGGACAGCAGCTATGAAACGTATATTACTGACCATCGCCCTTCTCATTGGCGTAGCCCACTTCCAATTTTCAATTTTCAATTTGCAATTTTCAATGGGCGAAGGCTTTGCCCAGACCAACACGCTGAGCATCGGCAACGTGAACTTCCCTGCCGGGAAGACTGCCATCCTGCCCATTGAGCTCACCAACCAGAGCGACATCTGCGGCGTGCAGTTCGAGATTGGTCTGCCCTATAAGCTGGAAAATGTGACGGATGCGGAAACGGGCGTGTCGAAACTGCCCTTCTACCTCAACCAGAGCCGTGCCAGCGGATGCGACCTCTCCGTGAGGGCACTCAGCAGCGGCACGACCTACATGTACTACAACGGCGGCACCTCCGTCTATAAGTATGTCTATCGTGTCATCATAACCTCTGCCGACAATACCCCTATCAAGGGCAGCAGCGGCACGTTGCTGACTATAGAAATGCCCTTGCCCGAGACATTGGAGAACGGTGCACAGCTGTGGAGCATGTTCCGCGACAACAAGATTATACTGAGCGACCGCGCCGGTAATCAGGTGGCCTCAAGCAACATCGGCTCTTACGGCATCATCAGCGTGGAAGTGATTCCGCGTCCCGACCTCGTGCCTTCGAACATCGCTGTAGCGCAGGCTCTGGCAAGCCCCGGCGACCAACTGGACTTCACGTGGAAGGTGGAGAATATTGGTGACACAGCCACGAGTGCCGGCTGGACTGAAAAGCTTTTCCTGGAAAACGAGAACAAGACCCGTGTCTATGTGGGTACCACCTCCTACGACGGCACCCTGAACAACGGTGCTTCCGTGGAACGTTCGTTCTCCGTGAACCTCGACGAATATCCCGGCATCAGCGGCAACTGCCGCCCCGTGGTGCAGATCCTGCCCGTTGCCGGTAGCGGAGAGATTCCCCTGAACCAAGGCAACAACACGGCCACGGGCAAGAACTACTCGCTGTTTGTGAAGAAGTACCTGATTCTGACTCCCTACAAGAATGTCATACCCGAGAAGAGCACAGGCACCTTCAACTGCGAACTGCGGCGCACGGGCGACCTGAGCGAGGCGCAGACCTTCAGGGTCACCACACGCGACGCTTCGGGCAACACCAACCGACTGCTTACGAGCGACGTGAAGTTCACGGCGCAGAGCAACAAGACGTACATCAGCCTGCAACCCGTCAACAACACTTCCATCAACCCCGACCCACGGGTGGCCGTGGTGGTCAACGAGCCGCTGAACAACGGGTACACCTGCGTCATCGACACCGTGCTGATGGAGGACGACGACCTCATCCCCCTCACCCTCGAACTGGACAAGAGCGAGTACAACGAGGGCGACGTGATGCACGTGACGGCCAGCGTGCCACAGCGTTACTATGCCAATGAAGCACTCGACGTCTATCTGGCCATCGAGCAGTCGAAGCGGTTCAAGTTGCCGCAATATATCCATTTCGAATCCGGGGCCACGACAGCCACCATCGACATCCCCGTCTTGCAGGACAAGACTCCGGCCAACGTGCAGACCATCAAACTGACAGGTACGGCCAACCGTCACCAGAAAGCAGAGGTGCTGTTCGTACTGAACGACGACGACACGCCGGCCATCGAGATGACGCTGACGCCCACCACCGTAAGTGAAGGTGCCGGTCCCAGTGCCATCTTTGGAACCATTACCCGCACCGGGGTTACAAACAACCAGATAACCATCAAACTGGCCGACGACGGGAACAACGACATCTACTATTCCACCCGTCAAGTGACGATGCCCGCCGGCACCACGAAGGTGAACTTCCCGCTCGGTGTAAGGGACAATGCCATCGTGGAGGGTGACCGCACGGTGAACGTGACGGCCACAATCTACATCAGCGACTGTAACTGTGAAGCCATCGGCGACAAGCAAACGAGTGTCAGCATCCCTGTCACCATCACCGACGACGACGGGCCTGCCCTCTCCATCATGCTCAGCAAGGCCACCATCATGGAGGGTGACCCCAATGGCACGACATTCACCGTCAGCCGTAACACGACGGACAAAAGCCAACCTGTAGAAGTACACATAGCCGTCGGCACATACGGAGTGGAGTTTCCCTCCACTGTCACCATTCCAGCAGGGGCAAGCAGTGCCACGGGGGTGCTGAGAGCCTTGGCGAATGATGAAGAAGAGGGTGACCGCACGCTTAGCATCGTGGCCTCGGCCAGCGGCTACAGCGGCACATCCACCTGGCTCCTCATCAGCGACCGCACGCTGCCCGACCTGGCACTTGAGGTCAATGACCTATCCGGCAAGGTGATTCAATCGGGAGGCGGAATTACCATTGAGGCAAAGGTCATGAACATCGGAGCCGCCACCATGCAAGGCGGAACGATGGTCAAGGTGTACCAAGACGGGAGTGTCGTATCTGAGTATTCCATCGCAGACGACATAGCAATGGGCGACACCGTCACATGCTACATCGGCCTACAGTGCCCCACCGTGCCTGGCACCTACAACTACGCTGTAAAAGTCAATTCTGACAAGAACAAGGCCGAGCTGCAGTACATCAACAACGAGAGCAAGCAGATGGCTGTGACCGTGAAGACGAACTTCACCTATGAAATGACGACTGACAAGGCTGTCTATCTCGAAGGTGATACCGTCATTCT
This sequence comes from Bacteroidaceae bacterium, assembly GCA_017453445.1. GTDB lineage: Bacteria > Bacteroidota > Bacteroidia > Bacteroidales > Bacteroidaceae > Physcousia. The sequence goes on from JAFTEX010000026.1 coordinate 46,435, forward strand.
TTCGGGTCGCATCATGGGCATCAATGAGTCGATTAACATCAGCGGCCAGAAACTTGATGCCTACACCATCTTCAATGGCTCACGCCAGTCGCTGGAGGTTACGACAACAGAAAGCGGCACGTTCATGGTCAAATACGCCATCCCCAAAGGATATAAAGGTAAGCATAGCTTCGGCGCATGTGTAAGCGGAGAAAAACTGACAACAGAACTGGGCTACTTCATCGTCTGCGGTTTTGAATCCGTCGGCAACCCATACTTCAAGCATGAGATATTCAAGGGCGACCCATACGAGGGAACCATCACGCTACGCAACCTCACCGAACAGCCCCTCCACAACGTCACTCCCACACTCAGCGGTGCTACCGCCAACTACGACATAGAGATAAGTTCGCTCGCCGAACTACCAGCCAACGGAACGGGCGTAATAACCTACCGCATCACGGCCAAGGAAGCCACTGCGGGCAATCAGTGGGAAGTCATTGACGTGACCATCAACACAGACGAAGGTGCCAAACTGGTCGTGCCATTCTACAACTACGCTCGTCTGCATAAACCCAACCTTGTGGTTTCGACAAACAGCATAACGACCACTGTCACAAAGGGACAGAGCCGCACCTACCCCATCATCCTCACCAACACGGGTCTGGCCGAAACGGGAAAGATAAGCGTAGCACTGCCTGCCAGCATGAGCCAATTCATCTCATTAGCCACTCCGGCTGAGATGCAGAGCTTGCACACGGGCGACAGCACCACTGTCATGCTGCGTTTCACAGCAGGTGACGGCCTCGACGTGAACCTCATACAGAAGGGCAGCATTGCCATCAACTGTGAAGAGGGCAACGGAGTGGCTGTATATTTCAACGTAAAAGTTGTCTCTGAAAGCAAGGGTGCCCTGCGCGTGCAAGTGCGAGACGAAAACACCATCTACGGAAACAAGGACGGACAGAAGCCCTACGTGAAGGGAGCCACCGTACAACTTAAAGACTACAACACGGGAGCAGTCGTGGCACAAGGCACCACGCCCGACGACACGGATGCAGGCATCCTGTTCGAGGACATCAACGAAGGTTACTATCAGCTGTATGTCACCGCAAACAAACATGACTCCTACCGTCAGAACGTCATGGTGAACCCAGGCGACACCACCGTCCACTTGGCCACCATCTCCTATCAGGCCGTGACCATCACATGGGATGTGGTGGAGACGGAAGTGGAGGACGAGTATGAGATTGTCACCACCGTGGAATACGAGACACAAGTGCCGGTGCCCGTCATGCGCATGACGGCTCCCGATTCGCTCTTCCTCAACGACATCGAATACGGCAAGGCCACGATGTTCAACGTAGTTCTGCGCAACGACGGCCTGATTGCGGCCCAGGAGGTGAAGATTACTCTCCCCTCCGCACCGGGCTTTACCTTCACGCCGCTCGTCCAGCATACCAACTTCACGCTGGGTGCCGGTCAGAGCTACATCATCCCAGTCCGTGTTACACGTGATGAACCTGCGGCTGGTGTCAAGGGTATGCGCCATGCCGCTGGCAACATCCCCTGCAAGGGACGTCTGGACGAAGAGTATAAATGGCCATGCGGAGAGGACAGCAAGTTGGGATTCCTCCAGAAGCCCATCGACTTCCTCAAGAAGATTGAATGTACCGATCCGAAGCCAGTTAACTGGCAGGCGGGAACCTACGACCCGACCACCATGCCTGGCAGTCCTGGCGGCCCAGGTGGTGGCGGTGGAGGCATCGGCCCTGGTGGTGAACTCGTTGTGGCTGGTCTGGTGCGTCTGGCCTGTGTGTTGTGCGAATGTTTCTGCAAGGTACCGCCCATCCCCACACCTCCTTGTAAGGACTTGGCCGGAGACATCTCGAAAGGCAGTGTCACTGCGAGCAATACCCTTTCCTGTGCAGGCGACCTCGGTTCGAAAAAAGCCGCGAAGGCTGCACCCGTCGTAGGTTGTATAGAAGCTATGGCCAATGGCGTCAAGGCATTCGGTTTAGGTCCCAAGGCTCCCACTCAGCCCTCACTGCTCCAAGCTGCCAGTCTGAAATATCTCCTTTACTACGACTACCTTGAAATCTATCACGACTTTGCTAAGGAGAAGACTGGTGCCCCCAACCTCATAGACTCCATTCCTCCCAAGTTCTTTGAGTATCTCTATGGAGTAGATTTGCGACTGGAGGAACTCCATGATAAAAACGAACTGTACAATCTGAATCCCAACACAGTGCCCCTCATGTTGGCCGTTGGAGAGGCGGACTACACAGGTATCACCATTCACATGCCTAACCAAGTGGGCATATACTATGACTTCAACATTCGCAGATATGTGGAGCGCATGCAGAACACCTATCGCATTCTCGACGGTCTGGAACCCACCAACGACAACCATGTCAGCTTTGAAAAACTGAGGGAATTCCAGACTCGCCTCGACGATTGCAAACAGGGTCTCGTGGATATGGGATTCATCTCATGGGAAGAACTCATTGAGAGTGCAAACGGCAATGTGCTGGAGCACCTCGAGAACCAGAGCAGCAACACCTGTGCCACGGTGAAACTGGAGATAGAACAGAAACTGGTGCTCACGCGCCAAGCCTTCCGAGGCACGCTGACCATCGACAACTCCACCGAGAACACGCTGAAGGACATCGAGCTGGATGTCATCGTGCAGAACCTCCTGGGCGAACAGGCCACAAGCCATGAGTTCCAGATAAACTTCGAGAGTATTACGGGATTCACAGGTTCTGTAGATGGACCGTGGACATTGGCACCAAAGGGCAAGGGCGTGGCCACCATCCTGTTCATCCCCACGAAGTATGCGGCTCCCGATACGATTACCACATACTCCTTCGGCGGCGATCTCTCCTGGCATGACGGAAGCACCTACCAGACACGTGCCCTCTACCCCGTCAAACTGCAAGTGAAGCCTTCGCCCGAACTCGACCTAACCTACTTCATGCAACGCGACGTATATGGCGACAACCCGCTGACCGAAGAGGTGGAGCCAGTCATCCCGTCTGAGTTCTCCGTTCTCATCCACAACAAGGGCAAGGGCAAAGCCACGAACGTGCGCATGATGACCAAACAACCGAAGATTGTGGAGAACGCAAAGGGACTGCTCGTGGACTTCGCCATCGTCTCGTCGAGCCTCAATGGAGGCGAGAAGGCCATGGCACTCGACTCGCTCATCGCCACGCAGTTTGGCGACATTCCGTCTGGCAGCAGTTCGTATGCCACCTGGGACCTCACCAGCTCATTGCTCGGCCACTTCACCAGTTATGACGTGAGCGTAACCCACGTCACCAGCTATGGCAACCCAGACCTGTCGCTCTTGGACGAGGTGACCATCCACGAACTCATCCACAGCGTGAATGCCCGCTTTGGCGATCAGAAGTATCGCGCATGGGTCTGCAATGATGTGGAGGACGGACATGCTGAACCCGACCACATCTACTTCTCCAATGGAGAGGACGAGGACATGAAGACACTCTCGGCCATCACCACCGTGACGGCACTGGGCGACTCGAAGTGGCGTGTGCGTGTCACAGTGCCACAAAAAGAATGGTTCTATACCGCCGTGGCCGACCCGACAGGCGGAAGTGCAAAGATTCTCTCCATCAAGGATGAGACCACTGGGGAGGAAATGGATCCCGAGAACTTCTGGACGACACAATGGACCATGCAGGACGGTTGGGATCCACTGCCTGAGAACAAGCTGCACATAGTGGACTATGCCGACGGCCCGAAGACGTTCAGCTACGTCGTAGAGTTCGAGCCTACTCCAGAGATACGTCTCGACGTGTTAAGCATCGCAACGGTGCCAGCTGACGACGACATTGCCGAAGAGGTCATCGACCAACTGACCGTGACCTTCAACAAAGGCATCGACGCGACAACGTTCACGCGCGACGACCTTGTATTGCGATACGAGGGTGTGAAACAGAACATCGACCTCCCCATCACCATGGTGGAGAACGACAGTATCTTCCGCCTGAACACCAGCAGCCTCTCAGCCAATGGCTACTATTGGCTGCAGGTGAAGACCGACAGCATCCGCGACAAAGAGGGCTTCCTCGGTTACAAAGGGAAGCAAGTCAAGTGGATGCTCTTCAAGGATGGGCTGGTACACTACAATGTGATGCCCTGGCCTGCCGAGGGCGGAACCATCGAAAGCAGCAGCGGCAATGCTGAGGGCAATGCCCTCTACGGACATCTGCTCACCCTCACCGGTGCGCCCACCGAGGGTTACGACTTCTCCTACTGGGGCCTGCTCGCTGATGAGGTGACCACCAACTCAGCCCATGGCAATGCCGCTGGCATCAAGGGAAAGTTCCTGGCACCTAAGATAGGGACCGACTTCGACGAAAGCAAGTTGGAACGTTTCAGCACAGACCCGACCATCACGGTGGAGATGAACAAGATGTACAACCTTGTGGCCGTCTTCAAACCGAAGACCTACAATGTGAACATCGTTGTGCCCACGGCTGTCGGTGAAGTCAACGTCGGTTCGGGTATCTACGACTACGGCACCGTGCTCAACCTCAAGGCAACGGCCAACGACGGTTATCGCATCATCGGCTTCATCGTAAACGACGACACGGACCATGAGGTGGACGGCGACGAGTACGAGCACACCGTCACGGGCGATGCCACCATCGTGGTGGACTATAAGGACTATGCGCCCGTGAGCGTCATCCTGCAAGACACAAAGGACTACGTGCCCGAAGCCGTCGAACTGGCCAACGTGAAACTGCAACGCTCCTTCCGCAAGGGCTCATGGAACAGCATCTGTCTCCCATGTGCCGTAGAGAAGCCTGAAGACGTATTCGGAACAGGCACCAAGGTGGCCCGCCTCGACGGGCTGCTCAACGGGCAATTCTTAGTCTTCGAGGTTGTCAGTCGCATGGAGGCCAACGTGCCTTACCTCATCAAGCCCGGAACCATTACCAACAACTCGCTCCTGGCTAACGGACAGACGAAGACCTCGTTCTACGACATCATGGGCACCTCCATCGAAGAGCCCGGAGCCGACGGCCCCATTGACAAGACCAGCGACGGCATAGACTTCGTGGGTTCGTACCAGAACGTGATGGTTCCGACGGCAGACGGCAACTACTACATCTCATCCGACGTGGTTTACTATGTCGACGAGGCCGCCATGGTGCCGACAGGCCGCTTCCGCGGATATTTCCACACCGAGATTGAAGGCCTGGCCAAGCGCATGGGCGTACAGATCGGCGACGAGATTGAGACGGCCATCATCGACCTGCCCGGACAGACCCCGATGGGCAACATCTACAGCATTGACGGCAAACTGGTGTACAAGGCCGGGGACACGAAGAATCTGCGGAAACTTCCGACTGGCATCTACATCATGAACGGATGCAAGGTCGTGGTTAAGTGAGCGCAAAACAATGTTTACATTGGTTTGCCGAACGGAAACGAGCAAGAATGAAATTCAAGGTCGTGGTTAAGTGAGCGCAAAACAATGTTTACATTGGTTTGCCGAACGGAAACGAGCAAGAATGAAATTCAAGGTCGTGGTTAAGTGAGCGCAAAACAATGTTTACATTGGTTTGCCGAACGGAAACGAGCAAGAATGAAATTCAAGGTCGTGGTTAAGTGAGCGCAAAAACGCAAAAAGCCGCCCCCCGGAACGAATCCGGGGGGCGGCTTTTTACATCCAAACTTGCTTATGTCCGTAAGGACGCTTTCTTCTTTTCTACCCTTCCATGCCTTCCTGCAAGGTGGAGTTCTCGAGTTGGCTCTGGGCATACTCCTTGGTGATGACGAGTTTCTTTTTCTTCTCGTCTGAGGGAGCCTCGTACTGGAGCTGCACCATCAGGGTCTCCATGATGCTGCGCAGACCGCGTGCACCGAGTTTGTACTCGACGGCCTTGTCCACAATGTACTCCAGCGTGTCGTCGGTGAACTCCAGTTCAATGCCGTCCATCGCGAACAGTTTCACCTGCTGCTTCACGAGCGAGTTCTTGGGTTCCACCAAGATGCGGCGCAGGGCGTCGCGGTCCAAGGGGTTGAGGTACGTCAGCACGGGCAGGCGACCGATGATTTCGGGAATCAGGCCGAACGACTTCAAGTCCTGCGGCAGGATGTACTTCATCAGGTTGCCCTTGTCGATGTGGCGCGTGTGCTGCACGGAGTTGAACCCCACGACGTGGGTGTTCAGTCGCTGGGCAATCTTCTTCTCGATGCCGTCGAAGGCACCGCCGCAGATGAAGAGGATGTCGTGCGTGTCCACATGCACGAAGTCCTGCTCGGGGTGCTTGCGGCCGCCCTTGGGGGGCACGTTCACGATGCTGCCCTCCAGCAACTTCAGCAAGCCCTGCTGCACACCCTCGCCCGAGACATCGCGCGTGATGCTGGGGTTGTCGGCCTTACGGGCTATCTTGTCGATTTCGTCGATGAAGACGATGCCCCGTTCGGCGGCCTTCACGTCGCCGTCGGCCACTTGCAGGAGGCGTGAGAGGATGCTCTCCACGTCCTCGCCCACATAGCCGGCCTCGGTGAACACCGTGGCATCGACAATGGTGAAGGGGACCTTCAAGAGGCGGGCGATGGTGCGAGCCAGGAGGGTCTTGCCCGTACCGGTAGCTCCGACCATGATGATGTTGGATTTCTCAATCTCCACACCGTCATCTTCCCGTTTCTGCTGCAAACGCTTGTAGTGGTTGTAGACGCTGACGGAGAGGTAGCGCTTGGCATCGTCCTGGCCGATGACGTACTGGTCGAGGAAGGCCTTGATGTCTTTCGGCTTGGGCAGTTCGTCAAGGGCAAGGTTAAAGTCGGACGACGGCTTGGCACCGGCCCCCTTCATGTTCTCCATCACTATCTGATAGGCCGCCTCGGCGCAATCGCTGCAGATGAAGCCCGACATACCCGTTATCAACAGGGGCACCTCGCGCTCCGAGCGGCCGCAGAAGGAACAAGTTTTCTTTGTAGCCATTACTTATTCACAAGCACCTTGTCAATCATACCATACTCACATGCCTCCTGGGCTGTCATCCAGTAGTCGCGGTCGCTGTCGGCCCACACCTTGTCGTAGGGCTGGCCGCTGTGGTTGGCGATGATGGTGTAGAGTTCCTGCTTCAGTTTCTGAATCTCACGGGCCGTGATTTCGATGTCGCTGGCCTGGCCTTGTGCACCGCCCATCGGCTGGTGTATCATGACGCGGCTGTGGGTCAGTGCAAAACGCTTCTCCTTCTGTCCGGCCACGAGCAGCACGGCGGCCATGGAGGCGGCCATGCCGGTGCAGATGGTGGAGACATCGCTCTTGATGTACTGCATCGTGTCGTAGATGCCCAGTCCGGCATGTACGCTGCCGCCGGGCGAGTTGATGTAGATGCTGATGTCCTTTCCGGGGTCGGTGGAGTCGAGATAGAGGAGCTGGGCCTGCAGGGTGTTGGCAGTGTAGTCGTCAATCTGCGTGCCGAGGAAGATGATGCGGTCCATCATCAGGCGCGAGAAGACGTCCATCTGGGTCACGTTCAGCTGGCGTTCCTCCAGGATATAGGGATTGAGGTACTGGTTCTGCATGGACACCACGTCGTCCAGCACCATGCTGTTCATCCCCAAGTGCTTGGTAGCAAACTTTCTAAAGTCACTCATAATATAATTAAATTCTTTCTAACCACTGATTACACAGATTGCACAGATCATTTCTTCAACTCACGGCTGCTTAATCTGAGAAATCTGTGTAATCTGTGGTTAAATAAAATCTTAGTCCTTGAACATCTTGTTAAACTCGTCGAGGCTGACGGTCTTCTCGTTCAGTTTCACCGTCTCCTTGGCCTTGGCGGCAATCTTCTGCTCAATGGCACGGGTGACGAGGTTTTCCGTCTGGTCCTTCTTCTTGAGCATCTCCTGAGCGTACTGGTTCAGCATCTCTTCGGGCACTTCCATCATGCCGTACTGGGCGAACTGCATCTTGGTCACCGACTTGGCAGCCTCCAGCACGTCGTCCTGCTCCAGCTTAATCTCAAATTGCTGCGTGAGCTGCTCCTTGATGAGCTGCCAGGTGAGTTCCTCCAGGCTCTTCTCGAAGTGCTCGTCCACGAACTTCTCGTCCTTGTCGGGATTATTGAGGCGCATGATGCGCTTCAGCATCTGCTCGGGATATTCCACCTTGCCCACGCACTCCATCAGGTGCTTGCGCAGGTCGAGCATGAACTTGAACTCGCTGTCCTTCTGGAACTGGTCGGAGAGTAAGTCCTTGATGCGTGCGCGGAACTCCTCCTCGCTCTTCACCTTGCCTTCGCCAAAGATGTGGTCGAACAGGGTCTGGTCAACTGCCGAGGGCTGGTAGCGGGTGATTTCCTCCACCTGGAAGCTGAAGTCGCCCTTCAGTTCGCCCACCTCTTCCTTCTTCAGGCGCAGCAGCGAGGCCAGTTCAGTCTCGTTGCCGTTATAGGCCTTCGAGGGGTTGAACGTGAGCACGTCGTTCACCTTGCAGTCGGCAAACTTGGCCTTCTCGTCCTCGTTCTTCATGTAGTCGGGCAGCATCACGGCACCTTCCACCTGCACGCCGCCCTCCTTGGGGTTGCCTTCACCGTCAAGTTCGGCCAACAGGCCCTTCACCATGTCGCGGGGCTGATACTGGTCCACCTTCTGGTACTGACCGTTGCGGCTGGCGTATGACTCCACCTGCTGGTCCACCATCTTGTCGTCCACCTCAATGGTGTAGTAGTCCACCTTGTCCTTGTCCGTCAGTTTGGCATCGAACTCGGGGGCCAGGGCTACGTCGAAGACGAACGTGAAGTCGTCCTGCATCTCGAAGTCGGTCTTCGGGGTCTTCTCCTCGTTGGGAAGGGGTTCGCCCAGCACGTTCAGTTTCTCGTCGCGGATGTAGCCGTAGAGCTTTTCGCGAATCAGCTTGTCCACAGCCTCGGCCTTCATTTCGGTGCCGAAGCGTTTCTTTATCAGGCCTATGGGCACCTGACCGGGACGGAAGCCGGGCATATTGGCCTTGCGGCGGAAGTTCTTCAGTTCCTTCTCTACGTTCTCGGCATAGTCTGCCTTCTCAATCTGCATGGTAATGAGGCCGTTCAGCGCGTCGACCTTCTCAAACGTTGTGTTCATATTCTTCTTTTATTATTATGTATAGTCAGATTTGGGTTGCAAAGATACGAAAAATCATCGAGATATTCAAATATAACCCTGTTAATTACTTTTAAGGCCCACAAAGCCCATGCCAATGCGCCGGTTATCGGCCTTCGCTCCTCCATAACGCGTGCAATCCCGCTCCAGGGAGCAAGCGGCACGGCACTATACTGACAGCACCTGCGACACTATAAAGGTAATGCCTGTGACACTATTATGGTAGCGAATATCACACTATAATGACAGCACCACTGCCAATATAGCGACAGCAGTACTGCCAAAGTATTGCCACTCTCATGGCAGTAATAAGCCACTGACAATGAATAACATTCAAAAGAACAGGCAGCATGAGAGAAAAGAAATCCCTCACTACCTTCACAGGCGGCGAAGGACGTGGGTTCATTACAAACTAACTATATTCTGTCTATGAAAAACAGTATTATCTGTCGCGCTTGACTTTCAGTCGAGTCTGCTTACGTTCGGCAGAGCAGAGACAAGCGTCACTCTGCGCTCACTTGCCCGCAGTCTTAGGGGTTCGGCTCCAGTGGTAGACGACGTGGAACATCACGTAGCGGGGCAGCGTGCGGTACCACGTCTCGGTGCGGCCCAGGGCGTTCACCTCATAGCGAGTGGAGGAGAGCTGGTGGAGGAGGTCGAAGGCTTCGAGGCGCAGGATGAGCCGCCCCCGGAACAGGGGTTGACTGAGGGAGGCGTTGAGCACGAAGTCGTCGGTGTTCAGCAGACTGCTGCCGTAGCCTCGGCGGCTGTACATGATGCCGTCGGCGGAGAGGGTCAGGCCCTCGCTGGCCTTTGCCCACAGGCGCGGCGTGGTGTAGCGGGCGGTGAGGCCGTACTGGAAATCGACGGCGTTGAGCACGGCAAAGTCTTGCATCTGCCCCATTCCCGAACCTTGCCCGCCTTCCCGCAATCCTTCCGAGTGGCGCCAACGGGCCTCGGCCAGGGCGCGGATGTTCAGGCCCTTGTGGTCGTACTGGATGTGGCCTGCACCGTTCAGCGTCAGGGTGTTGACGGTGTTAAGACCCTCCCCCGGCCCTCCCGTGAGGGAGGGAGCCTCTTTCTTCACGGGGAGGCTGGGAGGGGTCTGGAGCATGGCGTGGTCCTTGGCGTGGTTCCAGTCAATGCCGCTGTTCACGTGCCATGTCCAACGGCCCTTCTGCCCTATTTTGCGGTCGGTGCTGAAGTTGGCGTGGGCCACGTAGGTGCCGCTGATGTTCCGGGGCTTGTAAGTATAGACGCCCGTGGCGGGATTGTAGGCGACCGACTGCGACACGGCGCGATGGTAATAGTCGAACTTGGCATCCAGATAGTACATGCCCTGGCGAGGGGCCGTCCGGTCGTAGTAACTGGCACTGAGCGACGTCTTTGCCGTGCCTTTCAGGTCGGGGTTGCCGATCTTGACGATGAGGGGATGGCTGTCGTCGCGCCAGTCGATGCGGTCGAGCAGTTCGGCGGGGGCGTTCTTGTAACCGGCGTGAAAGCTGATGTCGCGCTTGCCGTCCTTCCATACGTGGCGGAACGAGGCGTGAGGGTCCAGGATGACGGTCGTCTGCCGGGCTATGGTGTCAATCACGCCGCGCTGATAACTGATTCGTTCATGGACGACGGGCACGCCCATGCCGATGCTCCATCGTTGATAGCCCACCGTCATGTGGATTTGGGGGTGGATGTAGGTGCCGCTTTTCGACAGACTTATGCTTGGTTTGTGTTCCCAACGGCGGCGATGCAGGTCATAAGAGTTCCGTGGGTCGGTGATGGCCGCGAGGGCGTCGAGCTGCGAGGGCAAAAGGAGGGTGTCGGGATGATAGAGCCAGTCGTGGTTGTCGGTCACCGTAATGTTTGCCCCGTCGCCTGCTGACAGTGTCAGGTCATGACCGAGTTCCTTGTGATAGGAGAGCGATGCCATGCCTCCCGTCCAGCGGTTTCGGATGGAGCGGGCGTTGAGACTTTTTCCCGTGTTGGTTGTCTGATATTGTGTACCCTCCTCCGTCTTTTCGGTTTCGTGGTTTATCCAGCCGTAGTAGGAGATATGCTGCTTGGGGCGGCGGAACCTGATGGTGCCCTGCGCGTCGGCGGTGAGGCCCCACGTTGTGCCCTCGCTCATGCCCACGGTGCGCTGCAGGATGGTGAGCGAGTCGGCCCACTCCTCGAAGGCCGAATGCATGGAGCCGTCGCGATGGGCATAGCGAAAGTCGGCAGTGACGCAGGTCCACGGCTTCTTCAGCGTAAAGTCGTTGTGCAGGTTCAGGCGGTTATTGCCCAGGCGGTTGAAGGCTTCGATCTGCGCGGTCGGCTTCAGTCCGTCGAGGTACTGCTCGCGGCGCTGGTGCATGGTCTGCTCGTCGCTTGTGGAGGTGAATTCGGCACGAAATACATTCTTCACCTTGTCCTCCTTGGCGTAATAAGCTACCTCGCCCGCCACGCTGCGTGTCGTCAGCAGCGACTGCGGTGCCGAGCCGGGGCGCCAGTGGCCCTGCTCGCCGACGTGGCGCGACTCGTTCACGTTGTTGAGGTTGCCCAACAGCGTCGTGCGCACCCGGTCGGTGAAGCCCAGGAGGAAACCACGGCCCAGGTAGCGCTTGTCCGTTCCGCCGGCCGCCTCCACGTTGGCAATGTAGCCCCGACTGTATTCGTCCTTCAGGTTCACGTCCATGACATATTTCTTCGGCTCCACGTCGTAGCCCAGGGCCTCGTTCTTGTCGGTCTGCTTCTCGTACACCTTCAAGGTTTTCACGGTGTAGTAAGGCAGGTTCTCCATCAGCACGCGCTTGTTGCCGCCGAAGAACGTACGCGACCCCAGGAGCAGTTCGTCCACCTTGCGCCCGTTGACGAATATCTCGCCTTGCTCGTTCAGCGTCACGCCGGGCATCTGACGGATGAGGTCGCCCAGCATAGAGCCCTGCGGCAACTGGAAGGCCGTGGCATCGTAGACGAGCGTGTCGCCGCGCCAGAAGAACTTCACCTTCGTGGCCGTCACCACCACCTCCTTCAGTGTCTTGCCCTGCATCTTGCGCATACTCAGCTTGGGCACCTCCACCTCCTGCTCCCCGGCAGGGACGGGCACGCGCTGCCACTGGTCGTCGTAGCCGTCGAGTTGGGCACGGACAAGGTACTCCTTCGGCAAGCCGCTGACCTCAGCCGTATAGTGCGCCCCGACGAGACGCATGCCGCGACCATAGAAACGCACCATCTGAGCCGAGTCCACGACTACGGTGCTGTCCGCCGCCAGGACGGAGATGCGGGCCTCGGGCAGGGGCATCTTCAGGAACCCGTCCTCGACATATCCTCCGAGGACAATGGTCTGCAGCCGTTGCTTTCGCTTGGCCTGCACGGTGATGTGCCGCCCGTCGGTGTTCACCCTCACGGGCAGTCCCTTGCAGAGGCGGCGTACGTCGTCGGGCACGCCTCGGCCTCGGGTGCGGGCCGATGTGCGCAGTTCCGTCAGTCCTTCGGTCAGGATGTCGATGGTGTAGTCGGGATGCTCCTGGGCCAGGGCCTGCAGGGCCTCGATGAGAGACTCTCCCCCCGCCCTCCCGTGCTGGGAGGGAGCAGTCACCTGTGCAGACAGAAAGGGGGACGAGTATATATATATAATAAGGTATAGTAACTTTTTCATTATCCGCAGTTTGAAAGGTTACTCCTCCCCGCCCTCCAGAGAGGGGTCGGGGGTGGGTCCGGATTCCACAACGAGTGTGTCTGCCTGCAAGGTGATGTGCAGTCCCTCGAACATATTCAGCCGACCGATGAATTCCCCGAGTGAGTCGGCCGGGTTCCACGTCATGATGAGCTGCATTGTGCGGGCCTCTTCGTTGCAGAACCGCACAGTCTTGCCATAATGACGAGAAACGACCGTGAGGATGCTGTCCAGCGAAACATTGTCGAAACGAAGGGCAGACTCATCCCCCTGCCCTTCCCCGGGAGGGAGGGGAGTAGTTACCGATGCGGTTGGAGTTTCATTCGTCGGGGACGATTTCAAGCGGTAACCTACAACTGCCCATGCTACACCACCGAGAAACGCGATGCCGACAAGCGTGGCGGCAATGCGTTGCCATCGGCGTAGGGGACGGCTGACTCGCGAAGGCATCTCGACAGGCGAATGGCGGGGGCGCAAGCGTTCGCCCATGTCCTTCAGTTCCTCGTAGTATGCCCTGCATTGGGGGCATCCGCCGATGTGCCTTTCAAGTTCGGCTCGCAGTTGTGGCTCTACCTCTCGGTCGAAGAGGTCGGCCACGCGATTTCGGAATTCATGGCAAGTCATAGTTCTCTGTTTTTAACGTTCAATCCTTTTCTTATCTTTTCCAGCCCATAGACGAAGCGCGACTTGATCGTGGTGACGGGCAACCCGAGCATCTCGGCAATCTCGCGGAATGTCTTGTCGCCATAGTAGTGCAGACGGATGACCTCGGCCTGTTCGTCGGGTATCTCGCAAAGCAGACGGCTGATGCGCCCGTACTCCTGTTCGAAGTCTTCCGCTTCGGACACGGAAGAGTCATCAATGTGCGACGTGGCGAAGGCCGCACCGCCCTGCCCGTCCAACGAAACCATGGTTCGCCGCCCCGCCTCCCGCTGACGGCTGACGCACAGGTTGGCCAGCGTGCGATAGAGATAGCCCGTAAGGTTCCCCTGTTCAAAGTCGCCATGCGCCATGCGCCGGTGTACCCTGACGAAGGTGTCCTGCACGGCATCCTCCGCATCGGCTCGGTTGCCCAACCGGTAGCAGGCATATTGCAGCATCCCGGGGCGTTCTGCCTCCAGCAGATGTTCCGCGTCCCGCCGCCATTTTCCGATGTTCAGTAGTCTCATGCTTTCGTGTCCTTTCATCTATATAACGCAAAACTAACAAAAAAGACTTAAAAAAGGAACAAAAAAAAATCCCTCGCTACCTTCACAGGCAGCGAGGGATGTGGGCCCATTACATACTAACTAAATCTAATTTGAGAAACAGTATTCTCTTTGCTTTCTATTCTCATATATACGACCTGACGCAAAAACATTACGCCAAAGGGTTCCTTATTAAGAATTATTAACGGACCTCCGCACTGCGGGTTGCGTTCTATGCGAGGGGCGCCTGTTCTGTTTGTTGCGATGCCATCACAACATCCCCGTCAGTATATCACCCTCCCCTGCTTCTCCACACGCTCCGCCTTCGGCCGCAGTTCGTCGAGGTCGAAGACACGGCTGCGCATTGCATCGCCGTCCATCCACCTGCGCGTGGGGGCCGAGGCCTCGAAGATTTGCACATGCTCGACCGACAGGGGCAGCGGGGCAAAGACGAGCACGAAGCGGATGGTGCGGCCCGACTGGCCGTGAACCCAGAAGCACTGGTCCATGGGGAAATATTCTATCTCGCGCAGCAGGTATTGGTCGCCCGTGTCGGCATCGATGATGGCAGAACCCGTCGTAAAGCGGAAGAACCACCAGTCCTGATAAGAGGGCACCTGCCAGTCGAAGGTGACGTAGGTGGCCTCCTCACAGCGATAGAGCGTCCATAGGCCTCCTCCCGTCCCCATATTCTTTCCACTGGCCGTCGGCTTCACCTCCAGGATGTTACTGAATACGGCAAAGGAGTTCTCGTTCTGGACGTCATAGTCAGGCCACGCCGGGCGCTCCAGCGTAGGGGCTTGATTCGCGGGGCGCACATCGTAGGTCGGCAGTTTCGTCTTTCCATAGCCATCAGGAATGGCCATGCACACAAGCATCAGGGCAAATAATATCTTTTTCATTCTTCGGTCCTCCTTTCATTAGTGAATAACTTGTACGGGGCGTTCGTCTTTCTTGAGTTTGAAGACGGTGCCGGTGCGTTCCCATCCGTTCGGGGTGTGGATGGCCAGTTCCACGCGGCGCACCTTCTTGGGCAGGAGCGGATAGATGGCCGTAATCTTTACGACGACACCTGCCTTATCACCAATCGACAGCGCCACAAATTTGTCCTCATAGTTCTCCACGCGGCGGCACATATAGCGGTCGCCCGTCTTCGGGTCTATGAGTGCCAGTTCAGCAAAATCCACCCCCAGCATGTCGAGCGTTCCGTCCTCTGGATTGGGCATTTCGGTGGTCATATACACATTCAGGCGTGTCTCATCCTTTCCTCGTTCGAGGCGCATGGATTGCGCATCAGCCTCATGCCGCGTCACCTCGGCAGGTCGCCAATGCGGGTCAATGGGGGCATTGTTCACGTGTGGTGTCTTTGCCTGCTGAGCGGGTTGCATCGTGCGGATGTGATATCCACGGCCCAGTTCCTCGCGGTCTTCCTTTTGCAGCCAGATGGTGTAGCCGTCCTCACGCCCGTCTATCTCCCAGTGTGCTCCGCCGTCTATCTGCACATGCTTCACGCGGATGGTGTCGCCCGTATAGTTCGGTCGGAAGGCTCCGACGTACACGCCCTGCCCTATCTTCCGTGCGCCCACGGCCGCCATCGTGCTGTCCAGCAGTGCCTCGGGGTTGGGCGTTGGTGTCGCAAAGCAGGTGTCCACGCCCAGCGACAGGTCCAAGGTGTCGCTCACATCGGCTTGTCCATCGCCTTCGGCATCCTCGGCATTGCCGGCAATGGCGTTGCTGGCCTCTGCCCGTTGTCCCGTCTGCAGCGATGCCATCGCGGCCTCCTCAGGCTCCGACTTCGGCAAGGCCAGCAGCGGAGCCCGCTCCTCTTCTTCGCGGATTGTGTTCTGCAGTTCCTTCATCAGCGTGGGCCGTGCAAAGGCCGTTGCCACAAAGGCCACCAGCGGCAACAGGTAGAACACCTTCAGCATCGCCGCTCGGTTCGATTTCTTTTGATACATCATTTTCAGTCTTCTTTTAATTGAACTTCTATTGAAGCCGTTCACCACCGGCTGCAGTCCGGCATTTACGGCTTTCTTCACTAATAACAGCTGATATTCATCGCTTCCATATCCGTGGGTTGTCACATAAAGGTCGGCCTGATATTCATGCACATCAGCCAGGTCGTGGCGCAACATCCAAACGAAAGGCAACCACCAGAGCATGCGCGTCGTAGCGTCGCACAGGAGCATGTCCCACGAATGGCGACAACGGATATGCTCCAGTTCGTGTGCCAGAATGGCCCGATTGAAGTCATCCATCTTCGACGATGTGAGTACAACCCAGCACATCCAACTGAAAGGCGTTACGGCCCGTTCGTTCACCAGCACCACGACACCGCGAGGAATCTCAAGTCCGGGCCACTTCTGCCCCCGTCCGACCAAGGGCAACGGCCTGCCGCGCCCTATCATGCGCAAGGCCGAAAAGATGGCCCCAAGGTACATGAGCCAGGACACCACAAGGCCTGCCACATACACCCATGCCAGCACCCTCACCAGACTCAACTGCCTCAAGGGCCTTGCTTCGGCTTCTGCTTCATGCGGTGCCACCTGTTCAGTCTGTGGCAATGCCATCGCCACTTCCTTCACGCGCTCCTCCATCCACAGAACACCCTCCTGCAGAGGAGTAGTCTTCTCCGTCTCGAACGAACAAAGCGGAAGCACCATGCTCCCCACCAGTACGCTCAACAGCACCGCACGATTCAGTGCATGGAACGTCTCGCGCCTGAGCAACAATCCATAAAGCGAATAGAGAAGCGTAAGCGACAAAGCCCACTTCAATATATAGATTAGAAATGTAGCCATAGGAAAAACTTTATCTGCATCAGTTACTTCCGGTTCTTCTTCAACTCGTTCAGAAAGTCTAATAACTCCTGCTCACTGACCTTCTCTTCCTGAACCAGTGTGGACACCACATTGAGATACGAGTTCTCGAAGTAGCGCCCCACGAACGAATGTAACTTACTCTTTCCATAATCCTGCTGCTTCACGAGGGGGGTGTAGACATAACCGCGGCCTTGCGCCTCGTGTGTCAGATACCCCTTCTTCTCCAGCGACTGAAACATCGTGGCCACAGTATTAATGTGCGGCTTAGGCTCGGGATAAATGGCCAATACGTCCTTCGGGGCACATGCACCTAATTGCCATATCATCTCCATCACCTCTTCTTCCTTACTCGTCAGTTTTGCAACGTTCTTCATATAGTTCAACTAAATTTATCGTTCAATAATGCAAAGGTACGCATAAATTCCATACCAACCAAATAAATCATATTATTTTAACGATTTTTTTCGTTGAACTTAGGATTCTTGTTGAATTTCCACTGTACATGCAGGAGCAGGTAGCGCGGCGGTGTGCTCTGCCACGTCTCGGTGCGCCCCTGTGCATTCAGCGTGCGATTGATGCTCTTCAACTGGCCGAGAAGGTCGAAACCGTCGAGCATCACCACGAACCTTCCCTTGCAGAATGGGCGTGCGAGCCGAGCCTTCCATATCCACTGGTCGTCGTTCATCGACGAGTCAGTATAGCCTCGGCGGTTCCAGAGCGTCAGGTCGCTGGAGAACTGTAGTTTCCACGGCAGAGCGAGTACCACCTCAAGCGTAGTCTGGCAGTCGGCGACGCGGAAGTCCTGAAAGTCGGCCCTGGGGCTGTGGAGCCAGCGCACCTCGGGCTTTGTCTCCAGGCGCAGGCTGTGCTGCCCGATGCGGTAATCGAGCCGTACACGCGGATAGAGGCGGGCGGTCATGACAGTGCTCCGCTCCAGTCGGGTGATACCCGTGAGGTCGACGCTGTGGATGTACTGGAAATGGGGTGCAAGGGTCAGTCGCAGGTGTTGTTTTCTGTCCAAAGGAATGCCGCCAAAGCAGTATTCCGCATCGGTGTCCCAGTTACCGCTGACGCTATAAGGCTTATATGTCTGCACCCCCGTCCGAGTGTTGTACAATTGGCTCATGGCCACGGTGTTGTGGGTGTAGCGAAAGTCCAAGGAGAGGTAGTGCCACGACTTGTTGGGATTGTCCCTCTGCCAACCCACGTTGCCAGAGTGGGTGTAGGTGTTGCGCAGGTCGGCGTTGCCCTCTTGGACAACCAGCGGGTTGCTGGTGTCGCGGATGTCAACCCTGTTCAGTAATGACGGGGCTTCGGAACTCAATCGGTAAGCAAGGAACACCTGTGTGGTGGCTTTCCCTTCGTGGTGTTCGCTCCTCCATACGGCATAACTGTTGCCCGTGTCGAAGAGTATGGTGCGGTGGACGAGGGTGGTGTCCAAGTCGTCCCGTCTGTAATGCAGCCGGCGGTCGAGCAGGCGCACGGGCATCCACTGGCCGATGCTCCACTGTCCGCCGGTCGTCTTTGGGAACCACCATAGGACGGGTGTCAGCGTGTAGTAGTTCTCGGAGAGGCGGCTGTCGTAACTGTTGAAGTGGTCCATCGTGCGTTCGTAGTCGGCGACGGAAGGCAATACGCCGAATCCTAACGTATCGTGACGGTCGAGACGGTCTAACAGATAAAGGGATTGCTCCTTTAGCGTCTCGCGGTGCTCGTAACTGAGGCTCGACTCCAGCGTCAGGTTGCTCCTTATCTTCCAGGCATACGTACCCTGTCCCCAGAATTTGCCATGGCGGTCGGGGTGGGTCTTGAAGTATTGGTCTGCGTATAGGGGCGATGTGCCCGTGACGCGTTGGCGGTTAAAGCGTTCGCCGTCGCTCGCCTCGAAGCGGCTGTCGGTTTCCAGTGTAACGCAGTCGCTGGAGTGGCGGAACTTGAAGAGGGTGCTTGTCGAGAGGTTAATCCACAGGTTGCGGCCTTGCTGCTTGCCCTGCCGCCTGTTGGTGTAGATGAGCGAGTCTGTGGTATTCAGCGCCGTATCGCTGGGGAGCCGCCATGCCGAAGAGGCGAACGTGGAGTGCTTGTCATTGCGAACGTACCCCATGCGCGCTGTAAGCGTCTGGCGCACTTGCTTGAAGTTGTAACTGAAGTTATCCCACGTCGAGAAGGCAAGCCTTCGGTTGTCGGCCACTGAACGACTATGTTCACGTGTATCACTACCCGGAAGGAAGTTCGTGCGGTCAGTCACCGTCTCGCGGTCTTCCTGCTCGTGACTGACAATGAAATTCCCCTGTACCTTCCACTTCTTACTTCGGTCCTCCACATAGTAGTCCATGCCGCCCTGCTGCTGCGTCTGCTGTCCCGTCAGATTGTTTGAGGCATTCCACTGGTTGCGCTCGCCCGGTCGCGTCCCGTCGTTCAGGTTGTTGGCATTACCAAAGGCCGCCAACCGCGAGTGGTCGGTAAAACGCATGGCAAAGGCCCTTGACATGTAGCGTCCATCTGCCTCGTTTTTCATGATATCCTTGCGTCCATCCAACACTGAGCCACCTCCGCCCTCGGCATTCACGAGCCACCCGATGCTATACTCCTTCTTGAGCCTGACGTCCATCACATATTCCTTGTCACCCTCCAGCTTCTGCCCCAGGAACTCGCTCTTCTCGCCGTACTTGTCGTATACCTCTATCCGCTTCACCGTATAGGCCGGCAGGTTCTCCAGCATCACACGCTTGTCGCCACGGAAGAAGTCCTTGCCGTTTAGCAGCAGGGCATCTATGCGTTTGCCATTGACCTTGATGACACCGCCCGCCTCCAGTTCCACACCCGGTAACTGGCTGACCAGCGCATCGAGCATCGAGCCTTCGGCCAACTGGAAGGCATCGGCGTTGTACACCACCGTGTCGCCCCTGTGGTAGAACATCACCTTCGAGGCCGTCACCGTCACCTCCTTCATCGTATGGCGTATGGGCCGGCAGATGTAGAGTGGCGGCAACTGACGCGAGAACTCACGCTTGCCGAGGTTACTAAGCGTATAGTCGACATACGTCGTGTCATAGTTCTCATACATAAGACGCAAGATGTAGCGACTCCCCTCCCGGGGCAAATCGACGCTGAAATACGACGAATACCCACTCCGATTGCCGCTTTGCCAATATGACATCGCCGTCCGTCGTGCCAGCACGATGCTGTCCTTTGTCATCACCTCCACCACGGCTCCTGGCACCTCGTTGTGCGTGAGGTTGTCATAGACATAACCATAGAGCATGAAAAGTCCCCGACCCTTCTTTCTGTCGCGCTGAACGTATATCTTCCGTTCCTTCGTTTTCACCTTGACAGGCAGTCCCTTCGTCAGCCTTGCCACAGCGTCGGGCACGCTTTCTTCTTCTTTAATCAGCGTACCTTGCTCAAGTTCCACATGCTGTGACGGTGTCGTAACCTCCACCATCATCCCCTCCAGTTCCTCTTCCACGAAAGTTATTGTCCACTCCTCCTGCACGGCGTTCAGTCGCGCCAACATTTGCGAGAGCGGCATATTCTCAGCGTTCACCACCAAGGCACACATAAGAGTCAGAAGCATCATCGTCCGTCTCATTCCTCACCTCCTTTCCAGACAAAGAGCGTATCCCGCTCATCAGTAATCCGAAGTCCGTCCAGTTCGTTCAGACTTTCGATAAACATCACCAATGGTTCCCGCCTGTTCCATCTCGTATGCAGGCGCAAGCCCTTCATCTTCTCCTCGCGGAAGCACACACACCGCCCGTAATGCGCTCCTATCACACCCATGACGCTGTCCAGGCGTGCTCCCTCGAAGGCCACGCTCGCTCCATCCGTTTCTTTTGCTCCCTCCGTTGTCATGCATACTGCGACGGTGTCGCAATCCTTCCCTCTCTCCACTACATGCCTTCGGCTCATCACCACTGCAGCCACAGCCAACCCGCCAATCAGTGCCGCAAGCGCCGTCGAGGCTGCCACGCGCCATATCCGCGCCGCTCCGCGCTGTACGTGTTGCACGTGTTGCGAAGCTTTCGCAACTTTCTCCATCACTCGCTCCTCCAGGCTCTCACTCACGGACACCCTCTCCGCCCGCTTCCGTTGCCGTTGCAGAGCCACCCATGCGCCAGCCCCTATCTTTCGTTGTTCTGTGCTTTTCATTTCTTAGTTCCTTTTATAATAATGTATAGTTTCTTCCTTATCCGGCACAGGCGCGTGGCCAGCGTCCCCGGCTCCACCCCCAAGATGTAACCTATCTCTGCCAGTGACTTCCCCTCGTAGTAGAACAGGTGCACCAGCATCCGCTCTCCAGCCTTGAGTTGCATAAGAGCCATGTCCAGCCGTTCGGCTTCATTCTCAGGTGCTTCCTCCCAAAGGCGGTCCGCCTCCTCATCGCTGATTCTTGCCAATAAGGCTTCGTTGTCTTCCAGATAAATCGTCGCCTCGCGTCTGTCCCTGAACCAGTGCAGTGCCGTGTAGTAAGCGATGCGACTGAGCCACGTCGAAAATGATGCCCTCCCTGCCTCGTATGAGGCCAGACTCCGATAAGCCGCAACAAAAGTATCCTGCACCACCTCCTCCACGTCCTCCGCTCGCGGAATCATCCGCCCGACGAAGGACACCACGTCGGCACTGTGCCTACGAACCAGAAAACGAAACTCCTCAGTCCGCCCCTGAAGTACGCGTCGGATAATGGCATCGTCTATGGACTGCATCTTTCCCATACACTATTATATTGCCACAAATATAGGAAACATTACACAAAAAAACACAAAAAAGCCTCCGAATGTAAATTACACTCGGAGGCTTCCCTCTGTAAAAAAACGGCGGCTACCTACTCTCCCACTTGCGCAGTACCATCGGCGCGGGCGGGCTTAACTTCTCTGTTCGGAATGGGAAGAGGTGGAACCCCGCCACTATAGCCACCTCAATAAGGCGACATACTCACACGGACTGCAAAAGAAAAGGACAAAGCGAAGATTCAACCAGCATGACGAAAGACTCGGGCAATTAGTAGTGCTCGGCTTTGACGTCGCCGTCTTTACACCTGCACCCTATCGACGTCCTCGTCTCGGACGACCCTCAAGGGAGACCTTATCTTGCGGGGGGCTTCGTGCTTAGATGCGTTCAGCGCTTATCCCTGCCAGACGTGGATACCCGGCGGTGCCCCTAGGCGGGACAACCGGTAGACCAGAGGTCTGTACGGCACGGTCCTCTCGTACTAGTGCCATCTCCGCGCAAGTCTCCTGCGCCCACGATAGATAGAGACCGAACTGTCTCACGACGTTCTGAACC